>DASVPL010000060.1:0-1912 GCA_036382905.1 Thermoleophilaceae bacterium | reverse complement strand
GCCGCGGGCCGACGAGCGACATCTGGCCGCGCAGCACGTTGAAGAGCTGCGGCATCTCGTCTATCGACCAGCGCCGCAGGAAGCGCCCGATCGGCGTGACGCGCGGGTCGTTGCGGATCTTGAAGATCGCGCCGCCCTTCTCATTGCTCGGCTCGAGATCGGCCTGGCGCGCGTCCGCGTCCCCGTACATCGTCCTGAACTTGAAGCAGGCGAACGGCATGCCGCCGATGCCGGGGCGCGAGGACCGGTAGATGACCGGGCCGCGCGAGGTGAGCTTGATCGCGAGCGCGACCACGAGCATGACGGGCGCCAGCACGACGACCACGAGCCCCGCCACGACCATGTCGAAGGTGCGCTTGACGACGAAGTCGACGCCCTCGAACACCGGCGGCTTCAGCTCGAAGAGGGGCACCGTCTGGCCGGGCACGAACTCGACCCGGTCCATCAGGATCTCCATCGTGGACGGCGCCACGCGGACGCGCACGCCGTGGCGGTGGCAGCGGTCCACGAGGTCCACGGCCAGCTCCTCCGGAAACGCGGGGTCGGCGATCAGCACCTCGTCGATGTCCGTCGTCTCGAAGCGCTGCTCGAGCTCGTCGAGCGGTCCGAGGTCCTTCAGCCCGTTCTCCGGCAGCGGCGTGAGCGAGACGAACCCGATCGGCTCGAGCTCGCTGTTCCCGCCCGCGGCGAGCGCGTGGGCCACGGCCTCGATCTGCGGGCCGCTGCCCACGAGCACGGCCCGGCGGCGGTAGCCCGACGCGCGCAGGAGCGCGCCGCTGGCTCGGTCGAAGGCGTGGCGCAGCCCGGACACGTAAACGAGCGCGAAGAGCAGGCTGCCGTAGAAGATGTAGTACGAGGAGAACTCCTGGCCCTGGACGATCGTGAACACCAGGATCAGCAGCGTCACCTGGAAGAGCGACGCGACCACGCGCGCGAACCCCGGGCGTACGGCGCGGTCGCCGTAGAGGCCGGAGCGCGCGAACAGCAGCACGGTGACGAGGCAGGCGAGCGGCGCGTGGGTCTTGGTCTGGCCCCAGGCGAGCGCCAGGTCGGAGTGGCCGCGCACCAGCAGCTTCAGCTCGAGCGCGGTCCAGATCGCCAGCAGGATCGCGCCCACGTCGATCGCGAACAGGAGCGCCACGCGCAGCAGCCGGCGCATCACCTCGAAGCGCAGGAGCGGACCGCGCACGAGCCGCTCGGCGGCCCTCGCGTCGCGGACCGGGAGCCCGGCCGCGCCGTCGCGGGGCGCGACGTCCCTGAGCTCCCTTACGAGTCCGTTGGCCATGGTGGTGGGTACCGCACGGGCTTGAACAGCGAAGCGGGGACAAGGTAGCGGTGTCGACGCCGCGATCCGGCGCTGTGAGCGGGATTCACCGCAGTCGACTCCCCAAGGGCGCGAGCATAGCGACGCCGCTGGTCGTCGGTCAGGCCCGCGCGGGGCCCAGCCGGCGCCGGATGCGGCGCCACGCGAAGCCGCGCACGAACGGCATCGGGTCGTCCAGCGCGACGATGTGGCGCGTCTCGCAGCCGGCCTGCCAGCGCAGCCAGCGCGCGAGGCCGACGCCCTGCTGGCGGGCCGCCCGGAGGTCGTTCCAGGGGAGCGACCAGCGCACCCCGCGCCGCGTCAGCTCGGCGCGCGGCCGCGGCAGCCCCGCAAGGTCGGCGTAGACCAGCGCGGGAAGGTTCACGCCGGCGACGGCGCCGGGCAGGTGCCACAGGTTGAAGCGCGGGTTCACCTCGAGCAGCTTGAGCTCGCCCGCCGGCGAGCGCTTGAAGTCGAGCTTCGCGACGCCGTGCAGGCCGAGCGCGTCCATGCAGTGACGCCCCAGCTCGCGCACGTCGCCCTCGTCGGTTATCTCGCACGCGGTGGTGTGGCCGAAGCGGGCCGGCAGCGTGCGGATCTTGCGGCCCG
>DASVPL010000059.1:0-2409 GCA_036382905.1 Thermoleophilaceae bacterium | reverse complement strand
CTCGGGCGCACCCGCGCGCTGATCGTCTCCGAGTTCCCGACCGCCGCCTCCGCCGCGCTCGCCCACGCGCTGGGCGAGCCGCTCGCCATCGAGGCCCTCCGCCGCCCGGATCGCCCGGACCGCGCCGCGGCGCGCGGGCTGCGCGCCCGCTACGCCGAGGACGACGGGATCCTGCGCCGCGCCGGGGCGCTCGCTGCTCACGCGAAGTCAAAAGCGTCCCCAATAAGGACGCTTTTGACTTCACCCGCCGAACGGCGGGCACTGTGGGAGGTCGCGGCGGTCGCGCGGCGCGTTCGCCGGGCGGGCGTCACCGAGGTTCACGCGGACGCCGGGGCCCGTGAGCGCGCGGCCCTGATCGCCGCGCTCGCCGGGGCCGAGCTGCGCGCATGAGCGCCTTCACCAAACGCCTCGCCATCATCCTCGCCGGGGCGCTCGCCCTGCGGCTCCTCTACACGATCGCCGTCGCGGGCAACGAGTACAGCCCCGGCCCGTTCGGCGACTTCTTCTTCTTCCACGAGATCGCGAACCTAATCGCGGACGGGCACGGGTTCGCCGCGCCGTTCACCCTGGAGCACCAGGGGCTGGTCGAGCCCACGGCCGAGCACCCGCCGCTGTGGCCGCTCGTGCTCGCCGCCGCCTCCGAGCTGGGTGGGAACGGGCTGCTCGCGCACCGGCTGGTGGGCGTGCCGATCGGCGTCGCGACCGTCGGGATCCTCGGGCTGATCGGCCGCCGGCTCGGCGGCGAGCGGGCCGGGCTCACCGCCGCCGCGATCGGCGCCGCGCACCCGCTCCTGATCGCCGCCGACGGATCGCTGATGAGCGAAACGCTCTACGGGCTGTGGGTGGCGCTCGCCCTCCTGCTCACACTCCAGCTGCGCAAGGACCCCACCGCGCTCCGGGCAGCGGCGCTCGGAGCAACGATCGGCCTGGCGGCGCTGACACGCGGTGAGGGCCTCCTCCTCCTACTGCTGCTGGCAGCGCCGGCGCTCTGGCGGCGCAAGCGGCTGCTGCTCCCGGCCCTCGCGGCAACCGTGCTCGTGCTCGCCCCCTGGACCATCCGCAACGCCACGACCTTCGACCGCCCGGTCCTCATCTCCACCAACGACGCCACCGTCCTCACCGGCGCCAACTGCCACGACACCTACCACGGCCGCGACCTCGGCTTCTGGCGCACCGAGTGCCGCGCGCCCGTGACCGAGGAGGACGAGGCCGAGCAGTCGGCGAAGTGGCGCGCGGACGGGCTCGAGTACGCCGGCGACCACGCCGGGCGGCTCGTCGCGGTGGTGGTGCCGGTGCGGGTCGCGCGCACGTGGGACCTCTGGCAGCCCGCCCGCCAGGTCGAGCTGGCGGAGGGGCGCGACCGCACGATGGAGGCGCTTGGCGTGATCGTCTACTTCCTGCTGCTCCCGCTGGCGATCCTCGGGGCCGTGCTGCTGCGCCGCCGCGAGGCGCCACTCTGGGTGCTGATGGCGCCCCCGATCGCCGTGACGTTCGTGAGCGTCACCGGGTACGGCTACACCCGCTTTCGCCACTCCGCCGACCTCGCGATCGTGGTGCTCGCCGGCCTCGCGCTCGCGCACCTGGCCGAGCGGCGCGCTACAGCACGGGCGTCCGGTACCTGACCGCGCCGCGCAGCACGGCGACCAGCTCCACGAGGTCGTGGACGAGGTAGAACGGAGCCGCCGCGGGCCCGCCACCCTCGCTCACGCCGCGCAGCAGGAGGTTGCGCACGTAGGGCGCGCCGAGCCAGAGAGCGAGCCAGCGCGAGCGCCGCCGCAGCGCGAGCCCGAGCAGAGAGCGCACCAGCAGGTAGTGCGTGCCCTTCCAGAAGAGCCCGCGGGTGAGGTGCTCGCGCCGCAGCGCGCGGTGGCGCGCGAACAGGCGGATCGACGGCGTCCAGCGCGCGGCCATGCGCAGCTTGCCGGCCGGGCCGAGGTCCACCACCGCGTGGTGCACGAGCGCATCGGGCGCCCACTCGATCCGCGCCCCCGCCGCCCGCGCACGCCAGGCGAGGTCGGTGTCCTCGCCGACGTGGGGAAACGCCTCGGCGTCGAACCCGCCGACGCTCTCGAGCACCGCTCGCGGGTAGAGGATGTTGCACGCCTGGTAGTACGGGCCCGGCTCCTCCACCCACAGGGAGCGTGCGAACGGTCCGAGGCGGTCCGCCTCCGCCGGGTCGGGCAGCGTGCGGCCCTGCACCACCGCGCCTGGCGCGGCCTCCGCCGCAGCCACCAGCGCGGCGAGCCAGCCTGGCGTGGTCACGCAGTCGTCGTCCACGAAGGCGACGAGCGGCGCGCGCGCGAGCGGCCAGCCATCGTTGCGGGCGGCCGACGGACCACCCGCGACGGCGCGGCGGACCACCCGAGCGCCGGTCGCCGCGACCGGGCTGAGCGAGCCGTCGTCCACCAC
>DASVPL010000058.1:0-13122 GCA_036382905.1 Thermoleophilaceae bacterium | reverse complement strand
GCGGGTTGTCGAGCACGCGCACGCGCGGGTCCTCCTGCGCGATCTCGTCGAGGATCGCGCGCGTCGCGTCATCGGAGCGGCCGTCCATGAACAGGAACTCGACCTCGCCGTCGAAGCGCTGCCCCTGCATCGCGCGCACGGTGTCGCGTATGAAGCGCTCCTCGTTGAGGACCGGGACCAGGACGCTGGCGTCGACGTGGGGCACGGCCCGCACCATAGGAGGGGACCGGGACCGAACACCGTAAAAGACCTCATGGTTATTGCCGATGTGATGCCATAGTTGTGGCGATGACACCCCCCGAGAGCAGCCGGTCCGCCGAATGGCTGCGTCCGCGCGTAGAGCAGCAGGGCCTACAGCGCTACGTCAACACGATCCGCGAGCGGATCAAGCTGATCGCCATCGTGACGGTCCTGACGACGCTCGCCGCGATCGCCTACGTGATGCTGGCGCCGAAGGTCTACGAGTCGCAGTCCGAGCTGCTCGTCACGCCGGTCCCGGCCGACGATCCGGCTCTCTCCGGCCTGCCGATCATCCGCGGCTCGAGCGACCCGACGCGCGACGTCGAGACCGCCGCCCGCCTCGTCGCCAACCGCCAGGTGGCCCAGGCGGTGCGCCGCAAGACCCCCGGCCTGCCGGAGCCGCTGCTCGAGCACGTGAAGGCCGAGCCGGTCGCACAGAGCAACATCGTCGCGATCACCGCGGAGGCCCCGAGCGGCAAGGAGGCCCAGCAGATCGCCAACGGCTTCGCCGAGAGCTCGATCCAGGTCCAGACCCAGAAGCTGCACGCCGCGCTCGACAAGTCGATCGCGAACCTCGAGGCGCGCGTAGAGGCGCTGTCGGGGCCCGACGAGGCCGCCGGCGGCGGTGAGGACACCTCGCTGCGCTCCCAGCTCGCTCGCCTCCAGACGCTCCGTGGCCAGGACGATCCCACCCTCTCTATCCAGACCCGCGCCGCCGACCCCGACGAGGCCGCGTCGCCGAAGAAGAAGCTCTCCCTGATCTCGGGCGTGCTCGCCGGCCTGATCCTCGGCATCGGCGGCGCCTTCGCGCTTCAGGTGCTCGACCCGCGCCTGCGCCGCGAGGACCAGCTCCGCACGCTCTACGGCCTGCCGATCCTCGGCCGCATCCCGCGCGAGACCAAGCGCACCGACAGCGCCCTGGCTCCGGAACGGCTCTCGCCGGGCACGCTCGAGTCGTACCGGACCCTGCGCGCCACGCTCGCGGCCTCGCGCCGCGGCATGCGGATCGACGAGGCGCCCGCCGTGCTCGTCACGAGCCCGTCCCCGTCCGAGGGCAAGAGCACGACCGCCATCAACCTCGCCTCGTCGCTCGCGCTCGCGGGCAACAGCGTG
This sequence comes from Thermoleophilaceae bacterium, assembly GCA_036382905.1. GTDB lineage: Bacteria > Actinomycetota > Thermoleophilia > Solirubrobacterales > Thermoleophilaceae > AC-37. The sequence goes on along the minus strand of DASVPL010000058.1, from coordinate 11,769 downwards.
ATCCTGATCGAGGCCGACCTGCGCCGTCCCGCGATCGGCGCGGCCCTGGGTGTGAAGGGCGAGTACGGCACCGGCAGCGTGCTGCTCGGCATGGCCGAGCTCGAGGACGCGCTGGTCGAGACAAAGGCCTACGGCCGCTACCTGCGCGTGCTGCTCGCCGACACGAGCAGCGGCGCCAGCGGGTTCATGGCCGACCAGCTCTTCCTGCCCGCCGCGCAGAACCTCGTGACCGACGCGAAGCGGATCGCCGATTACGTGATCGTCGACTCGCCGCCGCTCAGCGAGGTGATCGACGCCCTGCCGCTCGCGCAGCAGGTGGACGAGGTGCTCGTGGTCGTCCGCCTCGGCCGCACCCAGCTCACGAAGCTCGCGAACCTCGGCGAGCTGCTCGCCCGCCACGACATCGAGCCCGTCGGGTTCGCCGTGGTCGGCGTGCCGCCGCAGGGCGACGGCTACTACTACACGGCCTCCGGCGCCGAGCCCGCGCGCGGCAAGGGCCGCGCAGCGCAGGGCGCCGGACGCGGCTAGCGCCCTCTCCGCGGCATGGCCGCGCGACTGAACACCGGCTCGCACCTCGCCTACCAGGCGCTGCTGGGCACGATCGCCGTCGGCCTCGGCCTGCTGGCCGGGCTCGACCCGCGGCTGGCGGTCGCCGCCGCCATCGGGCTCGCGTTCGTGGTGCTCGTGCTCGGCGACCTCACGTTCGGCCTCTGCCTGTTCGCGATCGTCTCGTTCCTCGACCTGCTGCCCACGCTCGGCGGCTCGCTGCTGAGCTTCTCGAAGATCGTCGGCCTGCTGATCGCCGTCTCGTGGCTCGCCAAGGTCTCGACGAGCAACGACGCCCGCAACGACTTCCTCGCAGCCCACCCGGTCTTCTCCTACGTGCTCGGCCTGTTCCTCGGCTGGACGGCGTTGAGCCTCACGTGGGCCGAGGACGCCGCCGCGGGGCGCACGTCGGTGATGCGCTTCGCGCTCAACCTGATCCTGTTCCTGATCGTCTACACGGCGGTGCGCACGCCGAAGCAGTTCGTGCTGACCGTCGGCGCGTACGTGACCGGAGCGGCCGTCGCCGCGGCCTACGGGCTGCTGTTCCCGCCGCAGGACACGGCCTACTACGACGTCTCACGCGTGGGCGGCACGCTCGGCGACCCGAACGAGCTGGCCGCGGTGCTGGTCCCCGGCATGATCCTCGGCGCCGCCCTGGCGTTCTCGCTCAAGCGCTTCCCGATGGTGCGCATAGCGGCGGTGGTGGCGAGCATCCTCTGCGCCGCCGGCGTGTTCCTCACGCTCTCGCGCGGCGGCCTGATCGCGGCGGTGGTGGCGCTGTCGGCCAGCGCGTTCGTCGCCGGCCGCTGGCGGATCCAGGCGATCACGCTGGCCGTCGTCGCGGTGTTCGGCGGTCTCTTCTACTTCGGCTTCGTGGCGAGCCAGGACGCCGTCAACCGGGTGACCGAGGTCGAAGGCGGCAGCGGGCGCACCGACCTGTGGAAGGTCGGGCTGCGCATGGTCCAGGCCAAGCCGGTGTCGGGCGTCGGCGTCGGGAACTTCCAGACCGCCTCGATCCACTACCTCCTCCAGCCGGGCGCCCTCAAGCGCGACGAGTTCATCGTCGACAACCCGAAGTCCGCCCACAACACCTACCTCCACGTGCTGGCCGAGCTCGGGTTCGTCGGCTTCGCGCTGTTCGCGGCGATCATCCTGTTCGCCCTGCTGTGCATCCTGCGCGCGGCGCGGATCTTCGATCGAATAGGCCGGCGTGACCTCGAGCTGCTGGCGCGCGCCCTGCTCGTCGCGATCACCGGCGTCCTCGCTGCCGACTTCTTCATCTCGGAGATGTTCGGCAAGCAGCTCTGGCTGCTGCTCGGCCTGGGCCCCGCGCTGCTCGGCGTGGCCAGGACGGTGCAGGCCGAGCGCCTCAGCGCGCGAAGCGCTTGAGCCGCGCCCGCAGGGCGGGCCGCGTCGCCGCTGTCTCCGCGCCGACGGCGAGCACCTGCCCGAGTACACCGCGGCCGAGCATCGTCGTGTGCAGCCCGTGGTCCGCGTTGGCGAAGCGGTCCTTGTAGCCCTCGCCGCCGAGCAGCAGCCGGTAGCGGGCCACGCCGTCGTCGAGCGCCGCGCGCACCGTGTGCGCCATCAGCACGAAGCCGACGGCCTCGCGCTCGAGCTCCGGGTCGCGCCCGGCCTGGTAGTACCACTCGTCCCCGCCGAAGCGGTAGCCGAGCCAGCTCGCGGCCGGGCGGCCATCGAGCTCGAGCGTCCACAGCCGCAGCCAGCCGCGGTCCAGCGCGACGCGCGCGAAGTCGCGGTGGAACTCCTCGCGCCCGCCCTCGAACGAGCCAGACGCGTCGCCCCAGCGCTCCCGGTGGAGCCGTATGAGCGTGCCGAGGTCCTCGTCCAGCCGCGCGGGGTCGTCGGTCAGCCGGAACGCGAGCTCGTGCGACTTCGCGAGCTTGCGCTCGCGGCGCTTCACCTGGTCGCGGAAGTTCTTCGAGCGCGTGGCGAGCCAGTCGTCGAAGCTCGCGCCACCGGCCTCGAGCACGGGCGAGGGCGTGCGGTCGAGAGCACGCCCGCCGAGCCGCTCGGCCCACTCCTCGCCCGGCAGGCGGTCGGCGATCAGCGCCTGCCAGCCGGCGAGGCCGTCGCGCAGTGCCTCGTGCAGCGCGGCGGCCGCGGCGTCCGCGTCCTGGGGCGCGCAGATCGGCATGAGCTGGTCGGCCGCCCCCTGCCCGACCAAGCGCAGGATCCGCACCGGTCGCGAGCGGGCGAGGAACAGCGGGAGGATCGCGAACGCGCGCCCCGCGTCGTCGCGGCAGCGCAGCAGGTGCAGCTCCCGACCCGCGCCGTAGTGCCGCCACCACGTCTCGGCCCACTCGTAGGTGGAGAACGGGCTCCCCGCCGCCTCCGCCAGCCGCTGCCAGTCCTCCCGCAGGGGCTCGAGCTCGCGAACCTCCTCGATCATCGCCCCGCCAAATTCACGTACATGTCCTCGAGCGTGCGCACCGTGCGGTCGATCGAGAACTCCGCGCGGCGCCGCTCGCGGCCGCGCGCGCCCAGCTCGCGGGCGCGCTCGGGGTCGCGCAGCAGCGTGCCGATCGCCTGGGCCAGCACGCCCGCGTCACCCGGGTCGACCAGCAGGCCGTGACGGCCGTGCTCGATCAGGTCGGACAGGCCGCCGACGCGCGTGGCGACCACCGGCAGCCCCGCGTCCATGTACTCGAGCACCGCGAGCGGGGTGCCCTCGAAGTCGGAGGAGACCACGGCCACGTCGAGCGCGGCCAGCAGGTCCGGCACGTCGCGCCGCAGCCCGAGCAGCGTCACGACGCCCTCCAGGCCGAGCTCGCGCACGAGTGCCTCGAGCGCCTCGCGCTCGGGCCCGTCGCCCGCGATCAGCACCCGCAGCCCCGGGTGCTCGCGCACCAGCTCCGCGGCGGCGCGCACGAGCAGGTGGAGCGCCTTCTGCGGGCGCAGCACGGCCACGGCACCGATCACCGGCGCCCCGGGCTCGATTCCCAGCTCGGAGCGCACGCGGGCGCCGTCGCCGTCCGGCAGCGCGTCGATGCCGTTCGGCACGAACACCACGTCCTCGGGGTCGATCCGCTCCACCTCGATCATCCGGCGCCGGTCCTCGTGCGAGACCGCCACGAAGGCGTCGCTGCGCCGGGCGATCAGCTCGCGGTCGAGGAACCTCCGCAGCGGCTGTCCCTCGTACGACCACGTGTGCTCGTGCGCCACCACGGCCGGCACCCCGGCGAGCCCGCCCAGCACGACCCCCCACACGTTCGAGCCGAACTTGTGCGAGTGGAGCACGTCCACGCGCTCGCGGCGCAGGAGCCGCACGAGCGGGGCCCACGACCATACGGCGGCGGTGGAGCCGCGCCCGAGGCCGATCACCCGCACGCCCGCCGCGCGCAGCTCGTCGGCGGCCGCGCGCATGGCCTCCCCGGACGCCTCGGGGTGCCAGCGGCTCGCGCAGTGGATCGCCTCGAAGCGGTCGCGGTCGAGCCGCTTCGAGATCTCCATGGCCAGCCGCTCGCCGCCGCCGGAGGCGCCGAGATGGTCGACCAGCGTGAGGACTCGCAGCCGCCGCTCGCTGTTCGGGGCGTCCGGCACCGCTTAATAGCCTGACCTATTCACCCGATGACCGCGATTCCCGAAGACGAGCGGGCCCGGCCCCGCTCGGTGGCCACCGACCTCGCACCCGGCCGGGAGCGCGGCCGGCTCGAGCGCTTCCTGAGCCGCTCGTTCGGCGCCCCCTACGGCCATCACGTCGACCACGAGAAGGTCGGCGGGTACCCGATCGACTTCCGCGCGAAGGCGAACCAGCTCAAGATGTGGCCCGGCTTCCACGAGCGGCCGGGCTCGGAGCTGTGGGTGGGCGCGATCCAGCGCGGGCTCGGCTGCTACGAGCGCTTCCTCTGCGACGAGGGCGAGCAATGGCTCGAGTCCGCGCGCGAGACGGCGGACCTCCTGGTTCGCGCGCAGCGCGAGGACGGATCTTGGGTTCACACCTTCGACTATCCCCATACGTTCGCCCTGAGCCCGCCCTGGACCTCCGGGATGGCGCAGGGTGAGGGCGCCAGCCTGCTGGTCCGCCTGCACGACCAGACGGGCGAGGAGCGCTACGCGGAGGCGGCCCTGCGTGCTGTGGAGCGGCTCTACGTGGCCTCCTCCGACGGCGGCGCCGCGGCCGAGCTGAACGGCACTCTCGTCCCGGAGGAGTATCCGACCCAGCCGCGCTCGCTGGTGCTGAACGGGCTCATGTTCGGGCTCTGGGGCCTGCGCGACGTGGCCGTGGCGACCGGCGACGAGCGCGCCCGGGCGGCGTTCGACGACGGCGTGGCCGCGCTGATCGGCTCGATCGGCCACTGGGACACCGGCAACTGGTCGCGCTACGACCTGTTCCCGCACCGGGTCGCGAACGTCGCGAGCATGGCCTACCACCACCTCCACATCACCCAGCTCGACGCCACCGGCAGGCTCGCGCGGCGGCCCGAGCTCGTCGCGGTCGCGTGGCGCTGGGCCGGGTACGCCGACCGCCGCGAGTACGAGGCGCTCGCGTTCGCCCGCAAGGCGCTGTTCCGGCTCGCCGAGCCGCGCAACGCACGCGTGGCGCGGCTGCTGCCGTGGGTGCGCGGAGGCACCTCGTGAGCGACCTCGTCGTGCTCTGCTACCACGCCGTGAGCCCCGACTGGCCGGCGGCGCTGTCGCTGCGGCCCGAGGTCCTCGAGCGCCAGCTCACGTTCCTGAGCCGACGCGGCTACCGCGGCATCCCGGCCTCCGAGGCGCTCGAGTCGCCGTCGGGCCGCGCGGTCGCGATCACCTTCGACGACGCCTACCGCTCCGTGCTCGAGATCGCTAAGCCGATCCTCGACCGGCTCGACATGCGCGCGTCGGTCTACGTGCCTACCGACTGGCCGGACCGCGAGGGACCGATGAGCTGGCCGGGCGTGGCGCACTGGGTCGGCGGCCCGCACGAGTCAGAGCTCTCCTGCATGAGCTGGGACGAGCTGAACGGCCTGGCCGACGCGGGTTGGGAGATCGGCTCGCACACGTGCTCGCACCCGCGGCTGGCCGAGCTGGCGACCGAGGAGGAGATCGCCCGCGAGCTCAGGGAGTCGCGCGAGGTGTGCCAGGAGCGCCTCGGGCGGCCGTGCCGCTCGATCGCCTACCCCTACGGCTCCTACGACCACCGCGTGGTCGACGCCGCGGGGGACGCCGGCTACGACTTCGGGCTCACCCTGCCGCACGGCCTGCACGGCCCGGAGCCGCTGGCCTGGCCGCGGATCGGCATCTACCACGCCGACCGCACCTACCGCTGGCGCCTGAAGCTCTCCCCGACGATCCGCCGGGCGCGCGCGCTGCGTGCCTGGGAGGTGGCCTCCGGCCTCAAGCGGCGCCTGAGGGGCTCGGAGAGCTAGGCGCTCGGCGCGTTAGCGCCGGGTGCGCGCGAGGACCGTGTTCGACTGGTCGACGCCGGGGATGACGACCCGGACGGCGAGGCGGTTCGACTTGCGGAGGTTGGCGGAGGGCGGCCGGACGGTCGCGCGGAAGATCTTGCGCACGCCGCGGATCGTGCCGAGCGTCTTCCAGCCGTTGCCGCGGCGAACCTGGACCTTCAGCTTGTCGGCGCCCCAGCCGGTCAGGCGGCCGGAGACGCGCAGGCGCAGGCGGCCAGTCCTCTTGCTGCGCTTGACCGAGACGTTCTCGAGGATGACCTCGCCGGGCTTGCCGGCCGGCTCGTCGGTGCCCTGGTCGGTACCCGTGGGCGTGGTGGACGTGGGCGACGTGGGCGACGTGGGCGACGTGGGGGCCGCCGGGGTGGCGGGCACGTCGGCGCCGGCGAGGATCGCCGCGCACGGGCTGCCGGCCTTCAGCCGGAAGTCCTTGGCGGCGCGATCGACGTACTGCGGGTCCGCGACCAGGTTGCTGATGGCGACGAAGCCGTCCTGCGCGCTGACGTTGCCGCGCTCGCCGCCGTAGAGGCAGTTGTTGCGGGCGACGTTGCCGGTGCCGGTGCCGTCGGGGTAGTAGGACTCGATGTTGTAGCGGAGCCTGGCGTTGGTAACGATGTTGTGCTCCGCGACGTTGTTGTCCGAGGTCTGGCCGCCGACGCCCGAGAAGATGATGCCCTGGCCGTTGCCGTCGAGGATGTTGCTGCGGATGGTGGTCCGGTCGGCGTTCGGGTAGAGCTGGATCCCGCGGTCGGCGTTGTCGTAGATCACGTTGTCGAGGATCTGGACGTCCTGGGTCTCGACCAGGTAGATGCCGTGGTCGTGGTTGCTGGCGGGCATGCGGCCGCAGTTGTGGATGCGGTTGCGCTGGATGGTGACCCGGAGCGCGGCGCCCCAGCCGGGGTTGCCGACGTTGAAGCAGATCGACGTGTGGTCGTTCGTCACGTCGTTGTCCTGGAAGACGACGTCGTCGCCGTTGACCGTCGGGCTCGGCAGCAGCCCGCAGCCGTCGGGGTTGCAGTTCTTCGGGCCGCCCGAGCCGTTCAGGTCGAGCTGCTCGAACGTGAGGAAGTTGGCCCGGTCGGTCACGTAGAGGCGGCCGATGTGGAGGGCGCGCTCGCCCGGGTAGCTGCGGACGGTGATGCGGGCGTCTGCCGTGCCGCCGCGGCCGACCGTGACGTTCTCCTCACGGTAGGTGCCGCCGCGCAGGCAGCCGGCCTGGCCGGGAGCGAGCGAGTCGACGAGCTTCTGGAAGCTGGCGTAGGGAGCGGCCTCGGTCCCGGCGGCGGTGTTCGAGCCACCGGGAGCGGCGACCTTGTCACAGGTGGCGGCGGAGGCGCTGGCGGGGACGGCGAGTGCGATGGCGGCGGCGATGCCTGCGAGGAGAGGGCGGCGGAGGGACATGACGCCTGCATCGGGCCGCGCGCCGGAGTTTCAGAGGGTTATGACGCCTTGCTAGGACACATGTCCAGGTGGCGCCTGAACACACCCTTGGACGTGGTATCTAGCCGCGGTTCACGAGCCGGCGCCAGCGCGAGGTCGGCGGGCGTGGCGGCGGGTCCGGGCGCGCCGGCAGCGGCCGTCCGGCGAGGATCGCCACCGGTGCCGTGACGGTGAACCAGGGCGCCTGGCTCTGGATGCCCGGGATCTCGCCCTCGGCCGACTCGAAGCCCGCCAGGAGGTCCGGCGGGCGGTGCAGGTGGTCGTGCGCGTCCGAGGCGATGTCGTGGATCAGCCCGTCGTGGACCAGCTCGAGCGTGAAGCGCCGAACGGTCGAGCCGAAGCCGCCGGCCAGCGAGGACGCCGTGATCGAGCACAGCACCCCCATGTTCACGAGCCGCTGGAGGCGGTCGGGGTCGTGCTGGAAGATCGGGCAGCGCTCCGGGTGCGCGAGCAGCGGCTTGAAGCCGCGTCCCTGCACCTCGCGGACGATCCCCTCGATGTCGATGTCGATCGCCTTGTAGGGGCTTTCGAGCAGCAGGTAGTCGCTCGAGCCGAGGCAGACGGTGCGCAGCACGTCGTCCTCGAGCTCGGTGGCCTTCTGGAGCGAGACCTCGCCGCCGGCCAGGACGAGCAGCTGCGTGTCGTCCTCCTCCACGGCCGCGTTGAGCCCCTCCACGAGGTCCGCGATGGCTCCCGGGTCCACGTCGTAGTCCGCGCGGATGTGCGGCGTGGCGACCATCACCTGGATCCCGTTCTCGGCGGCGGCGCGGGCCATGGCCACGCTGAAGTCGAGGTTGACCGGGCCGTCGTCGAGCCCCGGCAGGATGTGGCAGTGGAGGTCGATCACGTCCGTGCGGACGCTACTCGGCGGGCTGGAAGACCGCCGCGACCGTGAGCAGCAGGATCTTCATGTCGAGCCAGAGCGACCAGTTCTCGATGTAGTAGTTGTCCCACTCGATCCGGTCCGAGAGCGACGTCTTGCCGCGCAGCCCGTGCACCTGCGCCCAGCCGGTGATCCCGGCCTTCACGCGGTGGCGGTCCTCGTAGCGCGTCACGCGCCGCTCGAACAGCTCGACGAACTCGGGCCGCTCGGGACGCGGCCCCACGATGCTCATCTCGCCCTTCAGCACGTTGAAGAGCTGGGGCAGCTCGTCGATCGACAGGCGGCGGATCAGCTTGCCGATCGCGGTGCGCCGGTCGGCGCCCTCGACCCCGCCCGGCGCGGTGTCGTCGGGCAGCAGCATCTTCACGTTGTCCTTCGGGCGCGCCTCGGTGAGTCGCATCGAGCGGAACTTCAGGAGGTCGAACGGCTTGCCGTCGCGGCCCACGCGGCGCTGGCGGAAGAAGACGGGGCCGGGGGAGGAGATCCGTACGGCGGCCAGGGCGGCCAGCAGCAGCGGCGCGAGCAGCACGATCAGCACGGCGGCCATCACGCGGTCGAGCGCGTGCTTGATGGCGAACTGCCAGCCCTTCGGGTTGACCGCGCGCAGCCTGTAGAGCGGCATCCCGCCGATGTGCTCGAGCTTGACGCGCACGTTGATGCTCTCGAACAGGCGCGGCACGAGCGAGACGTCGAGCCCCAGCTCGTCGCACTTGCGCACGACCGGGACGAGCGTGGCGTCGGAGCCGCGTGAGGACATGAACGCCATGACGACGTGCTTGGCGCCCGTCCGCGCGACGATGCCCTCGAGGTCCTCGGGAGCGCCCAGGATCGGCACGCGCCGGCCGGGCACCTGCTCGTCCGACGGCGGGTAGGGATCGACGTAGCCGACCGGCCGCAGCCCGAGCTCGGGCTTCTCGTCGAGGCGGCGCTCGACCTGGGCGCCGATCTTGCCGGCGCCGAAGATCAGGGTGGGCACGGCGATCGCGCGCTCGATGCGGGCACGCCGCTGCGTGATGTCGAGGACGTAGTGGCTGCCGGCCAGGTAGACCATCCCGAAGAGCCACACGCGGGCGAGGAGCTCGGCCTGCTCGCCGCCGCCCGCGGTGAAGATCGACACGGCGATGATCGACATGGCCGCGACCGAGCACGCGCCGACCACGTGCCCGACCTCGTCGAGGAACTGGACGGTGATCTTGGGGCGATAGACCCCGCGGATCGCGAGCAGCCCCATCACGATGGGCGGGAACAGGAAGACGGGCCAGGTCGTGGCGTGCACGTCCGCGGCAGTCGCGCCGAAGAGCGCCGCGGCGACGGCCAGCAGAAGCATGAACCCGTCGACGCAGAGGGCCGTCAGCGTCCACGACTTGCCCTCGAGCATCCAGGCGCGCGAACGCCGCCGGGCTGTAGGGAGATGCTCCGGCGGCGTCGCTGCGGCTGAGTCTTCGATCGGGTCGATCGCGGCCCCGGCCGTGCCAGGGGACGTGTCCGAGACCCTCGCCGAATCGGCGAGCGCTAGGTCGTCCCGTCTGGTTTGGCCAGGCAAGCGATCACTCTCCACGCCCTGTATCGGGGCGGGCCCGCGTTTTTGTTAGCCCGGCGCGGGAAACCGGGTTCAGGTCAGGCTACCTCGGTACGGCTGAGGCGACGCATCCCGAAGCCCATGGCCAGCAGGAGTCCGCCGGCGCCGACGATCAGCGCGACGTCGAGCCCGGTGAACGGCAGCTCGCTGCGCGCGGCACGGGTCTCGGTGATCTCCTCGGGCGGGTCGTTCGGCGGGTTCTCCGTGGAGATCCGCTCCTGGATGCTGCCTGCGGGCTTCGAGTAGCCCTCTGATGCCGTCTGCGCGAACGCGGGGGCGGCTATGAGCATGCTGGCGGCGACGATCGCGCCGACAATCAGGTTCCTAAAACGCATAGGTGGTCTCCCTACCATTTGATTTGGCTTCCTTGCCGTGAGCCTCGTAAACCAGAACCGCTCCATGGCCCCGGTCTTTCGTGAGTACCTCTGGTACCCCTCCCCGCGGCTGAAAAACAGTAGCCGCAAAGAGCCTGTTCTGCAAGATATCGGTTGTTGGGGTACGCACTGCAGTTCCGTGGATAGTACGAACCGTTCGGGCGGCACGGTTTTTCGGATCAGCCTTTGCGCAGGATGCGCGGCCCGATCCGTGCGGTACCCGCCCTAGAATCTTGCGAGTGCCGCCCCTGCGCACCGTTGCAGAAACGCTGCGTAGGCCGATCGCGTTATCTCCTGCCGCCGTTCTTGGCGCGTTGGCGATGGTTCCCCTCTTCATTCTGTCCGCTGTCAAGGGCGGCTACTTCCCTGGGCAGTGGTACCCAGCAGGGCTTTTCCTAGTCGCGCTGCTCCTCCTCGGGCTGCTGGCGCTGCCCACGGGGCCGCGCCCGCCGGTCCCCGTAGTGGTCGCCGTTGGCGCGCTCGCCGCCTTCACGGCGTGGAGCTACCTCACGATTGCATGGGCCGACCAGCGCGCCGACGCCTGGGACGGCTCGAACCGGACGGCGCTCTACGCGGCGGTCTTCGCGCTGTTCGCGTTGTGGCGCATACGCGCGCGGGCGGCCGTGGCGATAGTCGGCGCCTTCGCGCTCGGGGTCGCCGCGATCGGCGTGGTCGAGCTCGTGAGCGTCATCTCCTCCGCCGATCCGACGGGGCATTTCATCGACGGCCGCCTGGCCGAGCCGGTCGAGTACGCGAACGCCAATGCGGCGCTCTGGTCGTCGGCGTTCTGGCCCTGCCTGGTGCTCGGATCGCGGCGTGAGACCGGCCCGCTGCTGCGCGCGCTGTTCGTGGGCGCTGCCGTGCTGCTCGGCGGCCTGGCGCTCATGGGGCAGAGCCGCGGCTGGCTGTTCGCGCTGCCGATCGTGGCGCTGCTGTTCCTGGTGATCACGCCGCAGCGCGTGCGCACGACGCTGACCCTGGCGCTCGTGCTCGGCGCGGTCGGCGTCTGTGTACCGGCGATCCTCGACGTCTACGACGAGTCCGGGCCCCCGCTCGCCGGCGCCACCGACGACGCCGGCACCGCGATCCTGGGCGCCGCGGCCGTGGCGGCCGCCCTGGCCGGCATGGGGGCCTTCGCCGATCGGGCGCAGCGGCGCTCGCGCCGCGTCGATCAGGCGGCGGGATGGGTGCTCGGGGCCGCCGCGGCGGTGGCGATCGTGGCCGGCACCGCGCTGTACGTGGCCGAGCGCGGGAGTCCGTTCACGGACATCTCCGACGCGTGGCAGGAGTTCAAGACCACCGGCACGCCCGGCGGCGGCTCCAACCGCTTGGTCGGGCGGCTCGGCTCGAACCGCTACGACTTCTGGCGAGTCGCCTGGGACGAGTTCGAGGCCGCGCCGGTCGGCGGCATCGGCGCGGACAACTTCCAGGCCGCGTACCTCGAGCGCTCCGAGAGCGGCGAGCAGCCGCGCTACCCGCACAGCGTGGAGCTGCGCACGATCTCGCAGACGGGCCTGGTCGGCACCGCTCTGCTGGTAG
>DASVPL010000057.1:0-1701 GCA_036382905.1 Thermoleophilaceae bacterium | reverse complement strand
CTCGAGGCGCTCGCGAAGGAGCGGCCGGACGACGAGCTCTGGTGGATCCTCGGCGGCGACCAGGCGGCCAAGCTGCGCTCGTGGCGCGACCCCGACCGCGTGCTGGAGCTCGCGACGATCGCGGCGGCCGAGCGCGGCGCGTGGCGGCGGCCGGGGATCTTCGTGGAGGCCTCGCACCTGCGCAACAGCGGGCGGCTCGTGTTCTTCGACATGCCGCCGGTGGGGCTGTCGTCCACCATGATCCGCCGCCGCGTCGCGCGCGGCCAGCCCGTCAGGTACCTCGTGCCGGACGGGGTCGCGGGGCTGATCGAGGAGCGCGGCCTGTATCGCGCGGGGGTGGCCGCGCGATGACGGTCGCGTCGCCCGACCGCCTGGCCGAGCGCATCGCCGCGGTCGCCTCGGACCGCAAGGCCCGGGACATCCGCGTGCTCGACGTCGCGTCGCTCGTGGGCTACACGGACTACTTCCTGATCTGCAGCGGCGGCACCGAGCGCCAGACGAAGGCGATCCACGACGCGATCCACGAGGCGCTGAAGGGGGACGGCGTGTATCCGGCGCGCACGGAGGGAGCGCGCGAGGCGCGCTGGATCCTCATGGACTACGGCGACTGCGTGGTCCACATCTTCACGCCCGAGGCGCGCGCCTTCTACCGCCTCGAGCAGCTCTGGGGCGAGGCTCCCGCCCACTCCGTCAGTTAGGGGATCCGACCCCCCGAAGGGCGGATTTGCAGGGGATTTCTGCGGCGGTTCCGTCCGTTGAGCGAACTAGTGTTCGCGTCATGAACGCAAGCGAGAAGGGCGGCATCGCGGAGCTGGCGATCGCGGCGGAGGCGGCGAAGCTGGGGATACCGGTGCTGCGCCCGATGACCGAGGCCCTGCGCTACGACCTGGCCTTCGATCTGGGCCGCCGCGTGGCGCGAGTGCAGTGCAAGTGGGCGGTCCTGCGGGGCGACGTCGTCGAGGTCAAGATCCGCACGCACCGGCGCACGCGCGACGGATTCGCCACCACGACGTACACGTCCGAGGAGGTCGACTACGTCGCGGCCTACTGCGCGGAGCTGGACCGCTGCTACGCGCTCCCGATCTCGCTCGTGGGCGGCCGGACGGCGGTCAGCCTCCGGCTCGCGCCTGCGCGAAACGGTCAGCGCGCAGGGCTACACTTCGCCGACGAGTACACCCTCGGGGCTATAGCTCAGCTGGAAGAGCACCTCGCTGGCAGCGAGGGGGTCGTCGGTTCGAGTCCGACTAGCTCCACTCCTTCGCTCGACCGCGCCGCGGGGACCGTCATCGGGGCCCACGAGTTCCGCAACCGCTTCGGCTGGTACATGGAGCGCGCCGCCGCGGGCGAGCCGATCGTCGTCACGCGTCGCGGCAAGCCGCATCTCCGCCTGTCGCCGGCGGCTCCTCGGCTGGGCCTGGCGGCGTGACCGGGATGTCGGCGATCTCGACCACGAGCTTCTGCTCGTGCCAGTACAGGAAGATGCTGGTGTCCTCGTACTCGACGTCGTCAGGCTCGGGAAGGCCCGCGTCGGCGACGATCGCGCGCATCCGGCGCTCCGCCTCCTCATATCGGGGACGCGCCGTGGGCCCGGCCGCCTCGCGCCGGCCGCCGCCATCGGGATGCTCCGCGCTCATGCCGCGAGCTTCGCCGACGCCGCGTTACACGTGGGTTACAGGCGTGAAAAATCGGCGACGGACCTGC
>DASVPL010000056.1:0-2560 GCA_036382905.1 Thermoleophilaceae bacterium | reverse complement strand
CGGCCCTGAGCGAACGCGTCGGCTGCGCCGAATGGGTGGTGGAAGGGATTCTCGACCCCCTCGTGGACGCGGAACTGGTCCGGCGCGACGCCGACGGGTACGCGACCGTCGCCGGGCTCGAGCCGGTGCTCGACGACAGCGCGCGGCGCGCCGCGGTCGAGGCGGAGCTTCGCTCGGCGCTGGCGGGCCCGCCGGGGTCGCTCGGTGGCGACGATCCCCCCGCGGCGGCATACGACGGCACCGCCTTCGGCCTCGCCGAGGCGCTGTTCGAACGCCACCTGCCGGAGCTGGAGGGGCTCGACGACCTCCTCCGGGGCGGCTCGCGGCGCGTGCTTGTGATCGGTCCGGGGTCGGCGGAGCTCGCCATCGAGCTGTGTCGCTGGCTCGCCGGCGTGCACATCGTCGGGTTGGAGCGCGAGCCCGCGGCGCTGTCGCAGGGGATGGCGGACGTCCGCGCCGCCGGGCTCGCCGAGCGCGTGGAGGTCGTGGGCGACCTCGCCGCAGACGCGCCGTTCGCGCTCGCGGTCGTGCCGGTGGCCTTCCAGCCCCGCGCGGTGGTCGAGCGCGAGCTCGCCGCGCTGCGCGACGCCGTCGAGCCGAGCGGCTGGGTGCTGTCCGTGGCGCCGAACCAACCTCGCGACCCGCTCGGCGCAGCCGTGCGCCGCCTCCGCACGGCACGATCCGGCGGCGATCCGGGCCTCGGCGAGGCGGAGCTCGAGGAGCTTCTCGGAGGCGTGGGCTTCCCGGTGACACGGGTGCTCCCCCCTGACGGCCAGTTCGGCCTGCGCATCGTGGCGGCGCGCAATCTGCCCACGCGCGATGACGGCGACGGTTCGGGCGGTGGCGGCAATGGCTGATCCCGCCTACTCCGAGACGAGCTTGGCCGAGGTGCTCCGCAACCGTGCCGAGTCCACTCCGGACGACACGGCGTTCATCTTCTTGGAGGAGGACGGCTCCGAGCAACCGGCGACGTACGGCGAGCTCCACAGCGAAGCACGCAAGGTGGCGGCGGTGATCGATGCGCAGAACAGCAGTCCCGGCGGCCCGGTGCTGTTGCTGTTCGCGCCGGGGCTGGACTATGTCGCGGCCCTCTTCGGGTGCTTCTATGCCGGAGCGCCGGCGGTTCCGGCCTTTCCGCCGGACCCGTTCCGCATCAGCCGGACGCTGCCACGGCTGCTCGCGATTCTCGAGGACTCGGCGGCCGACCTCGTCCTGACTACGGAGCCTCTGCGCGAAAGCCTCGAGGAGTGGCTCCGATCCGGCGGCTCCTCGTCTCGCGTCGTGGCAACCGACGTCCCCCACGGCGGGGCGGAGAACCCGGCCGCGGGCGATCCGCCCAGCGACGCGCTCGCGATGCTCCAGTACACGTCCGGCTCCACCCGGTCGCCCTCCGGGGTCATGCTGGCGCACGAGCAGCTGCTGAGCAACGCCGCCCGGATGCAGGTCGCGTTCGAGTTCTCGGAACGAGACGTCGCCACGATCTGGCTGCCGCCGTACCACGACATGGGGCTCATCGGCGGCATCATCCAGTCGGTCTACTCGGGGATGCGCTGCGTGCTGATGTCGCCGCTCACGTTCCTGAAGCGTCCGATCACCTGGTTGAGTGCACTGTCACGCCACCGGGCCACGGTCAGCGGCGCCCCCAACTTCGCGTACGACCTGTGCGTGCGGCGCACGAAGCCGGAGGAACGCGAGGGGCTCGACCTGAGCAACCTGGAACTCACGTTCAGCGGGTCGGAGCCGGTGAGCGCCGCAACGCTCACGGAGTTCTCGCGCACCTTCGCCCCGTACGGGTTCCGGCACGAGGCGTTCCTTCCCGCCTACGGCCTCGCGGAGGCGACACTGATGGTCAGCGGCACCGCGCGGCTCGCGGGACCGCGACTCTTCACCGCAGACCGGGACCAGCTCGAGCGAGGCTGCGTCGTCGAGTCCGCGAGCGGCGGCGACGACGCGCGCGTGCTCGTGAGCTGCGGAGCTCCGCCGATCGACCACACGGTCGCGATCGTCGATCCCTCGTCACTGCAGAAGTGCCCCGAGGGCCGCGTCGGCGAGATCTGGTTCTCGGGCCCCAACGTTGCGCGCGGTTACTGGCGCAAGCCCGAGGAGACCCGCGAGACGTTCCACGCGACGACCTCCGACACGGGCGAGGGACCGTTCCTGAGGACGGGCGACCTCGGCTTCCTGCTCGACGGCCAGGTGTTCGTGTCGGGCCGGCTGAAGGACGTCATCGTCGTCAACGGACGCAACTACCACCCCGTGGACATCGAGAAGGGATGTGAGGCCGCGGTACCGGGCGTGCGGCGGGGCTGCGGGGCCGTGTTCGCCATGGAGTCCCCGGACGGTCGCGAGGGCATCGGGGTCGTCTACGAGGTCGGCGCCGGCAACGGCGACCATGCGGAGACGCTGGACGCCGTCCGCCGCGCCATATCGATGGAGACGAGCATGAAGCCGGAGGCCGTCGCGCTCGTTGCGCCGAGGACGATCCCGAAGACCTCGAGCGGAAAGATCCAGCGCTACCTGTGCAGGGAGCGCTTGCTCGCGGACGAGCTGGACACCGTCG
>DASVPL010000055.1:0-3286 GCA_036382905.1 Thermoleophilaceae bacterium | reverse complement strand
CATCGACGCGCCCACCAGCGACGGGTCCTCCGCGAGCCTCGCCGGCTCGGTCCACGACCTCACCGCGCGCACGCTCGCGCTGCTCCAGTCCTGGCTCGCCGCCGAGCCGCTCGCCGAGTCCCGCCTCGTGCTCCTGACCGACAACGCCCTGGCGACCTCCGGCGTCGAGTCGCCGAACCTCGCCCAGGCCGCCCTGCTCGGCCTCGTGCGCAGCGCCCACTCCGAGAACCCGGGACGCTTCGGCGTGATCGACCTCGACGGCGCCGACGCCTCGGCCTCCGCGCTCGCCGGCGCGCTGGCCGCCGAGGAGCCGGAGCTCGCCCTGCGCGAGGGCCGTGCGCTCGCCCCGCGGCTGGCGCGGGCGAGCGGGCTCATCCCGCCCACCGCCGGCGCCTGGCGGCTCGGCATCGAGCGCACCGGCTCGCTCGAGGACCTCACGCTCGTCCCGTCGGACGCCGCCGATGCGCCGCTCGCCGAGGGCCACGTGCGCGTCGCGATGCGCGCCGGCGGCCTCAACTTCCGCGACGTCCTCATTGCCCTCGGCATGTATCCCGGCGAGGCTCCGCTCGGCAGCGAGGGCGCCGGCGTCGTGGTCGAGACCGCCGCCGACGTCGAGCACCTCCAGCCGGGCGACCGCGTCATGGGCATCGTCCGCGAGCCGTTCGGCCCCTATGGCGTGACCGACCACCACATGCTGGTGCCGATCCCCGACGCCTGGTCGTTCGCCGAGGCCGCGTCGGTCCCGTCCGTATTCGCGACCGCCTACTACGCGCTCGTCGACCTCGCCGGCCTGAAGCAGGGCGAGCGGATCCTGATCCACGCGGCGGCCGGCGGCGTTGGCATGGCTGCGGTGCAGATCGCCAAGCACCTCGGCGCGGAGGTCTACGCCACGGCGAGCCCGGCCAAGTGGGACACGGTCCGCGGGCTCGGCGTGCCCGACGACCACATCGCCTCCTCCCGCGACCTCGACTTCCGCGACCGCTTCCTCGACGCGACGGAGGGCGCCGGCATGGACGTCGTCCTCGACGCCCTTGCGCGCGAGTTCGTCGACGCCTCGCTCGATCTCCTGCCGCAGGGCGGGCGCTTCGTCGAGATCGGCAAGGCCGACATCCGCGAGCCCGACGAGGTCGCGGCGCAGCACCCGGGCGTTCGCTACCGAGCGTTCGACCTGGCCGAGGCCGGGCCCGACCGCATCCAGGCGATGCTGCTCGAGGTCGTGGCGCTCTTCGAGCGCGATGCGCTCCATCACCTGCCCGTCTCGGCCTGGGACCTGCGCCACGCCGTGGATGCCTTCCGCTACATGCGCGAGGCGAAGCACGTGGGCAAGATCGTGCTGAACGTCCCGCAGCCGCCGGAGCCCGACGGCACCGTCCTGATCACCGGCGGCACCGGCGGGCTGGGTGCGCTCGTGGCGCGTCACCTGGCCGCCGAGCACGGCGCGCGGCGGCTGCTGCTCACAAGCCGGCGGGGCCTCGAGGCCGAGGGCGCCCGGGACCTCGTCGCCGCGCTGGCCGAGCTGGGCTGCGAAGCGCAGGTCGCCGCGTGCGACGTCGCCGACCGCGCGCAGCTCGCCGACCTGCTCGCCGCGATCCCCGCCGAGCATCCGCTGACCGCGGTGGTGCACGCCGCGGGCGTGCTCGACGACGGCGTGATCGACTCGCTCGACGGCGAGCGGCTCAGGCAGGTGATGGCCCCGAAGGTCGACGGCGCCCTCAACCTGCACGAGCTCACAGAGGACGCGCGTCTCTCGCAGTTCGTCCTGTTCTCGTCGGTCGCCTCCATCCTCGGCACCCCCGGGCAGGGCAACTACGCCGCGGCCAACTCGTTCCTCGACGGCCTCGCCCACCACCGCCGCGCCGAGGGGCTGCCCGCCACGGCGCTCGCGTGGGGAGCCTGGGAGCGAGTCGGCGGCATGGTCGGCGGCCTCAGCGAGGCCGATCGCATGCGCGGCGAGCGCCTCGGCATCACCGGGCTCTCCGACGAGCTGGGACTGACCCTGCTCGACACGGCCCGCGGCGCCGCGCAGCCGCTGCTGGTGCCCGTCGCCCTCGACAGCGGCGCCCTCCGCGCGCAGGCCAAGGCCGGGCTGCTGCCGCCGGTCCTCCAGGGACTGGTGCGCACGCCCGTCCGCCGCTCCTCCGAGGCCACGGGCTCGCTGGCGACGAGGCTCGCGGCCGCGCCCGAGGCCGAGTGGCCGGCGATCGTGCTCGACCTCGTGCAGAGCCACGTCGGCGCCGTGCTCGGGCACGGCTCGGGCGACGCCATCGACCCGGGGCGCGCCTTCAAGGAGCTGGGCTTCGACTCGCTTAGCGCAGTCGAGCTGCGCAACCGCCTGATCCAGGCGACCGGACTGAAGCTGCCGACCACGCTCATCTTCGACCACGCCAGCCCCGCGGCGGTGGCCGAGTTCCTGCGCTCCAAGGTCGCGGGCGCGGACCGTCCGAAGCCGACGGCCAGGCGCGCGCCGGCGTCCACGGACGAGCCGATAGCGATCGTCGGGATGAGCGCGCGCTTCCCCGGTGGGGTGCACTCGTCCGGCGACCTCTGGCGGCTCGTCGAATCGGGCTCGGACGCGATCGGCGGGCTTCCCGACGACCGCGGCTGGGACCTCGAGCGCCTCTACGACCCCGACCCCGACCACCCCGGCACCACCTACTCGCGCGAGGGCGGATTCCTCTACGACGCCGGGGAGTTCGACGCCGACTTCTTCTCGATCTCCCCGCGCGAGGCGCTGGCGATGGATCCCCAGCAGCGGCTGCTCCTGGAGGGAGCGTGGGAGGCGTTGGAGCACGCCGGGATCGTGCCCGCGAGCCTCAGGGGATCGCAGACGGGAGTCTTCGTCGGCGTCTCGTCCGCGAACTACGGCATCGGTCCCGGGACGCCTCCGGACGTCGAGGGCTTCCGCCTGACCGGCAGCACGACCAGCGTCGCCTCCGGCCGGCTCGCGTACACGTTCGGGCTGGAGGGGCCCGCCGTCTCGGTGGACACGGCGTGCTCGTCCTCGCTCGTGGCCATGCACTGGGCGTGCCAGGCACTGCGCCGCGGCGAGTGCGAGATGGCGCTGGCCGGCGGCGTCACGGTGCTCGCCACCCCGGGCCTGTTCATCGAGTTCTCACGCCAGCGCGGGCTCTCGCGCGACGGGCGCTGCAAGGCGTTCGGCGCCGCCGCTGACGGCACCGGCTGGTCCGAGGGCGCCGGCATCCTGGTCCTGGAGCGGCTGTCCTACGCCCGCCGCAACGGCCACCGGATCCTGGCCGTCATCCGCGGCAGCGCCGTCAACCAGGAC
>DASVPL010000054.1:0-6791 GCA_036382905.1 Thermoleophilaceae bacterium | reverse complement strand
CCATCCTGGGCGGCAGCCTCAAGGGCGAGAGCTTCGCCGGGCTGCGCGAGCCGCTCGCCGAGCGCGCCGTGGCGGCGTACCTGATCGGGGCCGCGGCGGACGAGCTGCAGAGCGCCCTCGAGGGCGCGGTCGCCCTGCACCGCGCGGGCGATCTCGAGACCGCCGTGGCGGCCGCGCGCGCGGCCGCGAGTCCGGGCGACGTGGTGCTTCTCTCACCGGCCTGTGCGAGCTACGACCAGTACAGCGACTACGAGGCCCGTGGGGACCACTTCAGGAGGCTCGCCACCGGATGAGGATTCCGCCGCCGCGCGTCGAACGGGTCCCGGATGGCCGCCTCCACGCGCGCGCGCAAGCGCGCGAAGCCGCCCCTCGAATACTCGATCCTCTACACGGCCACGCTGTGCCTGCTGGCGGCGGGCGCGGTGATGGTCTACTCGGCCTCGTCGGCCGAGTCGCTCCAGTCGGGCGGCGACGCCGCCGGCTACCTCAAGCGCTACGTGGTGTTCGGCGCGCTCGGCCTGGTCGCCATGCACGTGCTCTCGCGCCGCAGCCTGACCGTCGCCCGCAACGCCACGCCGCTCATCCTCGGGGCCGGGTTCGTGCTCACGCTGGCCGTGATGGTGCCGGGCGTGGGTGTGACCGTGAACGGCGCCACGCGCTGGCTCGGCGCCGGCCCGGTCCAGTTCCAGCCCTCCGAGCTCCTGAAGATCGGCGTGATCATGTTCGGGGCCGCCGTGCTGGCCGCGCGACCGTCGCGGCTCGAGTCGGTCGGCGCGATGTTCAAGCCGCTGCTGCTCGTGGTGGGCGCGGCCGCGCTGATCCTGCTCAAGCAGCCCGACATGGGCACCGCGATGGTCATCTGCTTCTCGATGTTCGCCCTGCTCCTGGCTGCCGGCGCGCGCATCCGCCACCTGGCCACGATCGGCGGCACGCTGATGGTCGCGGCGATGCTCCTGGCGATCGCCGAGCCCTACCGGCGCGATCGCCTGCTCTCGTTCATCGACCCGTGGGGGGACGCGGGCGACACCGGCTTCCAGGGCGTCCAGGCGATGATCGCGATCGGCTCCGGGGGCATGTTCGGGGTCGGCCTCGGCGAGTCGGTGCAGAAGATCCACTACCTGCCCGAGGCCCACACGGACATGATCCTGGCGATCGTGGGCGAGGAGCTCGGCCTGTTCGGGATCGTCTCGCTGGCGGCGCTGTACGGGCTGATCGCGTACGCCGGCTTCCGCGCGGCCAAGCTCGCCAAGGACCGCTACGCGAAGCTGCTGGCCGCCGGGATCACCGGCCTGATCCTCACGCAGGCGGTAATCAACTTCTTCGCCGTGATGGGCATGGCGCCGCTCACCGGTGTGCCGCTGCCGTTCATCTCCTACGGCAGCTCGAACATGGTCGTGCTGCTCGGCGCCATGGGCCTGCTGCTGAACGTCGCCTCGAACCCGGGGCAGGCGGCCGCGCGGCGCAGCGACGGCAAGCTGCGCGTGGTGGACGGTGGACGCGGTGAGCGCTCCACGCGTCGCGATAGCGGCGGGCGGGACGGCGGGGCACGTCGTTCCCGCACTGGCGATCGCCGACGCGCTGCGGGATAGCGGCGCGCAGGTCGAGTTCGTCGGCGGCGAGCGCGCCGAGGCGGAGCTCGTGCCGCAGGCCGGCTACCCGTTCCACCGGCTGGCGGTGGCCGGGCTCGACCGGCGCAACCCGCTGAAGGCCGCACGTGCCGTCGGGCTCGCCGGGGCGGCGGTGCTCCGCGCGCGGGCGCTTCTGCGCGAGATCGGGGCGGACGCCGTGATCGGCGGCGGCGGCTACGTGGCCGGGCCCGTCGGGCTGGCGGCGGTCTCGCTGCGGATCCCGCTGGTGCTGACCGAGGCCGACAGCCACCTCGGCGTCTCGAACCGCCTGCTCGCGCGCTTCGCGCGGCGCGTCTTCCTCGCGTTCCCGATCGAGGGGCGCGCGGGCGAGCGCTACGAGGTGGTCGGCCGGCCCGTGCCGCGCGACACCGGGCGCGTCGAGCGCGGCGCCGCGCGTGCGCGCCTGGGGCTGAGCGAGGACGCCCCGTGCCTGCTCGTCTTCGGCGGCTCGATCGGCGCTCGCACCCTCAACGACGCCGCGCTCGAGGCGTTCGCCGCCCCCGGCTCCCCCTGCCAGGTCCTGCACGCCTGCGGGCGCCGCGACCACCCGGACCTGCGCCGCCGGCTCGACGAGGCCGGCTCGCCGCCGCACTATCGCCTGTTCGCGTACGTGACCCCGTTCGCGGACGCGCTCGCCGCGGCCGACCTCGCGGTCGCGCGCTCGGGCGGCTCCGTCTTCGAGCTGGCCGCCGCCGGCGTGCCCTCGATCCTCGTCCCCTACCCGCACGCGACCGCCGACCATCAGGCCGGCAACGCCCGTTACATGGCCGCCGCGGGCGCCGCCGTGGTGATGGGTGACGACGAGGTGAGCGCCGAGCGGCTGCGCACCGAGGTCACGGCGCTGCTGGCGGCGCCAGAGCGGCTCGAGGCGATGCGCGCCGCCGCCCGCGCCGCCGGACGGCCCGACGCGGCCGACCGGGTGGCGGCGGCTGCCCTGGAGAGCGCCGGACGTGTTTTCGCAACCCATGCCCGGGAATAACCCACCCGGACGGAGCGCCCTGACCCCCCTGAGGTGAGCTTCCCCAGATGGCCCGCCAAGCGACTGTGCGTGCGAGCGAAATGCGAAACCCAGCGAAGTTCGAGAGCCGGGTGACTGGCAGCCGCCTGCACGCCGTTGCGCTTGCCGAGGGCGCCGCGGGGACGGGCCGGACCGGGATGAGCGTGGAACTCGAGCCCGGCACGATGGCGGCCGGGGAGGCGCGGGCCGCGCTCGCCGTGCTCGATGGCCGCATCGACCGCGGCATCCTCGACGACATCCGCCTGCTCGTGAGCGAGCTCGTCACCAACAGCGTCCGCCACGCCCGCGGCGCAGGGCGCGAGCTGGTCGGGCTCGACGTGGTGCGCAGCGGCGGCACCGTCCGCGTCGAGGTCTCCGACGGCGGGACCGGCTTCCAGCCGCGCGCGCGCACCAAGGCGCACGACGAGCCCGGCGGCTGGGGGCTCCACCTGGTCGACCGCCTGGCCGACCGCTGGGGCGTCGAGGCCGGGCGCCGTGCGCGCGTCTGGTTCGAGATCGACCGCTAGCGGCGCGACCGGCTAGCCGACGGCCTCGGGGCTGTCCACGATCTCGAGCCGCTCGTCGAGGCGGGTGATCCGCAGCACGCGCTGGACGCGCTCGTCGCCGCGCACCAGCACGAGGCGCCGTCCGGCCTCCTGTGCGCGGCCGTCGGCGCCCAGGAGCGACCGCAGGCCGCTCGAGTCCATGAACGACAGCGCCTGGAGGTCGAGCAGGATCAGCTCGGGCCCGGCGTCCTCGATCCGCTTCATCTCGTCGTCGAGCTTCGGCACGGTCGCGAGGTCGAGCTCGCCCGCGAGCTTCACGTGGACACCGCGAGGGATGTCGGTCGTGGTGACGTCCAGGGTGGTCATCGGCGGGGCGCGCCCCGGGCAGACATTACCCTGGCGCGCCCCCCACGATCGTCCCTATTACGCGTCCTCGCCTCCACCCGTCGCGGAGCTCGAGTCGGCGCCCTGCTTGGCGGCCTCCGCGGCGGCGACCTGACGGTTCACGTGATCCCAATCGAGGTTGCGGAAGAACGCCTCGACGTACTCCCCGCGCCCGTCCGGCGTCGCGCCGAAGTCCGCCGCGTAGGCGTGCTCGTACACGTCGATCGCCAGGACCGGGACCATGTTGTAGACGGCCCACAGGTTCTGGGTGTCCATGATGTAGTTGAAGAGCGAGCCGTCGTTCAGGTCGTAGCCGACCATGACCCAGCCGCGGGCGGCCTTGGTCGCCTTGCGGACGGCGTCCTTCCACTTGTCGACGCCGTTCAGCTCCTGCTCGACGAGCTCGGCGAAGCGGCCGTTCGGCTCGCCCCCGCTCCCGCCCAGGTGGCCGAAGTAGAGCTCATGGTTCTTCATCCCGAGCAGCGCGAAGGTGTAGTCCACGGACACCGCGCGCAGCGCCGAGTAGACCTGGTTGCCCTCGATCTCCGAGTAGTCGAACTCGTTCAGGATCTTGCGGCACTCGTTGGTCTTCTTGCAGTACCCCTCGTAGAGCTTGTAGTGGTCCTGCATCGTCTTCTTGGAGATCCCGTCCAGGTCCTTCTCCATGGAGTCGAACTGGCGGGGCGTGATCTCGTCCCAGGGCATTTGCCCGTCCTTTCCTCGTAATGCGATTCGACGTCGGACCCTACCGACGTAGCGTGTGCGACGATGGCCCGGTGAGCACGCGCGCCGAACGCCCTCCGGCCCCGGCCCCGCCCGGCCCCGACCCGTCGCCGCCGACACCCGGCCCCGGCCCCGGACCGCCGCTGCCGCCGGGGCCCGAGCCCGCTCCTCCCGCGCCGGGCCCCGCGCCGATGCCGCCGGGCCCCGGCCCGCAGATCTAGCTCTCCGCCCGCGCCGCTAATGTCGCCGGGGTGGCTCCCTGGACCGGCCGGCGACTGCACTTCGTCGGCATCGGCGGTGCTGGGATGAGCGGGCTGGCGCTGGTCGCGCACGCGCTCGGCGCTTCGGTGACGGGGTCCGACCGGGCCTGGTCGCCGTACTGCGAGCCGCTGGTCGCCGCGGGCGTATCGCCCGTGGTCGGGCACGACGCGGCGAACGTGCCCGATGGGGCCGAGGTCGTGGTCTCGACCGCCATCGCACCCGACAACCCGGAGCTGGCGGCGGCCGGCGTCGTGCTCCACCGCGCCGACCTGCTCGCGGAGCTGACCCGGCTCAAGCCCTGCATCGCCGTGGGCGGCACGCACGGCAAGACCACCACCGCCTCGATGGCCGCGCACGTGCTCCTCGAGACCGGCCGCTCGCCCGCGTACCTGATCGGCGGGGAGCTGCGCACGACCGGGCTGAACGCGGCGTGGGGGGAGGGGGAGTGGATCGTGGTCGAGGCCGACGAGTCCGACCGCTCGTTCCTGAAGCTCGCGCCGCGGGTGGCGGTGGTGACCAACACCGAGCTCGACCACCACGCGACCTACGGGTCGCAGGCCGACATCGAGGCGGCGTACGCGGAGTTCGCGGGGCTGGCGGAGGTCGTGATCGCGCCTCCGGACGCCGGCCTCGGCGGGATCGGCTTCGGAATCGGTGAGGGCGAGGTGGCCGCGCGCGACGTCAAGCTCGGGCCGGACGGGTCGCGGTTCGTGGTCGACGGCGTGAGCCTCGCGCTGAGGGTGCCAGGGCTGCACAACGTTCAGAACGCGCTGGCGGCGCTGGCGGCGTGCCGCGAGGCCGGGGTGGGCCTCGAGGAGGCCGCGCCGGCGCTCGCCACCTTCCCGGGCGCGGGGCGGCGGTTCGAGTGGCGCGGGCGCACGGCGTCGGGCGCGGTGGTCTACGACGACTACGCCCACCACCCGACCGAGGTGCGCGCCACGCTCGAGGCGGCGCGCACGCTGGGCGCCGCGCGCGTGGTGGCCTGCTTCCAGCCGCACCTCTTCTCGCGCACAGAGGCGCTCGCGCGCGAGTTCGGCGCCGCGCTGGGGCTGGCCGACGTCGCCTGCGTGCTCGACGTGTACCCGGCGCGCGAGCTGGCGGCGGACTTCCCGGGCGTGTCCGGCTGGCTCGTGGCGCGGGCGGCGGCGGACGCGGCGGGCGGACGCCCGGTGTTCTGGACGCCGTCGCTCGAGGACGCGGAGCGGGCGCTCACGGCGGAGCTGCGGGAGGGGGATCTGCTGCTCACGCTCGGCGCCGGGGACGTCGATCGGCTCGCCGCCAGGCTCGTCGCGGAGGCGGAGCCGCCTTCGGTCACGGCGGCTGGGGAGGGGACGGCCCCGTCGTGAGCGCTCCGCCGGGAGCCGAGGCCCACTACCCGCTCGCGCGGCTCACCACGATCCGCACGGGCGGCCGCGCCGACTGGTTCGCCCGGCCGGACCGCTCGGAGCGGCTCGCCGACCTACTCGGATGGGCGCACGAGCAGCGGGTCGAGGTAGGAGTGGTGGGGTCCGGCTCGAACCTGTTGGTGGCGGATGAGGGCTTCCGAGGACTCGTGCTGAAGCTGGACGGCGAACTGGCCACGATCGAGCCGGAGGGTCGGCGGCTGCTCTGCGGCGGCGGCGCCCGGCTCCCGAAGGCGTCGGCCCGCGCGGCGAGCCTCGGGCTGACCGGGCTCGAGTTCGGCGTGAACATCCCGGGGACCGTCGGCGGGGCGGTGCGGATGAACGCCAACGCCTACGGCGGCGACCTCTCGCGCGTGCTCGAGTGGGTCGAGGTGGCGAGCGCCGAGGGCGTCGGCCGCCGCGGGCCGGACGAGCTCGGCTTCTCGTACCGGCGCTCGAACCTGCGCCCCGGCGAGGTGGTGGCGCGCGCCTCGTTCGCGCTCGATCCCGCCGAGCCAGCCGCGGTGAAGCGCACGCTTGCCGAGATGCGCGCCCAGCGCAAGGCGGCGCAGCCCTCGGGCATCAAGACCTTCGGCTCGACCTTCAAGAACCCGGACGACGCGCGCGCGGAGGGACGCAGCGCGGGTCAGCTCCTCGACGCGGCCGGCTGCCGCGGGCTGGCGGTCGGCGGCGCCCGCTTCTCCGAGAAGCACGCCAACTTCGTCGAGAACATGGGCTCGGCCACCACGGCGGACGTGGTGGCGCTGATGGTGGAGGGGCGCCGCCGCGTGCGCGAGCGCTTCGGGGTCGAGCTCGAGCCCGAGGTGCAGCTCCTGGGCGACGTCGACGCGACGGGGCTGTACTCGTGAGGGCGGAGCCCCACGCGCACGGCTCGCCGCGCCGGTGCGCG
>DASVPL010000053.1:0-2855 GCA_036382905.1 Thermoleophilaceae bacterium | reverse complement strand
AGCCCTTGAAGCCGTCGAGGTCGTAGAGGACGAGCAGCGTGGTGCCCCCGTGCTCGAGCGCGGCCTCGACGTCCTGCATCAGGCGGCGGCGGTTGCCTAGGCCGGTGAGGGCGTCGGTGAGTGCCTCGCGCTTGCTGGCGTCGGCGATCTGGAGGTTCTCGAGCACGGTGAGCGCCAGCCGGACCACGATCAGGAAGAGCGAGGCGGTCGCCAGCTCGTAGCCGGCCATGTGCAGCTCGTTGACGAGGCCGGAGAGCAGCAGCCCGAGCGCGGTCAGCGAGACGACCACGGGGAACATCAGCAGGCGCAGACTCGTGCTGCTGATCCGCTTGACCGCGGGCGCGGCGCGCCAGGCGCACTCGGCCAGGCCGAGCGCGGCGGCCGGCCAGAGCCAGTCGAGCTCGTTGCGCGTGGAGTTGCTGGTGGCGGCAGCCCAGAGGGAGAAGGCATCGGTGATCGCGATCACGACGAACGCGGCGCAGGCACCGCCCAGGGTCGCGCTGGGACGCCAGCCGGTCATGGCGAGCGCGAAGAGGACGAAAGCGACGAGCAGCAGGTCGGCCAGCGGGTAGCTGATCGAGGTGAGGATCTCGGTCGTGCTCCCCTGCGAGTTCGCGAGGACCGGCGGGAAGACGAACGCGGCGACCAGCGCCGACGCGGACAGCGCGCCGGCGAGGCCGTCGAGCCACAGCGTGGTGAAGAACGACTCGAGCTGAGCGCGCAGCATCAGCGAGAGCGCCAGGCAGGCGAGCGGGTAGAAGCCGAGCGAGAGCAGGTTGGCCGTCGAGAACGGTCCGCCCGGGTGGCCCAGTGCGAACAGCACCTCGCCGGCAGACCAGCTTGCCAGCGCGAGGCCGCCCACGAACCAGGCGATCCGCTGGGCGCGCGCGAGCGCCGAGCGCGACAGGCAGAGGAAGGCGGCGGTGGCGAGCAGTCCGCTGTTGATCGCGTGGGTCAGTCCCTGATCGCTCCATTCGTGGCCGATGCCCGTGAGCAGGCACGCGGCGTAGATGAGCGTGACGCCGGCCGCGACGCCGCGGATCGCGGCGACGAACGCCGAGACCGGACGCGGGACCGAGTCGAGGTGAGAGCGCTTGGGGGCGGGGGAGCTCATCGGATCAGCAGAAGGCCGCGATGTGGAAGGAGAGGTCGCGCGGGCCGATGGCGGGGTCGGAGCCGAAGCCGTCGAGGTCACCGACCGTCTCGACCATCACCTGGTTCGTGTTCGCGCTGTTGCGCCGCGGGCGCGCGACGCCGTGGTCGCCCATCGAGCCGCCCGGATCGGCGACCGTGGCGAGGTACATGCAGTTCGAGACGTCGGTGCCGAAGTCGACGCGGTACTGAGAGAAGCCGACACGGGTGGAGCTGACTCCCGCGCCGCTCGAGCGCACGAGGGTGCCGTCGGAGGCGACCACGGCCCAGCGCCGCGGGGCGTCGGCACCCTGCGGGCCGGTGGGGCCCTGGGCACCGGTCGCGCCGGTCGCGCCGGTCGCGCCAGTTGCGCCGGTCGGTCCCTGCGGGCCGATCGCGCCCTGCGGGCCCTGGGACCCGGTCGCGCCCGTCGCGCCGGTCGTGCCCTGCGGGCCGGCCGGGCCGGCGGGGCCGGTGTTGCCCTGGGGGCCGGTGGGGCCGGTCGGCCCGGTCTCGCCCTGGGGCCCGGCGACGCCCTGCGGTCCCTGCGCCCCGGTCGCGCCCTGAATTCCCTGCGGGCCCGCGGGCCCGGTGTCGCCCTTCGGGCCCTGCGGACCGGTCGGGCCGGTCTCGCCCTGGATGCCCTGGGCGCCCTGCGCTCCGGTCTCGCCCTGGATGCCCTGAACTCCCTGGGGGCCCTGCGCGCCGGTCTCGCCCTGGATGCCCTGGGCGCCCTGCGCTCCGGTCTCGCCCTGGATCCCCTGAGGACCCTGCGTGCCGGTCTCGCCCTGAACTCCCTGCGGGCCGACGTCGCCCTGCGGGCCCTGTGGCCCGAGGCCGCCCTGAGCTCCAGTCTCGCCCTGGATGCCCTGCGGGCCGGCCGGGCCGCTCGCGCCCTGAGGGCCGGCCGATCCGGTCTCACCCTTCGGGCCCTGCGGCCCGGTCTCGCCAAGTTCTCCCTTGTCGCCCGTCGCACCCGTCGCACCCGTGGCACCCGTTGCACCCGTGGCACCCGTTGCACCCGTGTCGCCGGTCTCACCGGTCTCGCCGCGCGCGCCGCGCTCGCCGTCGGAGCCCTGGCTGCCGCGCGCGCCCTGCGCACCTTGGCGCCCGGCCGCGCCGTCGTCACCATCGGTGCCCGGCCGCCCGGCCCGGCCGACGCCGTTGGCGCCGCGTGTGCCGGCGGGTCCGCGCCGTCCGGCCGCGCCGTGCTCGCCGCGGGCGCCCTGGAGGCCACGCGGGCCCTGAAGGCGCGGCATCTCGTCGAGCGCCCGCTCGAGGTCCTCCTTCGAGACGGCGGCGCCGTCCTTGATCGGAATCACGACGCGCTTCTTCCGCTTGCAGCCTGTGGCAGGCCTGGCGCGGCCCTCGGTGTTCTTGTCCTTGACGCAGTCGACGGCGTCGTACTCAACGTCCGCGCGCTTGAGTGCGCTGCCCTCGGCCATGAGGGACGTCGCGAGGACCACCGCGACGAACACGGTCGAGAATCCGGTGACTCCACGGCGGAACCACTTGGAGCGCGTCCAAGGAAGCATTCAGGTTCTATCGGTGGCCGGAGCCGCGTCCTTGACGGCATCGGGCAGGTTTCTCTCAGCAGTAGACGGCGACGTGGAACGGACGGTCGCCGGGGTTGCCGCCGCTTGGGTGCTGGCCCTCGAACGTCTCGACCACGATCGTGTCGCTGAAGCCCGGCCGCCCGTAGGAGTGGATCATCCCGACGCTCG
>DASVPL010000052.1:0-2825 GCA_036382905.1 Thermoleophilaceae bacterium | reverse complement strand
TCGACCAGGGCATGTGGCGCGACTACGTCGACTCGCTGAACGAGATCCACCGCGCCCGCCGCGACGCGATGCTCGACGCGCTGGCCGAGTTCTTCCCCGCCGAGGCCACGTGGACCCGGCCGAGCGGCGGCCTCTTCATCTGGGCCACGCTGCCGGACTTCATCGACACCACCGACCTCCTCGCGCGCGCCCTGCGCGAGAACGTCGCGTTCGTGCCCGGCGAGGGCGCGTTCCTCGACGGGCGCGGACGCAGCTCGATGCGGCTGAACTTCTCGGGGTCCGACGAGGACACGATCCGCGAGGGGATCCGCCGGATAGGCGAGGTGGTCGCCGAGCAGGTCGCGCTCTACGGCACGCTCACGGGCGAGGAGAGTCCGACCGCGAAGCGCCCGGCTCCGAAGCCTGCGCAGAAGGAGGCGGCGAAGCCGCCGACCGACGGCGCGCAGGTGGTGCCGATGCGGCGCCGAGCTGGTTAAGCCGGAGAACCGCAGGCCGCGAAAACCAAGCCTGGCAAGGAAGCAGGCCGCGACGCGTGGCAGAGCCACGCGAGTGGCCGATGACGCCGCCAGGCGCCGGTTTGCAGCGGCCCGCTACTCGCCAGCCGCAAAGTCTTCAGGAGTGACGTTGTCGAGGAAGTCCTTGAACTTCTCGACGACCTCGTCCTGGTCCTCGACCTCGTGCTCGAACTCGATGGCCGAGTCGGCGATCACGTCCTCGGCCGCGAAGATCGGCGCCTTGGTGCGCACGGCGAGCGCCAGCGCGTCGGAGGGCCGAGAGTCGATCTCGACCTCGCGCCCGTTGAGCTGGAGCGTGATCGACGCGTAGAACGTGTTCTCCTTCAGCTCCGTGACTGCGACCCGTGAGCACGAGATGTCGAGCTCGGTGAGCATGTCGTCCATGAGGTCGTGGGTCATCGGGCGCGGGGTGTTCGCTCCCTGGAGCTTCATCAGGATCGCCGCGGCCTCGGGATGGCCGATCCAGATCGGGAGGAACTTGTTGCCGTCCCGGGTCTTGAGCAGGACGATGGGCTGCTTGCCGACCATGTCGAAGCTCACCCCGTATATGACCATTTCCTGCAAAGGGACCCCAAACGGAAAGCGGGTGGAGAGGGCGAGCCAGAGTCTAGATCAGGAGGCGGCGTGGTAGTCGCCGTCTGCACCGCCCGTCCGCCCGATCGGGTGGCCGAGGCGCTGGCGGCCCTGCGCGCCCAGGTTCCGGAGGGCCGGCTGGCCGTCGTCGCGAATGGGCGCGCCCCCGCCACGGGCGAGCTCCACGAGCCCCGCCCGGGGCTCTCACACGCCCGCAACCGTGCGCTCGAGTGGGCCGCAGCGGAGGGTGCCGACGTGGTTGCGTACGTGGACGACGACGCCGTCGCCGACCCAGGCTGGTACGAAGCGCTCGCCCGGCGCTGGGCCGAGGCGCCGCCCGCGGTCGCCTGCATCGGCGGCCCGATCCGCCCGCGCTTCGAGACCCAGCCGCCGCCGTGGTACTCGGACGCGATCCGCCACGTCCTCACGCTGCTCGACCGCGGCCCCGAGGTGCGCGACCTCGACCCCGAGGAGGAGGCCGTCTACGGGGCGAACATCTCGTTCCGGGTCGAGCCGCTGCGCGCGATCGGCGGGTTCGACCCCGGGCTCGGACACAGCGGCCGGCGCGTCTTCTTCGGCGAGGAGGACGCCGTCCAACGCGAGCTGCACCGCCGCGGGTACGCGATCCGCTACGTCCCGGACGCCGCGGTCGAGCATGTGATCCCCCCCGAGCGCCTCACCCGGCGCTCCTTCGTCAGGCGCCGCTTTGCCTTCGGACGGGCGCTGGGAATGAGGCGCGGCCGAGAGCGCGGCCTTGCCGCGCGTAAGGCGGTCGCCGGGGCGGGAGGAGCGGTGATCGCGACCATGCGGGGAGACGGCGCCGTGGCGATGGACCGCGCCGTGCGCGCGGCTGAGAACGCCGGGGCGCTCTACGCGTCGATCAGGCCGCGGCGGATCGCGTAGCGCACGAGCTCCACGCGGTCGCGCATGCCGAGCTTCGCCAGCACGTTCGCGCGGTGCGACTCGACGGTTTTCTCCGAGACCTTCAGGATCTCGGCGATCTGCTTGTTCGTGTAGGCCTCGGCGATCAGCTTGACCACGTCGAGCTCGCGCGGCGTGAGCGGGTCGCGCGGGGCCTTCTCGCCCTGGTCGAGCCACTCCTTCACCGCTCCGGTCTGGGCGATCGCCGAGAGGAACGGACGGCCCGCGGCGACCGACCGGACGGCCTCGATCAGGTCCTCGTCGGCGGCGCGCTTGAGCACGTAGCCCTGGGCGCCCGACTTCAGCCCGTCGAAGAGGTAGCGCTCCTCCTCGTGCATCGAGAGCAGGACGACCGAGGTGTTCGGGCAGCGGGCCCTGATCTCGCGTGCGGCCTGCACGCCGGTCATGCGCGGCATCGAGACGTCGAGCACGGCCACGTCGGGCCGCTCGCGCATGGCGGCCTCGACGGCGGCGACGCCGTCGTCGGCCTCCGCCACCACGCGCATGCCGTCCTGGCGCTCGATCAGCATCTTCAGCCCGGAGCGGACGATGCCGTGGTCGTCGGCCACGAGGATGTGCAGCATCACGGCACCTTCAGCGACAGCTCGGTGCCGAAGCCCGGTCGCGAGTCGATCGTCAGCTCGCCGCCCACGAGCCGCGCGCGCTCGGCCATGCCGCCGCGGCCGAGGCCACGCGAGCTGGGGCCGCGGCGGTCGACGTCGAAGCCGCGGCCGTCGTCGCGCACCACCAGAGAAGTGCCCTCGTCTCCCGTGCGCAGGTCGACGGATACCGACGACGCCTCGGCGTGTCGCGCCA
>DASVPL010000051.1:0-1865 GCA_036382905.1 Thermoleophilaceae bacterium | reverse complement strand
CGGCGAGATCCTCGCGCGCTTCGAGCGCAAGGGCCTGACGATCGCCGCGATGAAGCTGATGACGGTGGATCGCGAGCTGGCGGAGCGGCACTACGCCGAGCACAGCGAGCGGCCGTTCTTCGGCGAGCTCGTGGAGTTCATCACCAGCGGGCCGCTGGTCGCCCTCGTCCTCGAGGGCCACGAGGCGGTCACCGCCGCGCGGCAGCTCATCGGCGCGACCAACCCGCTCGAGGCGACGCCGAACTCGATTCGCGGAGCCTTCGGGCTCGAGGTGCAGACCAACCTCGTGCACGGCTCGGACTCCCCGGAGTCCGCCAAGCGCGAGATCGGGCTGTTCTTCCCCGAACTGGACTGATGCTCACCCTCGCCTCGCGCTCGCCGCAGCGCCGGGCGATCCTCGAGCAGCTGGGCGTCGAGTTCACCGTCGTCCCGGCGGACGTGGAGGAGGAGACGAGCGGCGACCCGCGGGGGCTGGTGGTCGAGAACGCCCTGCGCAAGGCCCGCGCCGTCGAGGGCGAGCGCGTGCTGGGCGTGGACACCGACGTGGTGCTCGACGGCCACGTGTTCGGCAAGCCCGCCGACGAGGACGGCGCCGGCATGCTGCTGCGGCGCCTGGCGGGCCGCACCCACGAGGTGTGGAGCGGGATCGTCCTGCGGTCCGGCGGCGCGGAGCGCACCGCCAGCGCGTGCACGCGCGTGCGCTTCCGGCCGCTCGAGGAGGCGGAGCTGCGCTGGTACCTGCGGAGCGGCGAGTGGCGCGACCGCGCGGGCGGCTACGCGATCCAGGGTCGCGGCGCAGCGCTCGTCGAGGCGATCGACGGCGACTTCTGGAACGTCGTCGGGCTGCCCGTTCCGGAGCTCCTCCGGCTGGCCCCCGATCTGGCGCGCGAACGGGCCTGATCCGTGAGTTGCAGGCGCGGTGGAGGCCCGATTCAGGCTCGTATACTTGGCCGCTCGCGGACCGGCGCACGACGCGCACCCGAGTCGGTTCGCCAGGGGGGCGCGCCAGCAGTGGCTAGCCAACTCTTCGCC
Organism: Thermoleophilaceae bacterium; assembly: GCA_036382905.1. Taxonomy (GTDB): domain Bacteria; phylum Actinomycetota; class Thermoleophilia; order Solirubrobacterales; family Thermoleophilaceae; genus AC-37. Next base: position 833 of record DASVPL010000051.1, on the reverse strand, counting down.
TGATGGGTTTCTTCTCGTACGTAACCGGCTTCGGCGGCCGCGACATGGCGGTCGATCTGGGCACCGCAAACACGCTCGTCTACGTGCGCGGGCGCGGGATCGTGCTGTCTGAGCCGTCGGTCGTCGCGATCGACTCGCGCACCGGAGAGGTCCACGCGGTGGGCATCGAGGCCAAGCGCATGCTGGGCCGCACGCCGGGCACGATCCAGGCGATCCGGCCGCTCAAGGACGGCGTCATCGCGGACTTCGACGTGACCGAGCAGATGCTCCGGCACTTCATCCAGAAGGTCCACCAGAACCGCTGGGCGCACCCGCGCGTGGTGGTCTGCGTGCCGTCGGGCGTGACCGGCGTCGAGAAGCGCGCGGTCGAGGAGGCCTGCCTGTCGGCCGGCGCCCGGCAGGCGTACCTCATCGAGGAGCCGATGGCCGCCGCGATCGGCGCCGGCCTCCCGGTGTCGGAGCCCACCGGGAACATGATCGTCGACATCGGCGGCGGCACCACCGAGGTGGCCGTCATCTCGCTGGGCGGCATCGTCGTGAGCCAGTCGATCCGCGTCGGCGGAGACGAGCTCGACGAGGCGATCATCAACTACGCCAAGCGCGAGTACAAGCTCCTCATCGGCCAGCAGACGGCCGAGGAGGTCAAGCTCGAGATCGGCTCCGCCTTCCCGCTCGGCGAGGAGGTGCAGGCCGAGATCCGCGGCCGCGACCTCGTCACCGGGCTGCCGAAGACGGTCGTGCTCTCGAGCGCCGAGATCCGCCAGGCGATCGAGGTGCCGCTGTCGCAGATCATCGACGCCGTGAAGCAGACGCTCGACAAGACCCCGCCCGAG
>DASVPL010000050.1:0-6153 GCA_036382905.1 Thermoleophilaceae bacterium | reverse complement strand
GTCCTGTGACGACTGCTACTTCAAGCGCAACATGCTGTGCGCCTTGAACGTGGACAAGCCATGCGCGACCTATCGCTGCGCCGAGCGCGGCCTCAAGCCCGAGCGTCAGCTCGCCTTCGTGTTCCGGACCGAGCGCACGCGCGCCGTGTACGCGTTCCCGCAACCGCAGTAGCGGGCAGTCCGGCGCCGTCGCCCGCCGCGGGCGGTGTGCTGCATGCCGCTTCGCGCACGCGCCGCGCGGATTAGAGTTCGCGGCAGATGCGACTTACCGTGCTCGGGAAGTCACCGTCGTGGCAGGACGCCGGAGGCGCGTGCTCCGGGTATCTCGTCGAGGAGGACGGCACGACCGTCGTCGTCGACTGCGGCAACGGCGTGTTCGGCAAGCTCCGCAAGTACCGCGACTACACGCGGGTCGATGCCGTCGTCATCTCGCACATACACGCGGACCACTGGCTCGACCTGGTCCCGTTCTCGTACGCGCTCACCTACGCGCCGCGCCAGCAGCCCGTTCCGGTGGACCGCTGGCCGGGCACCGAGGCGCCGGCGCGGCCGCGCCTGATCGTGCCGCGCGGCGCGCTCGACTGCTTCCGGCGCGTGGTCGGCGTGTGGGGCAACGAGGACCTGATCGAGAAGGCGTTCACGATCGAGGAGTACGGCGAGGACGACACGCCGCGCGTGGGCTCGCTCGAGCTGAGCTTCCAGTCGGTCCCGCATTTCACCGAGACGTTCGCGATCAGCGTCGAGTCGACCAACGGCGGCGGCAAGCTCGCGTTCGGCGCCGACAGCCGGCCGAGCGTCGACCTCGTCTCGTTCGCGCGCGGCTCCGACCTGCTGCTCGTCGAGGCCACCCTGCCGCGGCCCGAGCGCAGCGGCACGCGCGGCCACCTCACCCCGCGCGAGGCCGGCGAGCACGGCAAGGCCGCGGGCGCCCGCCGCCTCGTGCTCACGCACATCTCCGACGAGCTCGACGCGCTCTGGGCGCGCAACGAGGCCGAGGACGCCTTCGGCGACCGCGTGGACTTGGCACGCGAGGGCGCCGTCTACACCCTCTGATCGCGGGTAATACCCTCCGAGCGATGCCGCCCGAGCGCGATCTGTTCGCCAACTTCGAACGCATGCGCCGTGAGATCGACGAGCTCTTCGGCGACGTGTTCGAGCGCGCCCGGCTCGGCCCCGGCCGGCGCGGCTTCTCGCCGCCCGTGGACGTGTACTACTGCGGCGGCCGCTCGCCGCGCGCGGTGGTGAAGGCTGACCTCGCCGGCATCGACATCGAGGACGTCGGCCTCGAGATCCGCGGCCGCCAGCTCGTGATCGCGGGCGAGCGCAAGCCGCAGGACGCCGAGGGCCGTCTCTACCAGCAGATCGAGATCGCGCACGGCCCGTTCCGGCGCGTGGTCGAGCTCGGCACCGACGTGATCGCCGAGGAGGCAAGCGCCACCTACGACGACGGCATCCTGCGCGTGGAGATGCCGATCGCGACCGAGGACCCGCGGCAGGTGCCGATCCGCTCGCGCGAGCCGGGCGAGCCCGCGTGAGCATCCACATCGCGCACCCGGGCAGCGGCGAGGCGAACGGCGACGGCGCGCTGCCCGACGGGCTACCGGTCCTGCCGCTGCGCGACACCGTCGCCTACCCGCACACGCTCACGCCGCTGGCGATCGGCCAGGAGCGCTCGATCCAGCTCGTGAACGACGTGCTCGGCCGCGAGCGGATGCTCGCGATGGTCACCGCGCGCGACCCCGACCTCGACGAGCCGGGCCCCGACGACCTCTACGACGTGGGCGTCGCGGGCACCGTCGCGCGCATGATCAAGGTGCCCGACGGCACGCTCCGGATCCTCGTGCAGGGCGGCCCGCGCGTGAAGCTGAACGGCTTCGCCGCCGAGAAGCCCTACCTCGTCGCGCGCATCGAGGAGATGCCGGACGTGGTGGAGGAGACGCCGGAACTCGAGGCGCTCGTGCGCAACGTGCAGCAGACGTTCGGCCAGATCATCCAGCAGGTCCCGTACCTGCCCGAGGAGCTTCAGGTGGCCGTCGCGAACGTGGACGACCCGAGCGAGCTGTCGTGGATGATCGCCGGCGCGCTGCGGGTGAAGCCCGAGGAGCGGCAGGAGCTGCTGGCCGAGGCGAGCCTCGCCAAGCGGCTGCGGCGCCTCTCCGAGCTGCTCGCGCGCGAGGCCGAGCTGATCTCGATCGGGTCGCGGATCCAGTCGCAGGTGCAGTCGGAGATGGAGAAGGGCCAGCGCGAGTACTTCCTCCGCCAGCAGCTCAAGGCGATCCAGGAGGAGCTCGGCGAGGTGGACGAGCAGCAGGCCGAGGCGCGCGAGCTGCGCGAGCAGATCGACGCGGCGGAGCTGCCCGAGCACGCGAAGAAGCAGGCCGAGCGCGAGCTCGAGCGCTTCGAGCGGCTCCCGCCGCAGTCGGCCGAGCACGGCGTGATCCGCACCTACCTCGAGTGGATCGTCTCCCTGCCGTGGTCGAAGTCGACCGAGGACCACCTCGACCTCAAGGAGGCGCGCTCGGTCCTCGACCGCGACCACTACGACATCGACCGGATCAAGGACAGGATCATCGAGTTCCTGGCGGTGCGGAAGCTGAAGCCCGACGCGCGCTCGGCGATCCTCTGCTTCGTCGGCCCGCCGGGCGTGGGCAAGACCTCGCTCGGCCGCTCGATCGCGGCGGCCATGGGGCGCGAGTTCGAGCGCATCTCGGTCGGCGGGGTGCGCGACGAGTCCGAGATCCGCGGTCACCGCCGCACCTACATCGGCGCGATCCCCGGCACGATCATGCGCGCGCTGCGCGACGCGGGGTCCAACAACCCGGTCCTCATGATCGACGAGATCGACAAGATGGGCTCGGACTTCCGCGGCGACCCGTCGAGCGCGATGCTCGAGGTGCTAGACCCCGAGCAGAACGGCACCTTCCGCGACCACTATCTGGACCTGCCGTTCGATCTCTCGAACGTCATGTTCATCACCACGGCGAACCAGCTCGAGCCGATCCCGCCGCCGCTGCGCGACCGCATGGAGGTGATCCAGCTCGCGGGCTACACCGCGGAGGAGAAGCTCGAGATCGCCAAGCGCTACCTGGTGCCGCGCCAGATCGAGCGCAACGGGCTCACGCCAGGGAAGATCGAGTTCACCGAGCCGGCGCTCGAGCTCGTGATCGACGGCTACACGCGCGAGGCCGGCGTGCGCAACCTCGAGCGCGAGGTCGGGTCGCTCGCCCGCAAGGTGGCGCGCGAATACGCGGAGGGCACGCGCAGGCGCAAGCGGATCATCCGGCCGAAGCAGGTCGGCGAGCTGCTCGGCAAGCGTCGCTTCCTCTCGGAGGTCGCGCGCCGGACCGACGAGCCGGGCGTGGCCACCGGGCTCGCCTGGACGCCGGTCGGCGGCGACGTGCTGTTCGTGGAGGCCACGTCGTTCCCCGGCGACGGCAAGCTCCAGATCACCGGCCAGCTCGGCGACGTGATGAAGGAGTCCGCCGCGGCCGCGCTCTCGTACGTGAAGGCGACGGCCTGGCGCTGGGGCGCCGGCGTACCCGACGACTGGTTCCGCACGAACGACGTGCACGTGCACGTGCCGGCGGGCGCCGTGCCGAAGGACGGGCCGAGCGCCGGGATCACGATGGTCACCGCGCTCGTCTCGCTCGTGACCGGGCGGCCGGTCATGTCCGACACGGCGATGACCGGGGAGGTCACGCTCACCGGCCAGGTGCTGCCGATCGGCGGCCTGAAGGAGAAGTCGCTGGCCGCCCAGCGTGCCGGGATCGAGCGCGTGATCGCGCCCAAGCTGAACGAGGCCGACACCGACGACTTCCCCGCCCACCTGCTCGACGACATCGAGTTCGTGTTCGTGGACTCGGTCGACCGGGTGCTCGACGCGGCCCTCGAGCCGCAGCGTGATGCGGATGGCAACGCGGTCAAGCTTCCCCGACGCCGAAGGAGCTCGCGCGCGGCCCCCGCGGCGGCGGCGCGTGCAGACGCCTTCCTCGGGGGTACGGTCGCAGGCTCCCTCAGAGCGCCCCCCGAGTAAGGGTCTGCACGCGCCGCCGATTGCGGCTCCGGTGTCTTGAATCAACTACTCGGGTATGTTCCGGGTAAGGAGCCGACCGAGGAGAGTCATGGCATCGAAGAAGAAGAAGGCCGCATCGGCCGGCGCGGGTGCTCTCGCGGCCGGTAAGGCGGCGAAGGACAACCCCTACGTGCAGCGCCTCGTCGAGGACGATGAGCTGCGCGACAACCTGCGCACGGCGTACGACTCCGCGCGCAACGCCTACGAGCGGATCGCCAACGGGAAGGGCCCCGCGAAGGCGATCCTGGACGACAAGAAGACGCAGAAGGAGCTTCGCGAGGCCGCGACGTCGCTGCGCGACGCCGCCGACTCGCTCCGCGGCTCGAAGAAGAAGAAGAAGGGGCACAAGGGCCGCAACCTGCTGGTGCTCCTGATCGCCGGCGGGGCCGCGATGGCGCTGTCGGAGGGCCTCCGCAAGAAGGTCCTCGACGCTCTGTTCGGCGCCGAGGAGGAGTTCGAGTACACGTCGACCACGACGTCCTCGAGCTCCGGGTCGAGCGCGGGCCAGCCGGCCGGCGCCCCAAGCTGAACCAGCCGCGGACTTAGACGGAACCCTGCGAAGAGGCGCCCCCGGGCGCCTCTTCCGCGTTCAGGGGTTCCTGGCGCGGATTTATTGGGCCAGGTAGTCCCGCACCACCACGAGCGTGCCCGGCCGGGCGCCGGCGTAGCGGCCGAGCCAGGCGGCGGTCGGCACGTCGCGCTTCTTCTCCCACGCGCGCAGGAACGGGTACGGGTTCACCGGCCCGCCGCCGCCCGGGTGGATCTCGAAGTGGACGTGGGGCGGGGTCGGCTCCGCGTCGCCCGTGCTGCCCACGAACCCCAGCACCTGCCCCGCCTTGACCTCGGCGCCCTCGCGCGCGTCGCTCTCGAACGACGAGAGGTGGCCGTAGAAGTAGTAGTCGCCACTGTCGGAGTAGAGGTAGAGGCGGTTGCCCGGCACGCGCGCGGTGCCGACACGGCGCAGCGTCCCGTCGGTGACCGCGAGCACGGGGGTGCCGGCCGGCGCGAAGACGTCGTTGCCCTCGTGGTGGCCTGTGTTCTGGCGCGCGGCGCCCCAGTCGTCGCTGTAGTGGTGCTCGCCCATCTTCACCGGGAACGCGAAGCCGCCCTTGGTGCTGATCGCGCGCAGCCGGCTCTCCGGCGTCCGGGGCGCCTTGCGGCGCGGCGGCTCCTTCGAGCGCTTGTGGCCACCGCCCTTGCGGCCGCCGCTGCCGCCGCGGTCGGGCTCGGTGGGCTTCGGCGGGCGCACGGCGTCGCGCGCGCTCGCGGAGGCGAAGGCGATCGTGACCGTGGTGCCGCGCGGGGTGCCCCTGTACTTGCGCGTCAGCGTCGCGCGCATGCCGGTGATCCCGTGGCGACCTGCGGCGAGCACGACGAGGCGGCCGTAGCCGTCGAGGTCGTAACCGCGCCGGCGCGTGACGGTGCCGCGCTTCGCGCCCGCGATCCGCAGGCCGGCAACACGGCCCGCGCGCCGCCCGCCCGGTCCCGATGAGGCGGCCACGCGCACGCTCGACGCGCGCACGAGCCCATCGAACAGGTTCACGTGCGCGACGCCCGCGCTAGCGCTGGCGCGGCCCTTCCCGCCGCGGGTGGAGGCGCTGACCGAGGCCCCGCCGCGTGCGCTCGTGCCGTTCCCGCGCGCGACCACGCGGCTGTGCGTGCCTCGGCCGTCCTGGCGCGCGAATGCCTCGGCGGAGGCTGCGGCTGGGCGGGCCGTCTGCGCCTGCGAGGAGCTGAGCGTGGACGCGGCCTGGAAGCCCGCCGCGAGGGTGACGGCGGCGAGCGTCAGTTGCAGGGGCTTTCGGCGGGCCACGGGGATATCGTGTAGCAGAGCCGCAGGCGGCGCGCCGGCCCCCTGCTGGCTGGCCGTCCAGCTAGATTACGAGCGATGGAAGCCGCAGGGGCAGCAGCGCCGGCGGGCCGAGGCGGGCCCGCGGAGCGCCGGCTCGACAGCGACAAGGCGCGCCGCATCGTGGCGGCGATGCGCGCGAGCGTCGCGCGCCGCGGCGCCGCCGGCTCGACCTTCGACCACGTCGCGCGCGAGGCCGGGGTCTCACGCGGCCTGCTGCACTACTACTTCG
>DASVPL010000049.1:0-24537 GCA_036382905.1 Thermoleophilaceae bacterium | reverse complement strand
CACGTTCGAGACCTCGCAGGTGGTGGCGGGCTACGGCGATTCGTTCCGGCTGGAGGTCTCGGGCGACGGCGGGACGCTGATCGTGGACAGCGAGCGCGACGGCGAGATCCGCCTGCTGTCGGGTGAGGCGCTGGAGCGCCGCGCGACCTGGACCACCGACATCCCGGCGCGGGCCCTGCCGGCGGACCTCGCGCTGTCCGGCGCGCCCGCCTCGCCCGGCGCGATCGTCGAGGCGCTGCGCGGGGAGCGCGTCGAGTTCCCCACGTTCGCCGACGGGGTCGCGGCGCAGCGCGTGCTCGGCGCGCTGCTCGAGTCGACCCGGACCGGCAGCTGGAGCGCGGTCGGGTGAGCCGCCCGCGGGTCGCCCTGCTCGTCACCGACCGGCGTCTGATGCCGGCGTGGACCGGGAACCGCGTGCGGATCCTCGGCGTGGTGCGCGCGCTGCGCGCGCAGGGCCTTCGCGTGGTGGTGATCGGCGCCCAGGATCCGTCGCTGCACGACGTCCGGCCGCTCGTGGATGGCGTGATCGCGGTGCGCGCGCGGCCGTTCCAGGGCGGTCCGATCGCGGCGTTCGACCCGCGCCCGTTCCGGCGCGCTGTGGATCGGGTCGCGCGGCGGTTCGAGCCCGAGGTGGCGATCGCCGAGTACGCGTGGCTTGCCCCCGCGCTATCCGGGCTTCCGCGCGGCACGCGGCGCTGGGTCGACTGCCACGACGTGCTGCACGAGCGCTGCGCCCGGTTCCAGGCCGCCGGGCTCGACCCGTGGACGGTCTGCACGCTCGAGGAGGAGGTCGAGCGGCTCCGCACCGCCGACGTGCTGATCGTCTCTCAGCACCGCGACGAGGAACTCCTCGGGTCGCTCCTCCCGCACAGGGAGGTGGTCACGCTGCTGCCCGAGATACCGCTGCCCGACGGCTACAGGCCGGCCGCGGCGGGCGGCCGCACCGTGCTCGCGGTCGGGTCCGCACAGCCGGGCAACGAGATGGTCCGCGAGTTCGCGCGGGTCGGATGGCCGCGCGTGCTGAGCCGGGTGCCGGACGCGCGGTTGCGCGTGATCGGTGCCGTGGGGGAGGGTCTCGCCGGGCTCGAGGGAGTCGACGCGCCGGGCGACGTGGACGACCTCGCGGGCGAGTACGCGCGGGCCGCCGCGGTCGTCTGCCCCGTCGCGGTGGGAAGCGGGGTGAAGGTCAAGCTGCTCGAGGCGCTGCGGCTCGGGAGGCCGACCGTGGCCACGCCGCTCGCTTCCGAGGGCCTGCCGCGCGCGACGCTCGCCTGGGCCGAGGCGGAGTCCGTGGCGGGGTGCGCCGACGCGGTGGCCGGGCTGCTGCTCGCCCCCGCCTCCGCGGCCGCCCACGGGCGGGCGGCCTTCGCGTTCGGCGAGCGTCACCTGTCGGCCACGGCGGCGAGCGCCTGCCTGCGCCCGCTGCTCGAGTCGCCGTCCGCCACCCGCGCGTCCAGGGTGCGCGGGCTGCCCGTCGCGTCGGCCAGCGTGATCGTTCCGGCGACGAGCTGGAGCGATCCGCTCCGAGCCTGCATCGAGTCGCTCCAGGCGCAGCGGGTCGAGCAGCCGGTCGAGATAGTCGTGGTGATGAACGGCGCGGACCCGCCCGCGGAGCGGACGTTGCCGGGCGTGTCGGTCGTGCACGAGCCGCGCAGGGGGCCGGCCGCCGCGCGCAACGCCGGGGTGCGTGCCTCGAGCGGCGACGTGCTGGCCTTCGTCGACAGCGACTGCGTGGCGCGCCCCGGCTGGCTCGCGTCCGGGCTGGCCACGATGCGGACCGGCGCGCCCGGCGGCATCGTCGCGGGGGCGATCGTGCGGCCCGATGCCGGGCGCAACCCGGTCAGCCTCTACGACAGCGTCACCTACCTCCAGCAGGAGCGCTACGTGAACGGGCCCGGCGCGTTCGTGACGGCGAACCTGCTGGTTCACCGGCGGACCTTCGAGCGCGTCGGTCCGTTCGACGCGAGCTTCGAGGAGGCGGCCTTCGAGGACTGGGAGTGGGCGCTGCGGGCGCGGCGGGCGGGCCTGCCGATCACCTACGAGGCGGCGGCGGCCGTCGAGCATCCGTGCATGACCACGCTCGACGAGCTGCGGCAGAAGGCCGAGCGGCTCGCGCGCGGGCGGCTCGTGATGCACCGCAAGCTCGGCGAGGACGCCGAGGCGCTCACGCTGACCGAGTCGGTCTGGTCGCACGCGCGCAGGGCGCTGCGCGAGGAGCGCGTGGCGCGCGGGGATCGGCTGCGGGTGGCTGGCGTGGGCTCGCTCGTCGGCTTCTGGGCCTGGAGCACCGACCGCGAGCAGCGGCGGCTGCACGACCGCGCCGACCGGCGCGGCTGAGGATGGCGGTCGTCTTCCTGGCGCTCAACGGCGTCGGGCTCGGACATCTCGTGCGCGCGACCACGGTGTGCGACGCGCTGGCGCAGACCGGCGAGCGGCCGGTGGTCTTCTCGCAGGGCATCTTCCCGCTGGACGAGCGCTCGGAGCACCCGGGCAAGGTCGTACCGTCGCTGTGGGGGACCGACGAGCCGGTGCGCCGGCGCGTGTCGGGTGAGATCGCCTCGATGGCCGCGCTCTCGCTCCCGGCCGTGCTGATCGAGGACACCCACCCGAACCCGCTCACGCTGCCGCAGGAGATCCGGCGCGCCCTCGTGGTGCGGCCGACGACGTTCGCGTACCTCCAGGACCTGAACGACCACTACTCCTCCGTCTACTCGAGCTTCGTGCTCTGCGACGCCGCCGGCTCGCCGACGTGGCCGTACTCCGAGAGCGAGACGCGCGTCCTGTCGCAGTGGCCGCAGTGGGGTCAGGTCGGGCCCGTCTACAGGCGCGCCTCGGAGGCCGACGCCGACGAGGTGCGCCGCCGCCACGGGATCGACGGCGAGCGCCGGCTGTGCGTGTTCAGCATGGGGGGCGGCGGGCTTCACCGCTCGACGGATCCCGACGCGGTCGAGTTCGCGCGGCTCGCCGGCGAGGTGGCGGACGCGATACTCGCCGTCGACCCGTCCGCGCGGCTGATGTTCGTGCGCGGCCCCTACTTTCCGGACGGGGTGGAGCTCGACCCGCGCCTGGAGGTCGTCGACCAGGAGCCGCGCATGCCGGCGCTGCTGAGCCTCGCGCACGCGGCGGTGGTCAGGTCGGGGTTCAACACGATCTGGGAGTGCGTCGCGGGGGGCGTCCCGTTCCTGCCGTTCGTGGGCAGCACGTTCGCGGAGCCGAACGACGAGCGGCTCGCGCGGCTGCGCGCCGAGGGCCTCCTGTGCGACGACCCGCAGCGGCTCTGGTGGGACGAGGACTGGCGCGCGAGCTTCCGCGAGCGCTGCCGGGCGATCACCGCGCGCAACCCCGGCAGGCCGGACGCCGCCCGGCTGCGCACCCTCCTCGTGGGAGAGCGCCGCCGCGTGCGCGTGCGGCCCCCGCGCCCGGCGCCGGTTCGCGGAAGGTCTGCGCTGCGGACCCCACGCCGGCGCCGGCCCGCGCGCGCCGGGTCGCCGCTCGCGATCCGCGTCGACGACGTCGCCGTACCCGAGCTGACCCTCGGCTGGCTCCTGCGCATCCTCGCCGAGCGGCGGCTGCGCGCCTCGCTCGACGTGGTCCCCTACCTCAACGAGCTGAACGAGGCGAGCCTTGCCCCGTTCGACCCCGGCGGCGACCTGTTCGAGGTCGCACAGCACGGCTACGCGCACGTCCCGCACTCGGATGCCGCCGGGCGCCGTCACGAGTTCGCCCCGGACTCGGAGCGGCCGGCGCCCGACGAGGTGCGCCTGATCCGCCGCGGGCGGGCCGAGCTGCTCGCCGCCTTCCCGGACCGCTTCGGCGGCGGCCTCTCGCCGCCGTTCGACGCGCTGCCGTTGTGGCTGGCCGACGTCTGGCACGGCGCGGGCGGCCTGTTCGTGTCGCACCTCTTCGACCGGTCGCTGCCGCCCGTGCCGATCCCGGTCGTGCGCGCGGGGACCGACATCTGGGACTGGGACCGCGCACGCCCGCGCCCCCACCAGGCGATCCTCGAAGCGATCGAGGCCGACCGCGCCCGCCACGGGCACGCCGGGATCGTGCTCCACCCGCGCTGCCTGCGCCGCAGGAGCGCGCAGGAGCACCTGGTCACGCTGCTCGACGCCCTGGCCGCGCGCGGGTTCTACGGCGCGTCGCTGCGCGAACTCGCGCTCGCCAGCACCCGCGGCGGCATCTGAGCGCGCTCCGGCGCGCCGGCGGACATCCGCCGCAGCGCCGGCGCCAGGTCCGCGGCGACCGCCTCGGGCCCGGCCGACTCGAGGGCGAGCAGCCCGCGCAGGTACAGGAGGTCCGGATCCCCGGGCATCAGCTCCAGCGCCCGCGCCAGGTGACCGTGCGCTTCGCCGGAATGCCCGCCGTGCGCCAGCGCGAGCACGTAGAAGAAGTGCGCGGGCACGAGCCGGGGGCGCAGCCGGATGCAGTTGCGGAACAGCCGCGCGGCGTCGTCGATCTCGCCCTCGAACAGCCGCACCCGCCCGAGCTCGAGGTGCGCGAGCGGGTGGCGAGGGAAGAGCTCGAGCTTCCGCTCCCCGAGCCGCCCGTAGAGGGCCGCGCGCGCCTCGAACTCGCCGCGCCCGCCGAGGTAGCCGGTGTGGTGGATGCCGAGCCGGCAGTGGCGTATCGCCACGCCGCGGTGCCTCAGCGAGGGCACGAGCGACTCGTGCACGGGGAAGCGATACTCGGGCAGCGTGGCCCGCGGGAAGAGCCGGATCGTCCGGCTCGTCATGCACCCGATGCCGGGGCTCACCTCGCCGAGGAATTCGCTCGGCATGTACGGCCAGTTCAGCTCGCCCAGCGCGAAGTAGTTGCGGACCGTGACGACGCACGCGGTTCGCGGGTTCGCCGCGAGGACGGCCCGCAACCCCTCCCGGTCGACCGGGTCGAGCACCTCGTCGGCGTCGAGCGACAGCACCCACGAGCCGCGCGCCGCCCGCACGTACGCGTTGCGCGCGGCGGCGAAGTCGTCGCACCACCGGAACGGGATCACGCGGGCGCCGTGCTCGCGCGCGACCGCCGCCGTGTCGTCGCTCGAGCCGGTGTCGACAACGACCATCTCGTCGGCGACGGCCGCGACGCTCGCCAGGCATGCGGGCAGCGTCGCGGCCGCGTCGCGCGCGATCATGCAGAAGCTGATGTCGGGCCTGCGAATACCAGGCCTGCGCGGGATCAGCGCTGGCGGCGTGCGTCCCGCAAGGCGGTACCGGCGAGACCGGCCGCGGCAGCGGCCGCGACACCGAGGGTGGCCTTGGCCATGCGGTCGTTCCCCGCGCGCATCATCTGCGACGAGGCCATCGCGCTGCCGGCGGCGATCTGCGCGGCGGCGATGCGTGTCACGCCCTGGCTGATCGCGTCGATGACGGTGACCCACCTGTCGTCCCACGCCAGCCGGTCGTCGGTGAAGAAGAACGAGCCGTCGTCGGTCGTCGCCATCGTCGGCTCGAGGCGCGAGCCCGCGGGCCGCTGGCGGCGGATGATCTCCTCCTTGAGCTCGGCGAGCTCGGCCTGGCTCAGCCTTGATAGATCCAGGCCGCCGGGACGGCCTCCCCGTGACGGCTGCTGTTCCTCGTTCTTCATCCTCGAGCTCCCCTCGGGCGTTGCCGGTGAGGCCCGATCATAAGCGCGCGGGCGCTCCGTGCTTGGCCCGCTCGCGCGCGAGCAGGCGCTCGTATTCGTTGGGGTCGACCAGCAGGTGGCCGGAGGAGTCGTGGAAGCGGCGATCCTGGCGCCGGCGCTCGCGCCGGATCTCCGACCACATCCGCTCGCGCGGCGGCAGGGCGACGCTCCCCTCGAGCACCTCGGCCACCCACTCGGACTGGGCCTCGGCGAGCGGCATCAGCGACATCATCGAGTGGAGCAGCCCGATGAAGTAGAGGCCGTCGAGCTCGGGCGCCACGACCAGCCGGTAGAGCGGCGGGGCGTCGTCGCCGCCGGAGACGAGCGAGCGGTCGAGGAACGGGAAGCCGATGCGGTAGCCGGTGCAGTGCACGATCGCGTCCGCCTCCACCTCGGACCCGTCGGCGAAGCGCACGGTCGATCCCGCCACCGTCGCGACGACGGGCTTCGGCACCACGCGCCCGTGCGCGATCGCGGGCAGCAGGTCGGTGGTCGCGATCAGCGGGCCCTGCCCCGGCTTGTACGGCGGCTTCGGCAGCCCGAAGTCTGTAGGGCTCCCGTTCACGAACTTCAGAAGGAAGGTGAGAAGCGGCCGGCGCTGCTCGACCGACAGCCGCTTCATCAGCGGCGACAGCACGTCGATCGGGCGGCCCTCGATGAGCTTCGGCACGACGTAGTGCCCGGTGCGCACCGACAGATATGTCGCGCGGGCGACGAGCGACAGCTCCGACGCGATGTCCGCCGACGTCGCGCCCAGCCCGAGCACCACCACGCGCCTGTCCCTGAAGTCGGCGGGGCCGTCGTAGTCGAACGAGTGGAGCTGGCGCCCCTCGAACTCGCCCTCCAGCTCGGCGTACACCGGCTCCGCGTGCCGGCCGCCCGACGCGACGGCGACCGCCCGGTAGGGGTGGGTGGTCCCGTCGCCCAGCGTCACGTCCCAGCCGCCGCCCGCCGCCGGAGCGACCGACGTGACCTCGGTCCCGAACCGGATCGCGTCCCGGAAGCCGAAGTGGTCCACGTAGTCGTCGAAGTAGCGCGCGACCGCCGTGTGGTGCGGGTAGTGCGGGTAGTCCTCCGGCATCGGGTAGCTCGGGAACTGCATGACGGTCTTCGAGGTGTTCGGGTAGAGCGAGGCGTACGCGCACGAGCCGCCGCCCGCGGGCGGGTAGCGCCACAGGCCGCCGACCGCGTCGGTTCGCTCGTAGCAGTCGAACGGGATCCCGCGAACGGCCAGCGCGCGGCACATCGCGATCCCGGCCGAGCCTGCCCCGACCACGCACACCCGCTCCGCGCGCGCGCTCGCTCCGTCGTCGCTGCGGCTCGGTGTTCGCTCGATCGTGGTCATCGCTCCCCCTCAGCCCCTGTCCGCGATCAGCCCGGCCACGCCGAGACCGGTGGCCACCAGGGACGCGCCCGTGTCCACGACGGCCGACGTGCGCTCCTTGCCCTCCCGCATGCCGAGCAGTCCCGCGCCCGCGTCGAGCACGTCGCACACGATCCCCACCTGCCACCACAGCCGGCGTGCGTCGCCGCGGCTGAGGAGCAGGCCGGTCGTCATCGCGACGTTGCGGGCCGCGAACAGGCGCATGAGGTAGGCGCTCTCGGCGTCGTCGCGCAGGCCGAGCTGCTTCACGCCCACGCGTGGCAGCAGGAACGCCGCGCCGCCCACGAGGCGGAGGATGGACAGGGTCAGGCGTGGCGCACGCGCGCGTCTGGAGCTCATCTGGTCAGGTTCTCCTCTGGGATCTCCGTGGGCATGAACACGAGGTCTGCGTCGGTGGCCGGCGGGCCCGGGGCGGGCGCGGGCCGGCGGAACCCGCCGCGGCGCACCACCACCCCGGCCTCGCTCAGCGCGGCGAGGTCGGCCGGGGGATCGGCGGACTGCTCGGGGAACGAGACGCCCGGCGTCAGCTCGGCGCCGGCGAGCCCGAGCACGCGCTCGGCGGCGCGCGCCGCTCCGACGGCGTTCAGGTGCGACTGCCCGCGCACGTCGAGCACCTCGATGGTCGTGTGGCACCCGTCCCCGTGAGCGGTCACGCCGAAGCCGGCGAAGTCGCCGGGCCCCGACCTGTGCAGCAGCGCCGCTCGCACGCGCCGCAGCGCCGGCAGCTCGAGCGTCCGCAGCGCGCCCGACCGCTTGAGCCCGACGAGCGCCCACAGCGCGGCGGCGTCGTGCGGTGCGATGCGCGTCTCGACCGTCGGCACGCCGAGCGCGATCGGCAGGGTGATCTGCTCGAGCGTGCCCACGCGCGCGGCGGGGCGCTCGCGCCCGTCCGCGCAGCGCACGTGCCGCACACCCGTGAGCGGCTGGACCGCCTGCCGCCTGCCGCCGGCCATCGCGTGGTAGGGAAACGCGAGGCGCTTGCTGAAGCCCCAGGCGTCGTCGCCGACGCGGTCGCCGGAGGAGACGAGCACGGCCACCTCGACGCGCTCCGCGCCGCCGATCTCGCGGACGGCCGCCGCCGCGACCAGCGCGGTGAGCCCCGACAGCCAGCTCCCCGACAGGAGCACCGGCGCGCGCGGGCGCTCGGTCGTGGCGCGCACGAACGCGTCGAGCACCGCTGCCGCCCCGCCGCGGTTGATGTCGGCGATCGGGATGCCCGCGCGCATCGCGTCGGCGAGCAGGTGGTCGTGCGGGTCGGACACGGCGGCGAGCACGGCCGCAGGGCGGTGGGGCAGCGACCGCAGCGGGCGCTCCTCGCCGACATCGACCCTCGCCGTGGTCGCGCGCAGCGAGGCGGCCAGCTCACGCGCCGTCGCCGGACGGCGCCCCGCGAGCACGAGCGGCAGGTCCGGGTGGCGCTCGCGGAGCAGCCGCGCCGCCTGCGCTCCCACGAGGCCGTAGCCGCCCACGATCGCCAGGGGACCGGGCGCCGGCGACGTCGCGCGTGGCGCGGCGGCCCTCAAGTGATCGCCTTCGCCTCTCGAGGACGGGCCTCGGACCGGCGCCAGACCAGGTCGAGCGAGAACGACGCGACCGCGCGCCCGTGCTGGTTGACCACCCTGAGGCTCGTCTCGACCAGTCCGCGCTCGCCGTCGACCTCACGCATGCCGCCGAGGCGGCCCTCGACGCGGATCGTGTCGCCGATCGCCACCGGCGCCTTGAACGTCGCCGTCCGCACGCGCCGCAGCGCGACGACGCGGTCGGGATCGAGCTCGACCAGGCCGAGCGCGAACGACAGGACCAGCATGCCGTGGGCGATCCGCTCGCCGAAGCCGCTCGCCGCCGCCCAGACGGCGTCGGAGTGCTGCGGGTGCCAGTCGCCCGTCAGCGCGGAGAACGCGACGATGTCCGCCTCGGTGATCGTCCGCCCGCGCGAGCCGAAGCCCTGCCCGGCCTCGAGCTCGTCGAAGTAGCACCCGAGGGCGGCGCGCGCGGTCTCGGTCCCGGCCGCCACGGCTAGTCCGCCGCCAGGCACAGCACCGCGTTGTGCCCGCCGAAGCCGAAGGAGTTCGAGATGGCCACGGCGCGACCGCCGTTGGCGCCGTCGCGCAGCGGCCGCGCGTGCTCGGGCACGTAGTCGAGGTCGAGGCCCTCCTCCGGCTCGCTCCAGTTCAGCGTCGGCGGAGCCACACGCTCGCGCAGCGCCAGCACCGTGGCGATCGCCTCGACCGCGCCGCCCGCTCCACACAGGTGCCCGATGGCCGACTTGAGCGACGAGACCGGCACGCGCCGGGCGTGGTCGCCCAGCGCCGCCTTGAGGGCGGCCGTCTCCGAGCGGTCGTTGAGCGGGGTGGAGGTGCCGTGCGCGTTCACGTAGTCGAGCGCCTCCGGCTCGATCCCCGCGTCGTCCAGCGCCGCCCGGATCGCGCGCGCCGCGCCGTCCCCGGCCGGGTCCGGAGCGGTCAGGTGGTAGGCGTCGGCGGTGGCGCCGTAGCCCAGCACCTCGCCGAGCGTTGCGGCCCCACGCGCGCGTGCCGCCTCGGCCTCCTCCAGCACGAGCACGCCGGCGCCCTCGCCGAGCACGAAGCCGTCGCGGCGCGCGTCGAAGGGTCGTGAGACCCCGGTCGGCGAGGTCGCTCCCATCCGCGCGAACAGCCCCATCGCCACCGGCGTGAGTGCCGCCTCGGTCCCGCCCGTCACCACCGCGTCGGCCTCGCCGCTCTGCACGAGCCGCACCGCGCTCCCAACCGCGTGCGCGCCGGCCGCGCAGGCGGAGACGACGCCCCAGTTCGGCCCGGTCAGGCCGTGGCGCATCGCGAGCGCGCCCGCGGCCGCGTTGCCCATCATCATCGGGACGCCGAACGGGGACAGCGACTTCTGGCCGCGCTCGCGGAGCGTGTCGTGCTGGACCTCGATCGTGGCGATGCCGCCGATCCCGGTGCCCATCACGCAGCCGGCGCGCTCGGGCGGGCACGGGGGGCCGTCGTCCCAGCCGGCGTCCGCGAGCGCCTCCGCACACGCGGTCAGCGCGAGCTGGGTGAAGCGGTCGCTGCGATGGGCCTCCTTGCGCGACAGCGACTGCTCGGGGTCGAACTCGTCGCAGCGGCCGAGGCCGCCCTCGAGCCCGCTCTGCCCCTCCGCCCAGCGGCGCAGCAGGGTGCGTGCGCCGACGCCGAGCGGTGTGACCGCCCCGACGCCGGTGATCACGACCCTCCGGCTCACGGCAGCCGGGCAATCACCAGGTCGATCGCCTCGCCCACCGTCTTCACGCCGCCGAGGTCCTGGGGCTCGAGGCTCGCACCCCACTTCTCCTCGGCCATCTGCGCGATCTCGACCAGGTCGAGCGAGTCGAGGTCCAGCTCTTCGAACGTCGCCTCGCGCTTGATATCGGCGCGCGGGGCCCCCAGGTACGCGATCGACTCGATGATCGCTTCCTCCACGATCTGCGGGTCGGTTTCGGTTGATGGCACGGGTCCTCCTTCGGTCGGGCGGCTAGGCGGTCATCCCGCCGTCCACGGTGAGCAACGCGCCGGTCACGTAGGTCGCGTCGCGTGATGCGAGGAAGCGGACACACGCCGCGACCTCCTCGGGCTTGCCGGCGCGGCGCGCCGGTACGGCTTTGATGAAGTCGGGGCTCACGTCGCCGGTGAGCTGGGTCTCGACGAAGCCGGGCGCCACCGCGTTGACGGTCACGCCGCGGTGCGCGACCTCGCGCGCGACCGTGCGGGTGAGGCCGACCAGCCCAGCCTTGGCCGCGGCGTAGTTGGCCTGACCGGGGTTCGCCACGCACGGGCCTACGACCGACGCGATGTTGACGATCCGGCCGAAGCGCGAGCGCACCATCGGCATCAGCGCGCGCCGGCAGGTCCAGAACGCGGCCGACAGGTTCGTGCTCATCACGGTGTCCCACTGCTCGTCGTCGAGCTGCACGGAGAGCCCGTCGGCGCGCGTGCCGGCGTTGTTCACGAGCACGGCCACGCGCTCGTAGCGCTCCTCGAGCGCGCGGAAGACCTCGTCCACCGCGGCGGACTGCGACACGTCCGCCTGCGCGACCACGGCCTCGCCGCCCTCGCGCTCGATCTCCTCGACCACCGCGCGAGCGCCGTCCTCGTCGGTGCGGTAGTTCACGCCCACGGGCCAGCCCTCGCCGGCGAGCACGCGCGCGGTGGCCGCGCCGATCCCGCGCGAGGCGCCGGTGACCAGGGCGCAGCCGCCGTCAGACGGCACGGCCGCTCCACTCGATGACAGCCGCGCCCCAGGTGAACCCGGCGCCGATGGCGGCCACCAGGATCCTGTCGCCGTCGTGCAGGCGCCCCTCGCCCGCGGCGACGCCCAGCGCCAGCGGGATCGACGCCGCCGACGTGTTGCCAAGCGCCTCGATGCAGTCCACGACGCGCTCGCCGCGCAGCCCGAGGCGCTCGCCGACCGCCTTCGTGATGCGCGCGTTCGCCTGGTGGTAGACGAACAGGTCGATGTCGTCGAGCGTCATGCCGGCCGCCGCCACGGCCTGCCGGCTCACGTCCGACAGCGAGTCGACCGCGATCGCGAAGGTCTGCTGGCCCTCCATGCGCAGCTTGCCGTCCTCGCGGGTCATGTAGACGACCTCGCGCGAGCGGTCGTCGGCGCGCAGGATGCACGGGCCGATCCGGCTCGGCCCGTCGATCGCGGTCATCACCACCGCGCCGGCGCCGTCGCCGATCAGCGCGGCGGTGCGGCGGTCGTCCATGTCGAGGAAGCGAGTGAGCACCTCGGCGCCCACCACGAGCACCGTGTCGGCGCGGCCGGCCTCGATCTGCGCAGCCGCCAGCGCGACGCCCGAGAGGAAGCCCATGCAGGCCGCGCCCAGGTCCACCGCGCCCGCGCGCGTGGCGCCGAGCGCGCCCGCGGTGAGCGGCGCAGCGTTCGGCAGGATCTCGTCCTGGGTGAACGTGCCGACCAGGATCAGGTCGAGCTGGTCCGGCTCGACCCCCGCCCGCTCGAGCGCCTGACGCGACGCGCGCTCGACCAGGTCGCTCAGCCGCTCGTCGTCCTGCACCATCCGCCGCTCGTGCACCCCGATGCGCTTGACGATCCAGTGGTCGTCCACACCCAGCCGCTCCGCTATCGGGGCGTTGGGCACCGCCGTGCGCGGCAGGGCCACGCCGAGCGCCGCGATGCCCGCGCCGCGGGTCGCGCGCGGCGGGCGCAGCGGCTCGGCGACCGCGCCGGCCGCGGCGTCAGGCACCGACCGCCTCCAGCTCCTCGGCCGGCAGCGCGTCGACGCCGGGGAGGGTGGCCCGCGCGAGCTTCGTCAGCACCTGGCCGGGCCCGACCTCCACGAAGCGGTCGGCGCCGCGGGCGTGGAGCGCCAGCAGCACCTCGCGCCAGCGCACGCCGCGGACGAGCGACTCCGCCAGGCGGGCGCGCACGTCGTCGAACTCCTGCGCGGTCACGCACGAGAAGACCGGCCGCCGCGGCGGGCGCACCTCCGTGGCGTCGAGCAGCGCGCGGAACTCGGGCAGCGCCGCCGCCATCGCGGGGGAGTGGAACGCGCCGTCGATCGGCAGCCGGAACGCGCGCAGCCCGCGGGCCTTGACGTCGTCGCGCGCGTCCGTGACCGCCGCGGCGGGCCCCGACAGCACCGTCTGCTCGGGGGAATTGTCGTTCGCCACGGTCAGCCCGTACGCGTGCGCGAGCTCCGTGGCGGCGTCGATCCCCGCGCCGACCGCGAGCATCGCGCCGTCCCCCTCGGCCTCCGCCGCACGCTGCATCAGGCGCCCGCGCGCGGCGACGAGCCTCAGCCCGTCGTCCTCGGAGATGCTGCCGGCCGCGGCGAGCGCGGCCAGCTCGCCGAGCGAGTGGCCGGCATAGAGATCGGGCTCGAGCGCGCGCACGGCGTGCAGCGAGGCGATGGTCGTGCAGTAGATGGCCGGCTGGAGGTACGCGGTTCCGGCGTCGATCCGCTCGAACGGGTCGGCCCCCACCAGCTCGACCGCGAGGGCGAGCAGGTCCGGACGGCGGCGCTCGACGAGGTCGCGCATCCCTGTCTGCTGGCTCCCTTGGCCGGGGAAGAGCAGCACCGTAGACATCGCGACACCCCCACCCTTTTCGAGGACACAGAGGCGATCGGGCGGGGCGCCCGCCTGCTCGCCGCGCCGCACACTTCCACCGTGGGGAGCGCGGTTCGCGGGCCGGAATGGAGTATCCACCCAGGCGGGTGTCTTAATTCGACGCCGATGGTGGAGCGGCCTCGCACTCGCGTGGCGCAGCCGTCCGGCAGCGCGTGCGGCGCTTCACCCCCGGTGCGACGAGTCGGTTCGACCGAACGGGTGAAAAGGCCCCCGTCGACAGGGGCGGATCGCCCGCGGAGCGGTTCCGTTCTGTAAAGTCGCGGCCCTGCGGACCGGGTCCGCAGCACGTCGCGCAGGGCCGTATCCATACGGAGAGGGGAACCTGATGCCGGTGACCTACAGCGCCGACGTGGAAGTCGTGCGCGCGCGACTGATCGACCACGAGCTCTACGGACGATTGAACAGCGTGGAGGCGGTGCAGATATTCATGAAGCACCACGTCTTCGCGGTCTGGGACTTCTTCAGCCTGCTGAAGCGGCTCCAGCGGACGGTGACGTGCGTGGACGTGCCGTGGCAGCCGCCCGCGAACCCGACCTACGCGCGGCTGATCAACAGCATCGTGCTGGCCGAGGAGTCCGACGAGGACGAGCAGGGCAACCACGGCAGCCACTTCGAGCTCTACCTCGAGGCGATGGGCGAGCTCGGCGCCGACACCGGTCCGATCCACGCCTACCACGCGCGGCTGGCGGCCGGCGAGGACCCGATCGAGGCGCTGTCCACGGCCGGCGTCCCGGGCCGGGTCGACGAGTTCGTGACGCACACGCTCGAGACGGCGCTGGAGGGCGCCGACCACGAGGTGGCCGCCTCGTTCTGCTACGCCCGGGAGGACGTGATCCCGGACATGTTCGAGCCGATCGTCGCGTCGCTGAAGGCCGGGGGCCACTCGATCCCGCGGCTGTCGTACTACCTCGACCGCCACATCACCCTCGACCACGACGAGCACGGTCCGCTCGCGCAGCAGCTCCTGAACTCGATCTGCGGCGACGACGAGACCCTGCGAGCCGAGGCGGACGTGGCCGCGGTTCGCGCCCTCGAGGCGCGCAGCGCCCTCTGGGACGGCGTGCTCGAGGAGGTCGAGGAGGCGGGGGTCTAGCTAGGTCGGCTCCGGGACGTCGAGCACGTGCGGCTCGCCGCGCGCGAACCGCTCGGCGTCCTGGCGCTTGGCCTCCTCGAACTCGGGCGGCCGGTACAGCTCCCTGATCTCAGCGCGCGGCGCGTTCGAACCGGACGCGTCGAGCAGCGCGTTCGTGGCCGCGCGCGCCGCCTCGTTCGCGCCCTCCATCGTGGCGAGGTCGATGTCGACCTTGACGTAGTCGGCCGCGAGGAAGAGGTTCGGGATCGCCGTGCGCGCCTCCGGGCGGCTGCTCCACGAGCCGACCGCGTTCAGCATGAGCGGCTCGTCGTTGCGCGCGCGCACGCCGCCGTCGCCGGGGCGGCGGGGCTTGTAGCTGATCGCCGGGTCGAGGTGGTAGGAGTGCAGCACTCCCTCGGGCAGGTAGGTGCGCCCGGTGTCCTCGAGATGGGCCTTGACCTGCGCCCAGACCTCCTGCGAGATCTCGTCGGGCGTGCACCGGGACGCCGGGCGGCCGAACAGGATGCCCGGGTCGTCCCAGTCCGAGAGCGTCACCGAGAGGCAGTCGCGCACCGATCCGTCGCCGTAGTCGCGGGCGAAGTCGCGGCCCTCCCACATCTGCGCCTGGCTGAGCGAGGTCAGCGCCCACGGCGAGTCGACGTAGCTGATGTGCCCGTGCAGCACCGGCACCTCGTCGCGCAGGTAGAACTGGATCCCGTTGGCCCAGGCGGTCTGGAGCGTGCGCATCGCGTCGAGGCGCGGGTCCGCCCTGCGCAGCGCGGGGGTCCACAGGCTCCGCGCGCGGTCGCCCGGCATCGCGCACACGAACCAGTCGGCGTCGACCGTGCGCGTGCGGCCCTTCGAGTCGCGCACGCACGCGGAGGCGATGCGCCCGCGCTTGAGCGCGAGGCTCCGCACCGTGCCCGAGCGGAACCGCACGCCGAGCTTGCGCAGGTGCTTGACCCACGGGTCGATCCAGGCCTCGTTCGTCGGGGCGTTCAGGACGCGGTCGAACTCGCCGCCGCCGTCGCGGCGCATCGAGGTGTAGGCGAACGCCTCGAAGATCCGGCCGATCGTGCGCGTGCTGGCGAGCTGCGGCTTGGCCGCGACGAAGTTGCGGGTCACGCCGTTCACGAGCAGCCGCCTGTACTCCTCGGAGCGGCGGTCGGCGTTGAGGTAGTCCCACCAACTGACGTGCTCCCACTGGCCGAGCCGCCGCTCGTCGCTGCTCGAGAAGAAGATCGCCAGCCGGTTCGAGAGGTACGCGATCTCCTGCGGAGGGATGTTCGAGCCCTGCGTGAAGCCACCGTTCAGCCACTGGAACAGGGACTCGCCACTCGCCTCCTGCGAGTCCGGCGGGAAGACGAGGTCCTCGCGGCCGCCGTCGCGCGCGAAGCTCGACGAGCGCGTGGCGATCAGGTTGCCCTCGACGCCGTTCTCGTTCCCCGCCACCGGGATGCGCCGCATCGTGTCGGGAAGGTTGTGGTAGAAGCCGGGCACGAAGCGCAGCCCGTGCTCGCCCGGCAGCTCACGGCGGCCGCCGCGCGCGCTGCCCGGCACGGTGTTGCTGCGCGACTTGCCGCCGAGCGCCTTGCGCTCGTAGACGACCACGTCGAAGCCGCGCTCGCGCATCTCCTGCGCGGCGGTGAGCCCGCCCACGCCCGCGCCGAAGATCGCCACCGTGCGCCGGGTGCGGCGCTTGGGGCGCGCGGCCGCCGCGGAGGCGCCCGGGAGCGCTGCGAGCCCGGCGCCGGCGACGGCGGTGTCGCGGATGAAGCGGCGGCGGGAGAGCCCGGAGTCGTTCGCGGGGGCGGTCACGTCAGGCGCTCCGCCGGGAGAGGACGACGCGCCCGCCGCGGCCGGGGACGGTCACGATGCCGCGCCGGCCGGCGCGCTCGCGGCGTGCGCGGGCGGGCCGGATCGTGTGCTCGCGCGCGAGCTGCTCGAGCACCATCCGCGCCTCGAGCTGCGCCAGCGGCGCGCCGAGGCAGCGCCGCGCGCCGCCGCCGAACGGCATCCAGTCCCCCGGCGTGGTCCGCTTGCCCAGGAAGCGCTCGGGCCGGAACGCGTCCGGCTCGGGGTAGAGGTCCGGCCGGCGGTGCACGAGCAGGGCGGCGATCGCGATGGTCGTGCCCGTGGGCAGGTCGTGGCCGGCCACGCGCAGCTCGTGGCGCAGCCGCCGCAGGATGATCACGATCGGCGGGTGGAGCCGCAGGGTCTCGCGGATCACGGCCTCCGCCCAGCCCTCCTCGCCGGCGGCGAGGCGCTCCTGGGCCTCGGGCGCGCGGGCCAGCTCGTGGACGGCCCAGCTCAGCAGCGAGGCGGTGGTCTCCTGGCCCGCGACCAGCAGCGTCACGATCTCGTCGCGCAGCTCCTCGTCGGGCAGCGCCACGCCGCGCTCGTCGCGGATCCGCAGCAGCCGCGAGAGCAGGTCCTCGCGCTCGCCGAGCCGCGGGTCGTCGCGGCGGCGGCGGATCTCGCCGAACACGTCCTCGTCGAGGGCCGCGTGCCGGCGGCGGAAGCCGGGCATCCGGGCGAGCCCTTCGGGGCCGAGCAGCGCGAACACCGCGCCGCGGACCGGGTTCATCGAGTAGGCGAGCAGCGATTCGAGTTCCGCGTCGATCCGGTCCACCGCCGCGCGGTCCTCGGCTCCGAGCACGCCGCGCAGCAGCACGTCGAAGGTGATCCGGCGCATCCGCGGCAGCACCGACACCGGCGTGTCCACGGGCAGCTCGGCGATCCGGCGGCCCGCCACCTCGCCGACCATCTCGGCGTACGCCGGCATCCGCTCGCGCTGTAGCGAGGGCAGCACGATGCGGCGCCGCTGGAGGTGCTCGTCGCCGTCGAGGAGGCCGACGTTGCCGGTGCCGAGGATCGGGCGCAGGTCCACGTTCGTCTCGCCCGAGTTCACGTCCTCGGGTCCGAGCTGGAACAGCTCGCGCACTGAGTCGGGGTGCGCGACCACGACCCACGTCTGACCGAGCACGCGCACCGTGTAGGCGTCGCCGAAGCGCCTGTGTGCGCGGAAGAAGAACCCGTACGGGTCGAGCCCGTACTGCGCCGACTGGATCAGCTCCGGCAGCCACGGGCCGGCCGGCAGGCCCTCGGCTGCCGGCCGCCGGACGAGGGCCGGAGCGATGAAGGACCCGGAGACGTTCACTCGGGTCATTATCGCTGTGTTACCTCATAGCGCAAGACTGGCGGCGACGTGCGATCGCGGGTTACGATGGACGCGTGGCGGGGGGGACCGACACCACGCGCAGCCTCACGCGCCGCGGCCTGCTCGGCAGCGCCGCCGCGGCCGGTGCCGCGGGCGCGCTCGCTCGCCCGGGCCGTGCACACGCCGCCCGCCGCGACGGCCGCAGCGTGGCCGTCCTCGGCGGGGGGATCGGCGGGCTGAGCGCCGCGCACGAGCTGGTCGAGCGCGGCTTCCGCGTGACGGTCTACGAGCACGGCGCGCTGGGCGGCAAGGCGCGCAGCATCCCGGTGCCGGGCTCGGGCTCCGGCGGCCGCCGCGACCTCCCGGGCGAGCACGGCTACCGCTTCTTCCCCGGCTTCTACCGCCACCTCCCCGACACCATGCGCCGGATCCCGTTCGGCAAGAACGCCGAGGGCGTCTTCGAGAACCTGGTGGAGGCCTCGCAGGCGGGCTTCGCGCGCAACGGCGGGCGCGAGGACCTCATCATCCCGCTCGCCGTCCACCCGTGGACGCCGCAGGAGGCCGCGCAGGCGGTCGTCGCCGGGTTCGCTCAGATCTCGAACGTCCCGCCCGAGGAGTCCGCCTACTTCGGCCGCAAGCTGTCCGTCTTCATGTCGAGCTCCGACGAGCGCCGCCTGGGCGAGTGGGAGCGCCAGAGCTGGTGGAACTTCGTCGGCGCCGACCGCTTCTCCGACGAGTACAAGCGCTTCTTCGGAGCCGGGATCGCGCGCAACTTCGCGGCCGCCAAGCCCGAGAGCGCGAGCGCGCGCACGATCGGGCTGATGGCCGAGCAGATCGTCTACCAGAACGCGATGAAGCCGCGCGGCGAGTACCAGGGAGCCGACCGGGTGCTCAACGGTCCGACGAGCGAGGCCTGGCTCGACCCGTGGGTGGCGGAGCTGCGCCGGCGCGGGGTCACGTTCAAGCTGAGGCGGCGGGTGATGGGCCTCGACGTGCGCAAGGGCAAGATCGCCGGCGTCCGCCTCCGCGGTCCGCGCGGAGACGAGGTCGCGCGCGCGGACTGGTACTTCTGCGCGCTGCCGGTCGAGCAGGCCCGCAAGCTCTGGAGCCCCGCCGTCCTCGCGGCCGACCCCCGCCTCGCCGGCACGGGCTCGCTCGTGACCGACTGGATGACCGGCATCCAGTTCTACCTCGACCGCGAGCTGCCGATCCTCCACGGGCACGTCAGCTACGTGGACTCGCCGTGGGCGCTCACCTCGATCTCGCAGCAGCAGTTCTGGACCCACGACTTCGCGAAGGACGGCGACGGGCGGGTGCGCGACTGCCTCTCGGTCGTGATCTCCGACTGGCACACGCCGGGCATCCTCTACGGCAAGCCCGCGCGCGAGCTGCGCCCGGAGCAGATAGCCGAGGAGGTGTGGGCGCAGATCAAGGGACATCTCAACGACACCGGCCGCGATGCCCTCCCCGACGGCGCGCGTAAGTCCTGGTTCCTCGACCCGGCGATCGGCTACCGCCCCGGCGACCGCGTGCGGGCGCGCAACGCCACGCCGCTCCTGATCAACACCGTCGAGACCTGGGCCAAGCGGCCGGACTCGGTCACCGGCATCCACAACCTGTTCCTGGCCTCGGACTACCCGCAGACCAACACCGACATCGCGTGCATGGAGTCGGCCAACGAGTCCGCGCGGCGCGCGGTCAACGGCCTGCTCGCGCGCGCCGGCTCGCAGGTCGACCCGTGCGCGATCTTCAAGCTGTGGCAGCCGCCGGAGTTCGAGCCGGCGAAGCAGCTCGACGCGGAGCGCTACGCGCGGGGCGAGCCGAACCTGCTGGACCTCTGAAGAACGCCTGCTCGGCGCGGCCCAGCTCGGTCTCGGACTCCTCGGAGAACCACAGCTCGCGCGCGACCCGGTGCCAGTTGCCGCGGGCGCGCAGGTGGCCGAGCACCGACAGCACGCCCAGCTCCACGCGCAGCAGCCAGAGGTGGTGGGGCGGCAGGTTCGTGTGCCGGGCCAGCTCGAGGCCACCGCGGACCGAGCGCGGGTCGAGCAGCGCCGCCACGCAGCGGGCCACGTAGTCCGGGTCCATCCGCAGCTCGCGGTCGCGCAGGTACCAGTCGCCGGACGCGAGCGTGCGCTCGAGCAGCGCGTCGGCGTCGATCTCGTCGGGCCAGTCGAGGAAGCCCATGGCGGCGAAGCGGCGCGCCAGCCGCCGCGCGTCGCCGTCGAGCGCCGCCTCGATCGAGCTGACCAGCTCGCGGACCTGCCTCGGATCGATGGCCCGCACGCTGCCGAAGTCGACGAACGCGACCCTGCCGTCGGGCCGCAGCAGGTAGTTGCCGGGGTGCGGGTCGGTGTTGAAGCGCCCGAGCCGGTAGATCGGCACGTAGTAGAAGCGCTCGATGATCTCGCCCACCCGGTCGCGCTCGGCCTGCGGGAGCGCGCACATCTCCTCGAAGCCCAGACCGTCGACCCAGTCGGTCACGAGCACGCGGCGGCGCGAGAGGCCGTCCACGACGTCCGGCACGTGGATGAACGGGTGCCCCCGGTAGGCGTCGGCGAACAGCCGCTGGTGGCGCGCCTCGAGCTCGTAGTCGAGCTCCTCGAGCACGCGCTCGCGCAGCTCGCGGACGAGCGGCTGGGCGTCGAGGCCCGGGAGCAGCGGCTTCGAGAGCGGGATCAGGCTCGCCGCGGTCTGCACGTCGGCGTCGAGCGCGTGCTCGATGTCCGGGTACTGCACCTTCACCGCGACCACGCGCCCGCCCGGCAGCACCGCGCGGTGCACCTGGCCGATCGACGCCGCCGCGGCGGCGTCGTGGTCGAACTCCTCGAACAGCGACTCGACCCGAGCGCCCAGCTCGCTCTCGATCACGCAGCGGACCCTCGCCCAGCTCATCGGCGGGGCGCCGTCGCGCAGCGCCGCGAGCCGCTGCTGGTAGATCGCGCGCAGCTCGGGGGGCAGGAACTGCGCGTCGATGAACGACGCGACCTGGCCGACCTTCATCACGCCGCCGCGCGCGTGGCCGAGCACCTCGCGCGTGCGGTCGGCGAACTCGGCGCAGCGCCGCTGCATGCCCTCGTCGGCGTGGGAGACGAGCGAGCCGCCCTGCGGACCCTCGGGGCGGCCGGGGGAGCGGGCGATGCTCGTGATCGAGCTGGCGAGGAAGCGCATCGAGCGCGGCCCGAGCACCGCGGAGGTGGCCGCCGCGCGCTGGAATCGCCCAGTCGGGATCGCGTCCGGATCCCGCGCCGTCGCGGCGCTGCCCCCCAGGAACCTCATGTGCGCGTTGTTTCCCCTCGGCGCCAGCTCGAATCCTCCGATTCGGAGGCGGGCGCGCTAGCCCGTCTCGGCGCGCAGGCTCATCGTCACGCGGCCCAGGCGGACGCCCAGCAGCGCCACGTCGATCACGTCCACGAGCTCGCCGTCGGGCCTCAGGCTGCACGCGTCGGTGCAGCGCACGGTCATCGACAGCGGCAGCGGGTGCACGTCGACCGACAGCGAGTACGGCGAGGCCTCGAAGCCGTCCGCGCGCAGGGTGATCTCGGCGCCGCCGGGCATGCCGTCGTAGGTCAGCCGGAAGCGGTCGGGGGCGAGCAGCACCGCCATGCCGTCGCGGCGCTCGACCCGACCGTCCTCCCACGCGGTCTCGTCGTGGATCAGCCAGAGCTCGTCGGAGAGGAACGTGGTGAAGGTGCGGAACGCGAAGCGGCGCGCGGGGGCGAACGGGGAGATCGCCGCGCGCGGTGTCCAGCGGCCGGTGCCCGACCACGGGGGCGTGAAGAACTCGCGCGGCTGGAGCGGGGTGGGGCGGGTCGCGCTCACGCCGGCACTCCACCGCCGAGGGCGAGGCGGCGGCTCAGGTCGGAGCGCAGCACGCCGTCCGGGTCGAGCCGCGTGCGGACGGCGTTCAGCTCGCCGAGCCGCGGGTACATCGCGGCCGCGGCCGCCGGGCGCAGGCGCGAGTCCTTCGCGAGGTAGACGCGCCCGCCGCAGCCGGCGACGACCTCGTGGAGGCGGTCGAGCAGCCCGCCGTCGGCCGCGTGCGCGAACACGTCGGTGGCGAGGCTCCAGCCGGGGCCGGGGAACGAGAGCGGCCCGGCGCCGGCCGCGCCGAAGCGCTTGAGCAGCGCGAGCGACGACGCCGCGCGGGCGCCGGCCAGCCGTTCAAGAGTCTCGCGCAGCTCCGCCTCGGCGCCGAACGGGAACAGCGCCTGAAGCTGGGCGAAGCCGCGGCTGCCGTAGAGGCGGTTCCATGCGGCAACGCCGTCGAGCGGGTGGAAGAACGACGCCAGCGGGACGAGCCGGTCGCGCTCCTCGCGCGGCACGCGGCGGAAGTAGGCCTCGTTGAGCGCAGGGATCGTCAGGGGCCGCAGCACGCCGCCGGGCGGCCACGGCGGCGCGGCGAGCTGGGTGGCCGGCTCGAAGCGCAGCGGGTCGGCGGCGGCCGGGCCGTCGAGGTCGGCGACCGCGGCGTGGTCGCCGCGCTCGAGCACCGACCGGCCGAGCCGGCGCCCTCGCGCGCGGCAGTCGATCCACGCGACCGAGTATTGGTAGCGGCGGTCGCCGGAGTCGAGCCGGCCCAGGCAGTCGTCGAGGTCGCGGGCACGCTCGTGGTCGGCGCGGATCCACGCGGTCTCGACCGGCGGGATCGCGATCGTCGCGCTCTCGATCAGCCCGGTCAGTCCCATCCCGCCCGCCGTCGCCCAGAACACGTCGGGGTCGCGGTCGGGGGCCACGACGATCCGGCCGCGCGGCGTGCGCAGGACGATCTCGGTGACGTGCTCGCAGAAGGCGCCGTCGCGGTGGTGGTTCTTGCCGTGGATGTCGGCCGCGATCGCGCCGCCCAGCGTGACGAAGCGCGTGCCGGGCGTGACGGGCACAAACCGCCCCAGCGGTAAGAGGACTCGCATCAGCCGGTCGAGGCTCACGCCGCCCTCCGCGGTCACGGTCCCGGCGCCCAGGTCAAGGTCTAGGATCCGATCCAGTGAGCGCGCGTCGACGACGAGCCCGCCGGTGTTCTGCGCGGCGTCGCCGTAGCTGCGGCCGAGGCCACGCACGATCAGGCCTCCGCGCGGCGGGTTCGCGAGCAGCGCGTCGACCTCGCCGGGACGGTGCGGGCGCGCGACGAACGCGGCGCTCGGCGTCAACCTGCCCCAGCCGTCCAGGAGGGTCAGCCGTCCCTGCGCGGAGGCACGGGACGCGACGGACGCGCTCATCGCGCGCACTCTACCCCCGCACCCGCGCGCGGTGACCCGCCGCGTGCTCATCACCGGGGCGTCGACGGGCATCGGCGCGACCACCGCGCTGCGCCTGGCCGACCGAGGCTGGAAGGTCCTCGCCGCGGTGCGGCGGGCCGAGGACGGCGAGCGGCTAGTCGCGCGCGGCGGCGCGAACGTGAGCTGGCTGCGCCTCGACGTGACGGACGCCGCCGAGATCGAGGCCGCGGCCGCGCAGGTCGAGGCCGCCGGCGGGCTCGACGCCCTCGTGAACAACGCCGGCATCGTCGTGCCGGGCCCGCTCGAGACGCTCCCGATCGACGACCTGCGCCGGCAGCTCGAGATCAACTTCGTCGGCCACGTCGCGGTCACGCAGGCGCTCCTGCCGGCGCTGCGGCGCTCGCGCGGGCGGATCGTGTTCATGGGGTCGATCGGCGGGCGCGTCGGGCAGCCGTTCATCTCCGCCTACACGGCGAGCAAGCACGCGCTCGAGGCGGTGGCCGACGCGCTGCGCGTGGAGCTCGCGCCGTGGGGCATCCGCGTGAGCCTGATCGAGCCGGGTTCGGTCCGGAGCGAGACCTGGGGCAAGTCGGCGGCGTACTTCGACGACCTGTTCGAGGGGCTCCCGGCCGAGCAGCGGGAGCTCTACCGCAAGCCGGTCGGCCGCGTGCGGGCCGTGGCGCGGATGCAGGAGCGCGGGGCGGTGCCGGCCACCTGGGTCGCACGCGCCGTCACGCATGCGCTCGAGTCCGGCCGCCCGCGCAGCCGCTACCTGGTCGGCCCCGAGGCCTGGAGCCTGCGCGCGTTCAGGGTGCTGCCGGACCGGGCGCGCGACGCGATCGTGGTCGGCGCGCTGGGGCTGCGCCGCGGCGCGGCGGGCGGGTGAGCGGGATGGAGCTGCGCGGCCGCAGGATCCTCCTCACCGGCGCCTCCGGCGGCATCGGCCAGGCGATCGCGCGGAGGCTGAGCGCCGACGGCGCGCGGCTGGTGCTCACCGGCCGCCGCCGGGACGTGCTCGAGGGGTTGGCCGCCGAGCTGGGCGACGCGGAGGCGCGGCCGGCGGACCTGACCGACCGCGACGCCCTCGCCGAGCTGGCCGGCCTCGACCTCGACGGCTTCGTATCGAACGCCGCGCTGCCCGGCAGCGGCGGCCTCGACGAGTACTCGCTCGACCAGCTCGACCGCGTGCTCGACGTGAACCTGCGCGCGCCGGTCGTGCTGGCCCGGCTGCTCGCGCCGCGGCTGCGCGAGCGGGGCAGCGGGCACATCGCGTTCGTCACCTCGGTGTCGGCGCGGATGCCGGCCGCGTGGGCGTCGCTCTACTGCACCACGAAGTTCGGGCTGCGCGGCTTCGCGCTCTCGCTGCGCCAGGAGCTGCGCGGCACCGGGGTGGGGGTGTCGCTGGTGCTGCCGGGGATGGTGCGCGACGCGGGGATGTTCGCCGAGGCGGGCGTCGATCCGCCGCGCGGGGCGGGCACCAGCTCGCCGGAGGAGGTCGCGGCCGCGGTGGTGCGCGCGATCGAGCGCGACCGCGCGGAGCTGACCGTGGCCGCGCTGGCCGTGCGGCTGAACATGGAGCTGGCGAGCGCGGCGCCGGAGCTCGCGGGGATGATCGGCAGCCGGCTCGGCGCCGACGACTTCATGGCGGCGCTCGCGCGCGGGCAGCGGCACAAGCGGTGAGCGCGCGGCGGATGCGCATCCTCGTCGCGGGCGGCGGCATCGGCGGGCTCGCGGCCGCGATCGCCTGCTCGGAGGCCGGTCACGAGGTCGAGGTCTTCGAGCGCGCCAAGGAGCTCACCGACGTGGGGGCCGGGCTGACGCTGTGGGCCAACGGGCTCCAGGCGCTGCGCCGGCTCGGCGTGGACCTTCCGCCGCCGCAGCGGCCGATCCGGCGCCTGCGCATGACGCGCGCCGGCGGCGGCGACTTCGCGACGATCGACGTGGCCAAGCTGGAGGCGCGGCACGGCGCGGGG
>DASVPL010000048.1:0-2960 GCA_036382905.1 Thermoleophilaceae bacterium | reverse complement strand
TCAGGGCCACGAGCACGACGGCGAGGCCGAAGAACGTCGGCAGCAGGATCCCGATCGCGGTGTCGGGGGAGAAGCGGCGGTCGGCGGAGACGATCGACGCGAGCCAGACCGCCACGGCAGCCGCGGCGAACGCGCCGAGGCCGACGGGCCCGCCTGCCAGCAGCGCGACCACCGCGCCGAGGATCAGGACGTGCGAGACCGCCTCGCCGAGGAACGCGAGCCCGCGGGCCACGACGAAGCAGCCGAGCACCCCGCAGGTGGCGCCCACCAGCACCGACTCGGCGAACGCGCGGCGCATGAGCTCGGAGGTCCAGGGGTCGGTGAGCCAGTCCATCAGCCGGTCAGGCCCGCCGGGGGCTCGTCCCCGTGATGGTGATGCACGCCCTCGTCGAGCAGGACCGTGCCGGTGCCGAGCTCGAGCACCTGCGCGCCGTACGCGCGGCGGAGCGTCTCGGGGGTGAAGATCTCGGCGGTCGGGCCGGCGGCGATCAGCTCGCGGTTGAGCATCAGGAGGCGGTCGCAGACGCGGCCGGCCTCGCCGACGTCGTGGGTGGTCATGAGGACCGTCGAGCCGGCGGCCGCCTGCTCGCGCAGCACCGTGAGGAGCATCTCGTGCGAGACGGCGTCGACCCCGGTGAACGGCTCGTCGAGCAGGAGCACGTCGCCCTCCTGGGCGAGGGCGCGCGCGACGAGGGCGCGCTGGCGCTGACCGCCGGAGAGCTCGCTGAACTGGCGGCGCGCGTGCTCGCCCAGGTCGACCCGGTCGAGCAGGTCGAGCGCGAGCGTGCGGTCGGCGCGGGTCGGGCGGCGCAGCCAGCCGAGCCGCGGGTAGCGGCCCATGAGCACGACGCCGAGCGCGTCGATCGGGAAGCCCTCGTGGGCCGCGGTGTGCTGCGGCACGTAGCCGGGGCGGCCGCGCAGCTCGGCGCGGCCGGAGTGGGGGAGCTCACCGAGCAGGGCGCGCAGAAGGGTCGTCATGCCCGCGCCGTTGGGTCCGAGCACGCCGACGAGCGACCCGGCGGGGATGGAGAACGTGACGTCGACGAGGGCGGGCCGCGCGCCGAAGGTCACGCCGAGGCCCTCGGCCTCGACGGCGAGGGTGGCGGTCGGCGGCCGGCCGTCGGCGGGCTCGCGGCGCGGGGGCGAGGGCGGGCTCGCGGCGCGCGGGTCCGCCGTCACGCGGCCGCTCCCGCCGCCGGGCGGCGCGCCAGCGCATCGCGCGGGTCAGCCATCACGCCGCGGCTCCCGCCGCCGGGCGGCGCGCCAGGGCGTCGCGGGTGTACGCGATCGCGAAGCCGAGGCCCGCCAGGGCGGCCGCGGCTCCGCCCGGAGGCGCGTCCAGGGCGTGGGCCGCGATCAGTCCTCCCACGAGTGCGCATGCCGACAGCCCCACCGACCACGCGAGCATCGCGCCGGTGCCGCGGCTGAGCAGCCGGGCGGTGGCCGCCGGGACCACCAGCATCCCCGAGACGAGCAGCGAGCCGATGATCGGCAGCGCCACCACCACGCACACGGCGGTGAGGGCCAGCAGGCCCGCGTCCACGAGGCCGGTGCGCGCGCCGGCCGGCCCGGCCCAGGTGCGATCGAAGGTGCCCGCGGCCAGTCGCGGCCCGAGCAGCAGCAGCGCCGCGGTGCCGGCGCCGGCGAGCACGGCCGCCCGGACCACGTCGGTGTCGCCGACCGCGAGCAGCGACCCGAACAGGACGCCCTCGACCGGCACCGTCTCCTCGAAGACCGACACGAGCAGCACGGCGCCAAGGGCCATCGCGGTCGAGAGAACGAGCCCGGTGACCGCGCCGCCACGCACGCGCTCGTCGCGCTCGAGCAGCGTCACCGATCCGCTGAAGGCGCCCGCGGCCCCCAGCGCTCCCAGGAACGGCCCGATCGCCGGCACCCCGAGCCCCACGACGAGCCCGGGGAAGGTTGCCACGCCTACCGCGTGCGCGAAGAACGCGAGCCCGCGCAGCACGATCCACGTGCCGAGCAGCCCGAGCGGGACCGAAAGCAGCAGCGCCGCGACCAGCGCGCGCTGCATGTAGGGCGCGTCGAAGGCCTCGAGCATGCTGACGAAAACGATAACGATTCGCGTTTAGGGGCGAAGGCTGGCGCCGCCCGCCCCCGGCCACTACGGTCGAGATCGGTGCGCACACGGCAGCTCCTCCTCCTCGTGCTCGCGTGCGCGGCCGTGGCCCCGGCCGGTGCGCACGCGGCCACCGGCGCGGAGGCGGTGGCCCGGCTGAACGAGCAGCGCGCGGCCCACGGCATCCCCGCGGGGATCGCCCACAACGCGGAGTGGTCGCGCTGGTGCGGGCTCCACAACGAGTACCAGCGCATCAACGGCGGCCAGCTGACCCACTCCGAGGACCCGAGCAAGCCGGGCTACACCGACGAGGGCAACCAGGCGGCCGGAGCGAGCGTCCTCTCGGCCGGCGGCAACTGGGACCGTGCGAACCCATGGGAGACGGCGCCGATCCACCTGCACCAGCTGCTAGCACCGCGCCTCGACGCGATGGGCGTCGACGACACGAACGGGTTCACCTGCGCCACCACGCTGCTCTCACGCAACCGCCCGGCGCCCGCCTCGAACGCGGTCTACACCTATCCCGGCCCGGGCACCTCCCATCGCGCGAGCGAGACCGCGGCGGAGGGCCCCTACACACCGGGCGAGCGGGTCGGCATCTCCAAGGGCACGCGGACGGGCCCGTACATCTACGTGTCGGTCGACGGCCCCCAGCTCAACCCGTTCTCGAAGGCGCACATGACCGGGGCCTCGCTGTCCGGTCCGGACGGCCCGGTCGAGGTCAGGACGGTGGACAACTTCACGAGCGGGCTCGAGGGCTACCTGCCCACGGGCGGCCAGGTGATCCCAGTGCAGCCGCTCAAGGCGCGGTCGACTTACACGGCCTCGGTAAACCTGAGCGTCACCCAGGGTGACGCCACCATCCCGTTCGAGCGCACGT
>DASVPL010000047.1:0-5052 GCA_036382905.1 Thermoleophilaceae bacterium | reverse complement strand
CGGGCGTCGAGGCCACGTCGAGCTTGCCGCCGACGAGGCGCGCGCGCTCCGCCATGCCGAGCAGGCCGAGGGTGTCGCGGGTCTCATCCGGGTCGAAGCCGCGGCCGTCGTCGCGCACGACCAGCTCGAGACCACGGCCGTTGCGTCCGTGCAGCCCGATCTCGACGTGGCCCGCGGACGCGTGCTGCGCGACGTTCGAAAGTGCCTCCTGCGCCACGCGGTAGATCACGATCTCGCTGTCGGACTGCACCACGCCGGGGAGGTCCACCGTGCGCATGTCCGCCTTGATCCCGGTCTGGGCCGAGAAGCGCCGCAGCTGGCTCTCGATCGCGGGCACGAGGCCGTGGTCGTCGAGCGCCGTGGGGCGAAGCTGGCGGGCGAGGTGCAGCAGCTCCGCCATCGCCTGGTTCACGAGCTTCTTCAGCTCGGAGAGCTCGTCGCCCACCTCGGGCGCCGCGTGGCTCAGCGCCTCGAGCCGGAGCAGGATGGCCGTGAGCGCCTGGTTGACCTCGTCGTGGAGGTCCCGCGCGAGGCGCCGGCGCTCCTCCTCCTGGGCGCGCAGCACGAGCCGGCCGCTGCGCCTGCGCTCGGCGTCGATGCGGCCGAGCATGTTGCGGAACGACGCCGCCAGCCGGTCGATCTCCTCGACCGCCTCGGAGCCCTCGGGCGCCTCGAACGCGGCGGGGTTGGCGGGGTCGATCGCCTCGACGCGCTCGATCAGGCGGTCGAGCGGCGAGAAGCGCCGCCTCAGCATCATCATGTTGACCAGCAGCACCAGCACGATCGACAGCGCGAGCAGGCCGAACTGCGCGCGCTGGTCACCCACCCCGAGGTCGAGGTTGGCGGCGGCGCTGGCGGCGAAGATGGTCGCGACGACCATCAGGACGTTGGTCGCGACGACCTGGCCGATCAGTGAGTTGGAGTTGCTCTGGGTTCGCATCCGGAAGATGGGGTCATCACCCCATATCGGCAGAATGCGCGGCCGACGACAACCCGTGTACAGACTTGAGCGCACTGAGCCGTCGCTCGCTTCCGCAGAAGTTCTCCAGGGTCGACCACCGGGGCGCCTCCAAAGGGCGCCCCGGTTGCGTCAGTCGGGCGCATGGAGGCGGTCCCCCGGGGGTACAAGAGCCCGTACCTCGTGCGTGCCAGGACCCTCATCGCCGCGGCCGTCTGCGCCCTTGCGCTGCTCGTCGCGCCCGGCTCGGCGAGCGCCGTCACGTGCTCGCACCCCGCCTCGGCCTACGCGCAGGGCGCCGGCGGCGTTGCAGCGTTCGGCGGCCCCACCACCGGCGACCCGCTCGCCCCGGCGCAGTGGGGCCTCAGCCAGATCAAGGCGCCGGCCGCGTGGGCCCGCGGCGCGCGCGGCGCCGGCATCACCGTCGCCGTGCTCGACACGGGCGCCGACCTGACGCACCCCGACCTCCAGGGCAAGCTTCTCCCCGGCACCGACTACGTGCTGAAGGACGACGGCTGCCCCGGCCCGCAGGACGAGAACGGCCACGGCACGCACGTGGCGGGCATCGTCGCGGCGGTTACGGGCAACGGCACCGGGGTCGCCGGCGTGGCGCCGGACGCGAAGGTAATGCCGGTGCGGGTGCTCGACGCCGAGGGCGGCGAGGCCGACACCGGCGTCGTCTACGACGCGATCCGCTGGGCGGCCGACAACGGCGCCGACGTGATCAACCTGAGCCTCGCGGATCTGCCGCTGAGCGCGAAGGTCGACGGGACGGACGAGGACGCCGAGCGGGCGGTGGACCACGCCTGGTCGAAGGGCGCCGTCGTGGTGGCCGCGGCGAGCAACGAGTCGTTCCCGCTCTGCAACTACCCGGCCGCCGCGCGGCACGCGGTGTGCGTCGCGGCCACCGACTCCGCGGGCATGCCGTCCTACTACTCGAACTTCCCGAACTCCCCGGCTGGCGCGCTCGGCCTGCGGGCCCCCGGCGGCGAGGGCAGCCCGATCTTCTGCGAGTACTCGGCCGACGTGTGGTCCACGGTCTGGCCGGGTGACGCGGTCGACAGCAACCCCAACTGCGACCTGAAGGGCTACGAGACGTTCGCGGGCAGCTCGATGGCCGCCCCGCACGTGTCCGGAGTGGCCGCGCTGCTGGCGGGGCGCGGCCTGACGAACGAGCAGATCGTCGAATGCCTGCGCACGACGTCGTCGAACGGGGGCGCCTACGACCCGGTCTACGGCTACGGGAGCGTGAACGCCGACGCGGCCACCGCGCGCTGCGCAGCCGCCACGACGCCGGCCTACCAGCCGCCCGCGCCGAGCGCCGGCGGTCCGAGTCAGCCCGCGCCCTCCCAGCCGCCCCCGGCCCCGGGCGGCGGCTCCGCCGAGCCTCAGGTGAGCGTCACCGTCAAGCGCACCACCCGCGCGAGCCTCGCGAAGTCCGGCCGCCTGCGGGC
The DNA here is from genome assembly GCA_036382905.1 of Thermoleophilaceae bacterium. GTDB lineage: Bacteria > Actinomycetota > Thermoleophilia > Solirubrobacterales > Thermoleophilaceae > AC-37. The sequence continues at coordinate 2,640 of DASVPL010000047.1, read as the reverse complement.
GACGGTCCGCAGCGACGGCCCCGTCTCGGTCAAGCTCCGCGCCGTCCTCACGCGCGGGAAGAAGAAGAGCACGGCCGGCACGAAGACCGTGAAGCTGGGCGGTGCGGGCACGACGAAGGCGGTCGTGAGCCTGTCTAGGAGCGCCCGGAAGGCGCTGACGCGCTCGGGCAGCCGCCTGGTGCTGCGCTGGCGCGCCGGCTCGCGCACCGGCAGCGCCACGGCCACGCGCTGAGCCTCGGCAGGAACGCCGCCGCGGCGCGCGAAACCCGGGGCCGATGAGACGCGTGCAGGTGTCGAGGACGCTCGTGAAGTCGCCTCCCGAGCTCTGGGAGGAGCTCCAGGGCGATTGCATCCAGCAGGCCGTGGGAGAGGCGGTGGTCGAGCCGCGCGAACCCGAGCGCGAGCTGGCCTGGCGCGCCGAGGGCGCAGCCGGCACCGCGCGGATCGAGCCGTCGAACTGGGGCACCAAGGTGGTCCTCTCCGCGAAGGTGGAGGAGCAGGTCGCCGAGGTTGGTTTCTGGGCGCGCCTGCGCGGCGCCAAGCCGCTCCCGTCGCGGCACGACGACCTCGAGCAGAAGCTGGAGGGCGTGCTCGACAGCCTCGGCTCCGCACACCGCAAGCCGTTCGCGCGCGACTGAGCTCGTAAACTCCCGGCCGCCCATGGCCCGCCAGTCGCATCCGGAGAGCTTCGAGGAGAAGCTCGCCCAGCTCCAGGAGCTGCGCGAGGCGAGCCGCAGCGGCTCCGAGGCCGCGGTCGAGAAGCAGCACGCCAAGGGCAAGTTCACCGCGCGCGAGCGCATCGAGAAGCTGCTCGACCCCGGCACCTTCGCCGAGCTCGACACCTTCGTGCGCCACCGCACCTACGACTTCGACATGCAGAAGAGCCGGCCCTGGGGCGACGCTGTGGTCACCGGCCACGGTCTGATCGACGGCCGCCCGGTCTGCGTCTTCAGTCAGGACTTCACGGTGTTCGGCGGCTCGCTCGGCGAGGTGATGGCCGAGAAGATGGTGAAGATCATGGACCTGGCGGCCCGCATCGGCTGCCCCGTCATCGGGATCAACGACTCCGGCGGCGCGCGGATCCAGGAGGGCGTGGTCTCGCTCGGCGCCTACGGCGACGTGTTCGTCCGCAACGTCCAGTGCTCCGGCGTGATCCCGCAGATCAGCCTGATCATGGGCCCGTGCGCGGGCGGCGCGGTCTACTCGCCGGCCATGACCGACTTCATCTTCATGGTCAAGGAGACCTCGCACATGTTCATCACGGGTCCCGACGTGATCAAGACGGTCACGGGCGAGGAGACGACGTTCGAGGAGCTCGGCGGCGCGATGTCGCACAACACGAAGTCGGGCGTGGCCCACTTCGCCGCCGAGGACGAGGAGGCGTGCCTCGAGGACGCGCGCTACCTGTTCTCGTTCCTGCCGCAGAACAACCTCCAGACGCCGCCGCGGGTCGAGCCGACCGACGACCCGGACCGCATGGACGAGGCGCTCGACAGCGTCGTGCCGGACAACCCGAACAAGCCGTACGACATGCGCGACGTCGTGTCGCTGATCGTGGACGACGGCGAGTTCTTCGAGGTCCACGAGCACTTCGCGAAGAACATCATCGTCGGCTTCTCGCGCCTCAACGGCCGCTCGGTCGGGATCGTGGGCAACCAGCCGGCGCAGCTCGCGGGCGTGCTCGACATCGAGTCCTCCGAGAAGGCGGCCCGCTTCGTCCGCACGTGCGACGCGTTCAACATCCCGCTCGTCACGTTCTGCGACGTGCCCGGCTTCCTGCCCGGCACGAGCCAGGAGTGGGGCGGGATCATCCGCCACGGCGCGAAGCTGCTCTACGCGTTCACCGAGGCGACCGTGCCGAAGCTGACCGTGGTCACCCGCAAGGCGTACGGCGGCGCCTACGACGTCATGAACTCGAAGCACATGCTGGCCGACTTCAACTTCGCGTGGCCGCAGGCGGAGGTCGCGGTCATGGGCCCCGAGGGCGCGGTCAACATCATCTTCCGCCGCGACATCGCGAAGTCGCCGACTCCGGACGACCGCCGCGAGAAGCTCATCTCCGACTACAAGGCGCGCTTCGCGAACCCCTACAGCGCGGCCGAGCGCGGCTACATCGACGACGTGATCGCGCCGCACGAGACGCGGCCGAAGCTGATCCAGGCGCTGGAGATGCTCCAGACCAAGCGCGTCGACCGGCCGAAGCGCAAGCACGGCAACATCCCGCTGTAAGCGGAGCAGCGCCGTGATCCGCAACCGGCCCGGCCTCCTCGCCGTGCCGGCGATCGCACTCGTCGTCTGGCTGGTCTACGGGAGCGGGTTCGTGGACTACGACGCGCTGTACGCGCTGATCTGGGGGGACGACCTGGCCGGTGGGCACCGGCCGCCGGACCTCGGCGCGCGCCACTCGCCCACCTCGCACCCGCTGTCGACGGCGCTCGGCGCGCCGCTGTCGCTGCTCGGTGACGGCGCGCTGGGCGCGCTCCAGGCGATCTCGATCCTGTCCTTCGCCGCGCTCGGCTGGGCCGCGTTCCGGCTCGGCCAGCGGCTGTTCGGGGCGCCGGCGGGGGCCGTGTTCGCGCTGATCCTCCTCACCCGCCCGCTGCTCGTGAAGCAGGCGCTTTCGGCGAACGTTGACATCCC
>DASVPL010000046.1:0-1709 GCA_036382905.1 Thermoleophilaceae bacterium | reverse complement strand
GAGGCGATCCACCGGGACAACTTCGTGCTGGTCTGAGCGGCGGCTGGCTGTACCCTGGGATCGTGGCCACCACCACCCAGTCCGTAGCCGCGATCTGCGCCGAGGCGAAGCAGGCCTCGCGCGCGCTGGCGAGTGCCGACTCGGGTACGCGCGACGCCGCGCTCGACCTGATGGCGGCCGCGCTCGAGATGCGGGTCGACGAGATCCTCGAGGCCAACGAGCGCGACATGGCGGCCGGCGCCGAGGCCGGGCTCAGCTCCGCGCTGCTGGACCGCCTGAAGCTCACCCCCGGGCGGATCGACGCGATGGCGGGCGACGTCCGCACGATCGTGGCGCTACCCGACCCGGTCGGCGAGACCATCGAGGGCCACCGGCTGCCGAACGGGCTCGACGTGCGCAAGGTGCGCGTCCCGCTCGGCGTGGTGGCGGTCGTGTACGAGTCGCGGCCGAACGTGACGATCGACTGCTCGGCGCTGTGCCTGAAGTCCGGCAACGCGATCGTGCTGCGCGGCTCCTCGATGGCGGCGCACTCGAACGCGGTGCTCGCCGGGATCGCGCGCGACGCGGCGGTGGCCGCGGGGCTGCCGGCCGCGGTGATATCGCTGGTGGCCGGAGGTGGGCGCGAGGAGCTGCCCGAGCTCGCGCGCCAGGAGGAGCACCTCGACCTGATCATCCCGCGCGGCGGGGAGGGGCTGAAGGCCGTGCTCAAGGAGCACGCGAAGGTGCCGGTCATCTATGCCGCGTCGGGGAACTGCCACGTCTTCGTGGACGCGTCGGCCGACGTGGACGACGCGGTCGCGATCGCGGTCAACTCGAAGGTGCAGCGGCCGGGCGTCTGCAACGCGGCGGAGACCCTGCTCGTGCACTCCTCGATCGCTCCCGAGTTCCTCCCGCGGGCGCTGGGCGAGCTGCGCGAGTCCGGAGTCGAGCTGCGGGTCGACGCGCGGGCGCGTTCGCTCGCCGGCGAGCTGGCCTCGTCGCTGAACGACGCCACCGAGGAGGACTGGGCGACGGAGTACCTGGCGCTGGTCCTGGCGGTGCGGGTGGTCGACTCGGTGGACGAGGCGATCGACCACGTCACCCGCTACGGCAGCGGCCACTCCGAGGCGATCGTCACCGCCAGCACCGAGTCGGCGCGGGCGTTCACGACCGGGGTCGACGCCGCGTGCGTGTACGTGAACGCGTCGACGCGCTTCACCGACGGCGGTCAGTTCGGCATGGGTGCCGAGATCGGTAACTCGACGCAGAAGCTCCACGCGCGCGGGCCGATCGGGATTCGCGAGCTGTGCACGTTCAAGTACGTCGCCGAGGGCTCCGGGCAGGTGAGGTCGTAGCCGCTCAGCGGGTGGGCATGCTCGGCGGGGCGTTCAACCCGCCGCACATCGGACATCTGGCGCTGGCGCAGGAGGCGTTCGCGCGCCTCGAGCTGGACGAGGTGCTCCTGATGCCGATGGCGCGGGCGCCGCATCGCGAGATCGAACCCGAGCCGGGCGCGGAGGTGCGCCTGCGGATGACCGAGCTGGCCGTGCAGGGCGACGTGCGCCTGTCGGCGTGCCCGCTCGAGGTGGATCGCGGCGGGCGCTCGTACACGGTCGAGACCCTGCGGGCGCTGCGCGACCGCTCCCCGGCCGACGCGCGGTTTCTGATCCTGGGCGGCGATGCGGCCGCTGGGCTGCCGGCCTGGGGCGAGCCGGAGGAGGTGCTGCGCC
>DASVPL010000045.1:0-4535 GCA_036382905.1 Thermoleophilaceae bacterium | reverse complement strand
GAGAGCGGCGAGCCGGTCGAGCCCACCGCGTGCAGCGCCGAGAGGTCGCGTCCGGCGGCGGGCTCCGCGCCCTCCTTCATCGCGCCCGCGAAGTACGCCGCGCCGCCGCCGAAGATCGTCATGCCGGAATCGGCCGCCAGGTCCCACAGGACGTCCCCGGCCGGGCTGCCGTCGAACAGGACGATCGACGCCTCGGTGAGCAGCACGCCGACGAGGAAGTTCCACATCATCCAGCCGGTGGTGGAGAACCAGAACACGCGGCCGCCCGCCTGCGCGTCGAGGTGCAGGTGCATCTTCTTCAGGTGCTCGAGCAGGATCCCGCCGTGGCCGTGGACGATCGCCTTGGGCAGCCCGGTCGTGCCCGAGCTGTAGAGCACCCAGAGCGGGTGGTCGAACGGCACGGACGCGAACTCGAGCGGGCCGTCGCCCAGGAAGCCGTCCTCCCAGCCGGACTCGTCGAGGTAGCCGAGGCGCACTACGTCGGTGCCCGGCATCTCGGCTGAGATCGCCTCGAGCTTCTCGGCGGTCGAGAAGTCCCTGCCGCCGTAGCGATAGCCGTCGACCGCCAGCAGCACCTTGGGCTCGATCTGCGCGAAGCGGTCGATCACGCTGCGCGCCCCGAACTCCGGCGCTGCGCTCGACCAGATCGCGCCCAGCGACGCCGTGGCCAGGAACGCCGCGATCGTCTCGGGGATGTTCGGCAGGAACGCCGCGACGCGATCGCCCTCCCCCACGCCGAGGGCCACCAGCCCCGCGCGGATCCGAGCGGTCTGCTCGCGCAGCTCACCCCACGTCCACGCCTGGAGCGGCCGCGACTCGCTCGCGTGCTGGATCGCCAGCGCGTCGCCGTCCCGGCCCTTGAAGATGTGCCCGGCGTAGTTGACCCGCGCGCCCGGGAACCACTCCGCGCCCGGCATCTCGCGCGAAGCGAGCACGGCGTCGTAGGAGCCCTCCACGCCGTACTCGTCCCAGATCGCCGCCCAGAACTCCTCCAGGTGCTCGACCGACCAGCGGTGCAGCGCCGCGTAGTCCTCGGGCAGCCCGCGGCGCCGGGCGAAGCCGGTGATCGCCGCGCGCTCGATCCGCTCGGCCGTCGGCGTCCACAACACGGGGCTCGTCATGCCGCGGCGATGGTAACCCGGCCGGTCAGGCCCGAGCGACGCGGGTGCGTTGCGCGGTCGCGATGGCGAGGGCGGCGAGGATCAGGGCCGCGGCCACCAGGAACGTGACGCGCATCGCGGTGGCGACCGCGCCGGCCGCCGCCGTCTCGATCGCGCTCGTGCCCGCCGCCAGCGAGAACACGGCGCCCATCACCGACGCGCCGGTGATCAGTCCCAGGTTGCGCGAGAGGTTGAGCATGCCGGAGGTCACGCCGCGCTGGTCGGAGCCGGCGCCGGTCATGACGCTGGTGTTGTTCGCGGTCTGGAAGATCGCGTAGCTGGCGGTGATCACGACGATCGGGGCGATGTAGCCGGCGACGTCGAGCGTGGTCGGTATCGCGGCGAGGGCCAGGGAGCCCGCGGCGATTCCGGTCAGACCGGCGACGGTCGTGCGCCGCGCGCCGAAGCGGTCGGCGATCCGGCCGCCCGGGACGCCGGTCAGCGCGGCGACCACGGGCCCGATCGTCATCACGAGCCCGACCGCCGCGGCGCCGAGGCCGAGCGCGCCCGTCAGGTAGAACGGGCCGACGACGAGCGTGGTCATCATGACCGTGGAGACCAGCGCGCTCGTGGCGAGGCCGGCGCTCAGTCGAGTGGAGCGAAGCAGCGCGGGGCGGATCAGCGGCGAGCGGGTCCTGGCCTGGGCCAGCGCGAACAGGGCCACCCCGACGGCGGCCGCGGTGAGCAGGGCGGCGTTGAGCGCGCCGAAGCGCCCGCGGCCGACGGTCATCGCCAGCGTGTAGGACGCGAGGGTCAGGGCGAGCAGGACCGTGCCGCGATTGTCGAACGCCGCCCGTGCGCGCTTGGGCACGCGCCGGTCGGCGGGGACGTGGCGATGGGCCAGCAGGCCCGCCACGGCGCTCGCGGGGACCATGACGAGGAAGATCGACCGCCAGCCGAGTGCGCCGATCAGCAGGCCGCCCAGGGACGGCCCCAGCGCGGTGCCGATGGCCGACATCGTGCCGAGCAGGCCCATCGCGCTCCCGGTCCTCGCCTTCGGGACGGCCTCGCTCACCAGCGCCATGGCGAGCGCCAGCATGATCGCCGCGCCGAGACCCTGAGCGGCGCGCGCAGCGATCAGCGCCGGGAGCGTGGGCGCGGCGGCACAGAGCGCCGAGGCCACCGTGAACACGGCGATGCCCACGACCAGCAGCCGGCGGCGGCCCGTGATGTCGCCGAGCCGCCCGACGCTGACGATCACCGTGGTGCTCGCCAGCAGGTAGGCGAGGACCACCCACTGCGCGCCCTGGAACGACGCGCCGAACGCCTGCGTCAGCGTGGGCAGCGCGACGTTCGCGATGCTCGTGCCGAGCGAGGCCAGCAGGACCGCCAGCGAGAGGCCGGCGAGCGCGCCGCGACCCGTGCGAGCGCCTCTCTCCTCCGTGGCTTCGGCCCGGTCGGCTATGGTCGGATGAGATAGATGCGTGCGCACGCATGTATTACACTAGCGCGCATGCCAACCCGACGCAAGAGGACCAGCCCCCGCAGCGAGCTGTTCGAGCTGATCGGCGTGCTCGCCCGCCGCCGCCACCAGGCGGCCGAGCGCAGCTACGCCGCGCTGGGGCTCAACCACACCGAGGCCCGGCTGCTGACCATGCTCGCCGAGGAGGCCGGCGCGACCACGCAGGACGCCCTCTCGCGCCGGATCGTCGTGGACCGCAGCAACGCCGGCCGGGCCTTCAAGCGCCTCGAGCAGGCCGGCTACGTGAGCCGGCGCAAGGACGACGCCGACAGCCGCACCAACCTCGTCGCGATCACGGCCAAGGGCCGCCGCGCCGCCGCCGAGGTCGACGAGCTCCGTCGCGAGATGGCCCGGACGTTCTTCCGCGACCTCACCGACGCCGACGCGGCGGCCGCCCTGGCGCTGCTGCGAAAGGCGCTGTAGGCCGGAAAGCGGAAGGGCCGCCCGCGGGCGGCCCCTCCACACCCCTCAGGTCCAGCCGCGCCTCAGCGCCGCTGCACCTCGGCCCCGCCGCCGTCCGAGAACGCGCTGGCGAGCCGTGACAGCGTGAGCGCGCCGAGCAGCAGACCGAAGTCGCGCAGCGCGATGTCGCCGTAACCGCCGACGAGCAGCAGGCTGACGATGATGCCGGCGAGCCAACCGGCGACCAGAAGACCGCCGAAGCGCGGGCTCACGAGCACGGTGAGCCCGGCGGCGATCTCCACGGCGCCGACGATGTACATCGCGTCCTGGGCGCTGCCGGGGATGATGTCGTTGAACTCGGTGGCCAGGTACTTCGGCCAGTCGTCGATCATCACCTCGGCGAACTTGTCGAGGCCGAACAGGATCGGCGCGACCGTGAACGCGATCCGCAGCAGGGTGAACGCCTGGGCGGCCGGGTCGCGGCGAAGCACGTCCGTCTTGGGAATCGGGATCGGCCGCAGTACGGCCGCAACAGCGCTACTCATGACGCTCCTCCTCGGGAGTTCGTTGTTGCGCCGTTGGCGTCGGGAGCGCGGCAGAACTTACGTCGCGTAAGGAACGCGCGGTCGCGCTCGCAAACCCCATGTGACCGCAGACGACCGAACACCCGACGGACGCAGAGAGGACCACCCCATGTCCGAGACCGAGACCCACGTGATCGTCGGGGCCGGCCTGGCCGGCGCCACCGCGGCCGAGGCCCTGCGCGAGCACGGCTTCGCCGGACGCATCGTGCTCGTCGGCGCCGACCCCGAGCTGCCCTACGCGCGCCCGCCGCTGTCGAAGGACTACCTGCGCGGCGAGTCCCCGCGCGAGAAGGCACGCGTGCACTCCGATGGTTGGTACGCCGAGCACGACGTCGACCTCCGCATCGCCACCACCGCCGAGCGGATCGACACGCATGCGCGTGCGGTGACGCTGTCGAGCGGCGAAAGCGTCGCGTACGACCGCCTCCTGATCGCGACCGGCGCCGAGCCGCGACGGCTGTCCGTGCCCGGTGCCGAGCTCGACGGGCTCCACTACCTGCGCGATCTCGCGGACGCCGACGCGATCGCGGGGCGGCTCGAGCACGGCGGCCGACTGGTCGTGATCGGCGCCGGGTGGATCGGCGCGGAGGTGGCGGCCTCGGCACGCATGAAGGGCCTCGACGTGACCGTCGTCGAGCGCAGCGACGTCCCGCTCGAGCACGTGCTCGGCCACGACGTGGGCGCGCTGTACGCGCACATCCACCGCGAGCAGGGCGTCGAGCTCCTCACGGGCGTCGAGCTCGAAGCCTTCGAGGGTGCGCACGGGCGGGTCGAGCGGGTGAGGCTCGCCGGCGGCCGCGCGCTCGACACCGACTTCGTGGTTGTCGGAGTGGGCGTCGTGCCCCGGACCGCGCTGGCGGAGCACGCGGGAATCGCCGTGGACGACGGCATCGTCGTCGACGCTCGTCTCGAGACGAGCGTCTCCGG
>DASVPL010000044.1:0-12911 GCA_036382905.1 Thermoleophilaceae bacterium | reverse complement strand
CAGCCGCGCGTGCTCCAGTCGCCCACGACCGACCGCCAGGAGATCAACACCGCGATCGACTCGATGGAGCCGAGCGGCGGCACCGCGACGGGCGAGGCGATCGGCGCGTCACTGCGCGCGCTCGACCGGCGCCCGAACGCGACCGGGCGGCGCCCGCCCGCCGCGCTCGTGCTGCTCTCGGACGGCGCCTCCACCAGCGGCCGCGACCCCATCGCCGCCGCGCAGGACGCGAAGCGGCTGGGCGTGCGCGTCTACACCGTCACGCTCGGGACCGCCGAGGGGACGATCAACGTGCCCCGCAAGGGCGGCGGCACCGAGGTCCAGCAGGTGCCGCCGGACCCGCAGTCGCTCGCCGCGATCGCACGCGCGAGCGGCGGCAAGGCCTTCACCGCCGAGACCGCGACGGGCCTCCAGGAGGTCTACGAGCAACTCGGCTCGCAGCTGTCCCACCGGGACGAGAAGCGGCAGGTCACCTCCGCCTTCGCGGGCGGAGGGCTGGTCCTGCTCCTGGCCGCCGCGGCGCTGTCGCTGCGCTGGTTCGGCCGACTGATCTGACCAAACACGAGGAGACCGACATGGACTACGAACACGACACGGCGCCCGGGTATCGCGAGGACCCGCGCGTGGCGCTGGGCGAGGCGCTCAGCGAGATGAAGCGGGTGATCGTCGGTCAGGACGCGATGCTCGAGCGGCTGATGGTGGCGCTGCTCGCGGGCGGTCACGTGCTGCTCGAGGGCGTGCCCGGCCTGGCGAAGACGCTCACGGTGAAGACGCTCGCCGAGGTGCTCGGCGGCTCGTTCAAGCGGATCCAGTTCACGCCGGACCTCGTGCCGGCCGACCTCGTGGGCACGCGGATCTACCGGCCGAACACGGGCCAGTTCGACGTGGAGCTCGGGCCGGTGTTCGGCAACTTCCTGCTCGCCGACGAGATCAACCGCGCACCCGCGAAGGTGCAGTCGGCGCTGCTCGAGGTGATGCAGGAGCAGCAGGTCACGATCGGCGGCACGACCTACGAGGTGCCGCGGCCGTTCCTCGTGCTGGCCACGCAGAACCCGATCGAGGCCGAGGGGACCTACCCGCTGCCCGAGGCGCAGGTGGACCGGTTCCTGATGAAGATCCTCGTGGACTACCCCACGCGCGGCGAGGAGGCCGCCGTGGTCGGCCGCTCGCTCGGCGAGCCCGCCGAGGTGCGCGAGCTGCTGTCGCTCGAGGAGCTCGCGCGCTTCTCGCACGCGACGCGGTCGGTGCTGGTGGATCGCGAGGTGATCGGCTACACGGTCGCGATCGCCGACGCCACGCGGCGGCCGGCGGCGTACGGGCTCGACCCGCTCGCGCCGCTGATCGAGTGGGGCGCCAGCCCGCGCGGGCCGATCGGGCTCGTGCAGGCCGCGCGCGCGCTCGCGCTGCTGCGCGGGCGCGGGCACGTGACGCTCACCGACATCCGCGACCTCGCGGCCGACGTGCTGCGCCACCGGCTGGTGCTCTCGTACGAGGCGCTCAGCGCCGACGTGAGCGCCGACGACGTGATCGACCGCGTGGTGAGCGCCGTGATCGGCCCGCGCGCGGAGCAGATGGAGCACCACATGGCGGTGGCCGGGTGAGACGGTCGTCGCTACTGCGGCCGCCGGCCGCGCGGCAGGGCCCCGGCCCGATGCCGTCGCGGCTCGTGGACGAGCTCGACACGCCGATGGCGCGCCGCGCCTCCGGCGCGCTGCCGGGCGACCGCCGGGCGGCCGGGCTCGGCGCCGGGACCGAGCTGGCGCAGATGCGTCCGTACGAGCCGGGCGACGACGTGCGCCACATCGACGCGGCCGCGACCGCCCGCACCGGCGAGCCGTACGTGAAGCTCCACGTGCCCGAGCGGACGCTGACGACCTGGCTCGTGGTGGACGTGTCGCCGTCGATGGCGTTCGGCACCGCGGCGCGGCTGAAGTCCGACGTGGCCGAGGGCGTGGCGATCGTGATGTCGCGGCTGGCCGTCCGGCGCGCCGGGCGCGTGGCGCTGCTGACCTTCGGCTCGGGCGAGTCGCGCCTCCTGCGTCCGCGCGCGTCGCGGCCCGGAGTGATGGCGGTGCGCCGCGCCCTTGAGCACGGCGTGGCGCCGGACGGCCGCACGGAGCCCGACGCGCTGGCGACGGCGCTCAACCACATCCGCAAGGTGGCGGCGCAGCCGGGGCTCGTGGTGGTCGTGTCGGACTTCCGCGACCAGGAGGACTGGACCCGCCCGCTGGGCGCCCTGACGATGCGCCACTCCGTGGTGGCCGTCGAGGTGCGCGACCCGCGCGAGTCGACGGTCCCCGCCGTCGGACGCCTTGCGCTGGTGGACCCGGAGACGGGCCAGCGAGTCGAGGTCGACACCTCGCGGCGGGCGGTGCGTGAGCGCTTCGCGACGATCGAGGGCGAGCGCCGCGCGGCGGTGGCGGAGGCGATGCGCCGCATGCGCGTCGAGCACGTCGTGCTCTCGACGGCCGACGACTGGCTGCGCGAGCTCGGGCGGAGGATGCACTGAGCTTCGCGGCCCCCGGATTCCTCGCGGCGTTCGCGCTGGTGCCGCTCGCGATCGCCGCGCTCGTGCTGAGCCGACGCCGCGCGCGGCGTTACGCGGTGCGCTTCCCCGCGGCCTCGTCGCTCGCGCTCGCGGCCGGTGCGGTGCCCGCCTGGCGCCGGCAGCTCCCCACGGTCGCGGCGCTGCTCGCGATCTGCTCGCTCGTGCTCGCGCTCGCGCGGCCGGAGCGCACCGTGGCGGTGGCGGTCGAGCGCTCGTCGATCGTGATGGTCACCGACCACTCGCGCTCGATGCTCGCCGAGGACGTGAACCCGGACCGGATGTCGGCCGCCAAGCGCGCCGCGCGCAGCTTCCTCGACCAGCTCCCCGCGGCGGTGCGCGTGGGTGCGGTCGCCTTCTCCGATTTCCCCGACGCGATCAGGGCGCCGAGTCAGGACCACGACGACGCGCGCGGCGTGATCGACGGCCAGGTGGCCGACGGCGGCACCGCCACGGGCGAGGCCCTGGCGTCAGCGCTCGACCTGTTACGCCGCGAGCGCCAGGGCGAGCGCAAGACGCCCACGGCGATCGTGCTGCTCTCCGACGGCAAGACCACGATCGGGCGCAACCCGGTGGAGGTGGCCGTCGAGTCCAGGCGGCTCGGCATCCCGATCTACACGGTCAGCCTCGGAACGACCAACGCGACCGTGCCGAACCCCGGCTTCGGGCCGCCGCTTCCCGCCACTCCCGATCCGGAGACGCTCGCCGAGATAGCCGATCGCTCGGGCGGCCGGGCGTTCTCGGCCGAGGACGAGGGCGAGCTGGCGACGGTCTACAAGACGCTCGGCTCGCGGCTCGGCACCAAGCAGCGCAAGCGCGAGGTCACCGGGGCGTTCGCGGCCGGCGGACTCGTGCTGCTGCTGGCCGCCGCGGCGATGTCGATCCGCGGGGGAGCGCGGATTCCGTGAGGCGCGTCCTCCTCTGCACGGCGCTCGCGCTCGTCTGTCTCGGCTCCGCCGACGCGAGTGCGTATGAGATCGCCGGCCGCGCCTGGCCCGCCGGCGACATCACCTACCACGTGCCCGCCGGTGAGCTGAAGAAGCCGGTCAAGCGCGCGGCGCGGGTGTGGAACGCCCGCAACCTGGGCGTGCGGTTCGTGAGCTCCGCCGAGGACGCGGCGCGGGTGCTCGTCTCACGCGGGCAGAGCAACTGCGGCGGCGCGGCGCGGGTGGGATACCCCGGCAGGCGCGGCGTCTCGGTGATGCAGATCCACCCGGGCTGCGGGAGCGGGGTGTCGACGCTCACGGCGGTCCACGAGTTCGGACACGTGCTCGGGCTGGGCCACGAGGGCGAGACCTGCGCGCGCATGAACCCGACCTTCGGGTCGGGCGGCACCCCGGGACGTTGCGACCGGCACTCGCTGTCGTACTGGCTCGACCACCCGCTCACGAAGGACGACGTGCGCGGGGCGCGGTCGCTCTACTAGCGGGCTCCGCCCGCCGCGCGCGGGCTTTCTTACGAGCCTCTTCGCCGGAGCGGCCAGACTGATGGCATGCACGTGCTCGTCACAGACGACGAACGCTCGGTCCGCTCGGCGGTGCGGCGGGCGCTGACGCTCGAGGGCTACCGCGTGAGCGAGGCCGAGGACGGCGCGGAGGCGCTCAGCTCGATCTCACGCGATCGGCCCGACGCGCTCGTGCTCGACGTGATGATGCCCGAGCTCGACGGGCTCCAGGTGTGCCGAGCGCTGCGCGACTCGGGCGACGCGCTTCCCGTGCTGATGCTCACGGCGCGCGACGAGATCGACCAGCGCGTGCGCGGGCTCGACGCCGGTGCCGACGACTACCTCGTCAAGCCGTTCGCGCTCGAGGAGCTGCTCGCGCGGCTGCGCGCCCTGCTGCGCCGCAGCGTGCCCGACGACGGCGGCGTGCTGCGCTTCGAGGAGCTGGAGCTCGACCTGAACCTGTACGAGGCGCGCGTGTCGGGCGCCTCCGTGAGGCTCACGCGGACCGAGTTCGGGCTGCTCGAGCTATTCCTGCGCCACCCGCGCCAGGTGCTTCCGCGCTCGATGATCAACGAGCGCGTGTGGGGCTACGACTTCGGGCCGGGCTCGAACTCGCTCGGCGTATACGTGGGGTACCTGCGGCGCAAGCTCTCGGACGCGGGTGCGCGCGAGCTGATCCAGACGGTGCGCGGCGTCGGGTACATCCTGCGCGAGCCGTGACGATCGGTCGCCGCCTGTCGCTGTCGGCCGCCGTGGCGGTGGCCGTCGCGGTGGCGCTCGCCTCGGTCGCCTCGTACGTGGCCGTCCGCTCCAAGATGCGCGGGGAGGTGGACAACTCGCTGCGCGACCGCGCGGCCGCGGTGACGCGGTTCGCGCGGGAGGACCCCGGTGGGCCGGAGGGGCGGCGCGGCGGCGAGGCCGGAGGGCCCGGCGGGGCCGATGCGGGCGGCGGGCCCGGCGGCGCCGATGCGGGCGGCGGGCCCGGCGGCGCCCCGCCTCCGGGCGGCCCGCCTCCCGGGGTCCCGACTCGCGACGGATCGGCGCCGGGCACCCCCGGAGGGGACGACGCCCGGAGGCCTCCGCGCGGGCCTCTGCCGCCGCCCCCGTCCGGGCGCTTCGGCGGCGCCGAGGGCTACGTCCAGTTCGTACGGGCCGACGGCACCGCCTACGCGCCGCGCGGCCAGAGCGGCACGGCGCTGCCGGTGGACGACCGTACGCGCGGGGTCGCGAGCGGCGGCTCCGAGGAGTTCCTCGCGGACCGGGACGTCGACGGCGAGCACCTGCGCGTGCTGACGGCCCCGGTGGAGAGCGGCGAGGCCGTGCAGGTGGCCCGCCCGCTCGCGGAGGTCGACAGCGTGCTGCGCTCTCTCACCGCGATCTTCGCCACCTTCACGCTGATCGGCGTCGCCCTCGCGACCGGCCTGGGCGCGATCGTGACGCGCGCGGCGCTCGCGCCCGTGCGGCGCTTCACCGAGCGCACCGAGTCGGTCGCGCGCGAGCGCGACGTGGGGCGGCGCCTGCCCGAGGGCGAGGACGACGAGCTCGGCCGCCTCGCGCGCACTTTCAACTCGACTCTCGACGAGCTGGAGCGCTCGGTCACCGCGCAGCGCCAGCTCGTGGCCGACGCCTCGCACGAGCTGCGCACGCCGCTCGCGAGCCTGCGCACGAACATCGAGCTCCTCCAGAGCGGGCGCGAGATCCCCGAGCGCGACCACCGCGAGCTGATGGACGACGTGCGCGAGGAGATCGACGAGCTCACCCGGCTCGTGTCGGACGTGGTCGAGCTGGCGCGCAGGGGCGAGTCCGAGGCCGATCGCGACGAGGTGGCGCTCGACGAGATCGTGGCCGCCGCCGTGGAGCGCGCGCGCCGGCGGGCGCCGGCCACGATCTTCGACACGCGGCTCGAGCCCGCGCTGGTGCACGGCGCGCCGGACCGGCTCGACCGCGCGGTGACCAACCTGCTCGACAACGCGGCGAAGTGGGGCGGGGACGGCCGGGTGGAGGTCCACCTGACCGGCGCGGGCGAGCTCACCGTCCGCGACCACGGCCCCGGCTTCGAGGAGGCCGACCTGCCGCACGTGTTCGACCGCTTCTACCGCGCCCGCGCCGCCCGCGGGATGCGCGGCTCGGGTCTGGGGCTGGCGATCGTGCGCCAGACGGCCGAGTCGCACGGCGGCACGGTGGGCGCGGAGAACGCCCCGGGCGGGGGCGCGCTGCTGCGGCTGCGGCTGCCCGTCGCTGACGCACCCGAGCGCGCACGCGACGGCTCTGGTTGGCCGGAGTCGCAGCCGGGTACGTAGCGGCCGTGCCCGACGCCACGCAGCTCGTGACCCTGCCGCTCCGCCTCGGCGTGCGCGCGGCTCGCCTCGTGCTCGATCCCCTGGTCGGTGCCGCCCGGGAGGCGCTCGGCCTCGCGGGCGACGAGAGTGACGGCCACCGGGAGGAGGAGCGGACCGAGTCGCGCCCCCCCGACCCGCGCCGATCCGCGCCGGTCGCGCCGACCACGGAGGCGTCCCACGCCGAGCCCGCGAGCGAGCCGGAGCCCGGCCTGCGCGAGAACGAGCCCAGCGGCGCGCCGGACGCGGCCCCGCCCTCGGCGTTGGTCGAGCCGGCGCCCGTCCTCACCGAGGACGCCGCGGGCCCGGTCCCGCCGAGCGAGTACGACGAGCCGGTTCACGTCTCGGAGGAGCCGGTGCTCGTGGCCGAGTCGGCCGACCCGGAGACCGCGGACGGCATCCACACCGACCTCCACGTGGCGGAGCCGTGGGACGGCTACCGCAGCCAGAACGCCGCCGAGGTCATCGCCGCGCTCGAGGACTCGTCGCCGGCGCAGATCGCCGTCGTGCAGCTCTACGAGGGCACGCACCGGCGCCGCAAGACAGTGCTCGAGGCCGCCGAACGCCAGCTTCGCCTGGCGAGCGGGCCCGGCCGGTCCTGAGTACGCGGGCGCTAGCTTGAGCTGGTGCCCGATCGCGCTGAATTCGTCCGCGATACCGAGCCGTTCCGGCGTGAGCTGCTCGCGCACTGCTACCGCATGCTCGGCTCGATCCAGGATGCGGAGGACCTGGTCCAGGAGACGTACGTGCGGGCCTGGCAGTCCTACGGACGGTTCGAGGGACGGTCCTCGGTACGCACCTGGCTGTACCAGATAGCCACGAACCGGTGCCTGACCGAGCTGGGCCGGAGCAGCCGGCGAGTGCTGCCGTCCGGCCTGTCCGACCCCGAGCCGGATCCCGGGGCGTACCCGGAGGAGGCCGGGCCGGAGGTGAGCTGGCTCGAGCCGGTGCCGGACGCGATGGTGACCCCGGACTCGGCCGATCCGGCGACCATCGTCGCGGCGCGTGAGGGACTGCGCCTGGCGCTCATCGCCAGCCTCCAGCACCTGCCGCCGAGGCAGCGGGCCGTGCTCGTCCTGCGGGACGTGCTGGCGTTTCCCGCCACCGAGGTCGCGGACATGCTCGGCACGACGACGGCGTCGGTCAAGAGCGCGCTGCAGCGCGCGCGGGCGCGGGTGGAGGAGCTGGGCCTGGCCGCCGGGCACGTCAGCGAGCCGACCGCGCCGCAGGCCCGCGCTCTCCTCGACCAGTACATCGAGGCATTCGAGAATGCCGACGCCTCCGCACTGGAGCGGCTCCTGGTGGAGCACGCCACGATCGAGGCGACGCCTCTGCGCACCTGGTTCGCCGGCCGCGAGACCTGCATTCCATTCCTGCGCGACCACCTCCTGGGGTCGCCCGGTGACTGGCGCATGCTGGCCACCAGCGCAAACGGGCAGCCCGCCGCGGCGGTCTACACCCGTGACCGGGACGGGGACTACCAGCCGTACGGAATCTGCGTGTTCACGATGACCGACGCGGGCATCCTCCGGGTCGTCTCCTTCGGCGACCCGCGACTGGTCACCACCGTGTTCGGGTTCCGGCCGGACATGGCGCAGGCAACGCCCGCTTAGCCGGCTCTCTCCGGTGCTCGCCGGAGGGATTGGGCGTTCAGCGATTCCTTTTCCGTTCTCGTCGGGTCTCCCTGGCTGAAGGCAGTTCGACCTCGACACGCAAGCCAAGGAAAAGGACCCAGATCGGAATGAGCATCCCCGCCACCATGCGCGCCCTCCAGCAGACCTCCCTGGACGGCCCGCGGGACCTGCGCCTGATCAGCGACGCGCCGGTACCGAGCCCGGGCCCCGGCGAGATCCTGATCCGCGTGACCGCCGCCGGCGTCAACTTCGTCGACATCTCGCAGGCTCGCGGCACGTTCGCGGGCGGCCCGCAGCCGCCGTATCTGGCGGGCATCGAAGGCGCCGGCGAGGTCACCGCGGTCGGTGAGGGGGTGACCGGCCTGGAGCCCGGCATGCACGTCATCGGCACCGGCATCAAGGGCGGCGCCTTCGCCGAGTACATGGTGCTGCCCGCGGTCGCCGCGCTACCGGTGCCGGCCGGCTGGACCGACGAGCAGGCGCTGGGCATGGTCGTGCACTGGCCGACGGCGATGGCGGCGCTCAAGCCGCTGGGCGGCGTGACCGCGGGCCAAACCGTGCTGATCCACGCCGCCGCCGGCGGGACCGGCCAGGCCGCGGTGAAGATCGCCAAGCACTACGGGGCGACGGTGATCGCCACGGCCTCGCCGGACAAGCACGAGGTGGTGCGGGCGCTGGGCGCCGACCACGTGATCGACTCCCGCGGCACCGACATCGCCGCCGAGGTGGTGGGGCTGACCGACGGCGCGGGCGTCGACCTGGTGCTGGAGTCGGTCGGCGGCGCCACCCTCGACGCCAGCCTGGCCGCGGCCAAGCGGGTCACCGGCCGGGTCGTCGTCTACGGACTGGCCGGCGGGGAGGCCGCGATCACCAACTGGGACCTGGTCTACCGGCACCAGGTCCACGTGATCGGCCTGAACATCGGCATCCTGATCCAGACCGCACCGCAGATCTTCGGTGAGGTCATGGGCCAGCTGTTCGAGCTGCTCGCCGCCGGGGTGCTCGGGCCCGCGCAGCCCACCGCGTACGAGCTCACCGACGGCCCGAAGGCGCTCGCGGATCTGGAAGCCCGGGCCACCGTGGGGAAGCTGGCCCTGGTCCCCTGACCTCCGCTCGATCACGCCTATGACAGGAGAGAAAGACATGACCGTGAGAGACAAGACAGTCCTGGTGACCGGGGCCAACCGCGGTATCGGGCAGGCGCTGGCGGCCGAAGCCCTGGCCAGGGGCGCCAGGCGGGTGTACGCCGGGACCCGCCAGACGCTGGACCATCCGGACGACCGGGTGACGCCCGTGAGCCTGGACGTCACCGACTCGGAGCAGATCCAGGCGGCTGCCGAGCAGGTCGAGTCGCTCGACATGCTGATCAACAACGCCGGCATCGCCCTGTTCGAGGACCTGTCCGACCCCGACGCACTCGAACGCCACCTGGCCGTGAACCTCTTCGGGACCTACGCCGTGACGCAGGCCTTCCTGCCGGCGCTGACCCGCTCCCGCGGGGCCATCGTGAACATGCTCTCGGTGAACTCGCTCGCCCCGTTGCCGTTCATAATTCCGGCCTACTCCGTCTCGAAGGCGGCCGCGTTCTCCCTGACCCAGTCGCTTCGCGCTCGTGTCGCCGAGCAGGGGGTGAGGGTTCACGCGGTCCTGCCGGGCCCGGTGGACACCGACATGACGCGCGGCGCCGACATACCGAAGGCATCCCCGGAATCGGTCGCGCTGGCCATCTTCGACGCGGTCGAGAACGGGGAGGAGGAGATCTTCCCCGATCCCGCCTCCGCGCCGATGGCGGCGCCCTGGCGCGATGGTGCGGTCAAGGCTCTCGAGCGCCAGTTCGCGCAGATGGCTCCCTCGTAGAGGAACCTCCTAACGCACGCCGCGCCCCCTCGTAGTTCGGGTGTCCCCAGTCGACGCCCCACGAGGAGGCCAGATGTTCCAACGCAAGATCCTGATGCTCGCGGTGTTGGTCGCGAGCTTTGCCCTGCTGGCGCCGTCGGCGCTGGCGCGCGGCGGGCACCACGGCGGCCCCGGCGAGCGCGACGCGCGCGGCGCCGCGATCGACCGCCAGGACGTGCCGAGCCGCGTGTCGAGCCGGCTCAAGCGTGCCAGTCGCGCGCTCGACAAGGCCGAGGAGCGCGTGGACGACGGTGAGACGGCGGGGGCGATCAGCTCGCTGTCGGCGGTCCGCAAGAACCTCGCCTCGGCTCAGAAGTCGGGCAACAAGCGGGTCACGGCGAACGCCGACGACGGCCCCGCCTCCGCGTGGGCGCTCACGAATGCACAGCACAAGATCGTCGACGCCACGGCCGCGCTGTTCGACGGCGTGACCGAGACGACGCTCGTGAGCGAGATCGAGGAGACCCTCGACGCGGCGCTGACCGGTCGTGACGCGACCGTCGACGCGATCGGTGCGCTGCCGGTGGCCGACCAGCAGGCGTACAGGCACGTGCTCGAGGGCATCGACGAGGAGATCGACGACGAGGTCGAGGCGATCGACGAGGCGCTGAGCGACGACACGCTCACGCCGGAGGCGACGACCGCGCTGAACGACGCGAAGGCGCAGGCCCAGGCGACGCAGACGGAGGTCCGGGCGCTGCTGACGGCGCTCGGCTCGAGCAGCACGTCGGCGAGCCAGGTGTCCGACGGTCAGGCCGGCGACGGTCGCGACTGCCCCGAGGACGGGTCGACCCGCGCGGGAGCACCCGCCCGTAGCTGACGGAGCGACGGCGGCGGGCGGGCTTTCGCGCCCGTCCGCCGCCGTTCTTCGCCGATTCTTACGTCACTCACAAACGGCTTTTAGAACCCGAGACGAGACTGCCCACCGTGATCCGCTCGCCCCGACTCCCCTCCGACGAGCGGCTCGCCACGCTCGCCGGATCGGGCAGCGACCCGGCGTTCGCGATGCTCTACCGCCGCTACGACGGCGCGCTGCACGGCTACTCCCTGTCGATCGTGCGCAATGCCGACGACGCGCGCGACGTGCTCCAGAGCGCCTGGATGAAGGCGCTGGTGGCGCTGCGGGCGCAGTCGCGCAAGGCGCCCGTGCGGCCGTGGCTCTTCCGGATCGTCCACAACGAGGCGATCGACCTGCTCCGGCGCCGGCGCGGCGACGACGAGCCGCTGGTCGACTCCGAGCGCCTCCGCGGCAGCGCGGGTGCGGACGAGGAGGTGGTGGGTCGCGAGCGGATGGCCGAGGTGGTCGCCGACCTGCACGCTCTTCCCGAGGGGCAGCGCGCCGCGCTCGTCATGCGCGAGTGGGCGGACCTCGAGTACGCCGACATCGCGCTCGCGCTGGCGACCAGCGAGGGCAACGCGCGCCAGCTCGTGTTCACCGCTCGGTCGGGGCTCGTCGAGTCGCGGGCCGGGCGCGAGCAGTCGTGCGACGCGATCCGGATGGAGCTCGCGGGCGCCGACGGCAGGCGGCTGCGCAACCGGCGGATCCGATCGCACCTCGAGACGTGCGCCGGGTGCCGCGAGTTCTCGTCTGAGACCCGCGGCCGCCGCCGCGCCGCAGCGGCCGCGCTGCTGCCGTGGGGCGTGGGAGCGCCCGAGCTGTTCGGCGGGATCCTCTCGGCCGGCGGCGCCGCGGGCGGCGTGACCGGCGGCTCGGCGCTGCTCGGAGGGCTCGCGAAGGGAGCGGCGGTGGCGGCGCTCCTGACCGGCGGCGTCGGGACGGCGGAGCTGGCGCTCGATCGCGAGGGCGCTTCCGGGGCGGGCGACCGCGCGGGCGCGGTGGAGGTCGCGGGCGGCCTGCCCCAGCGGGTCCCGGGCGATGTGAGCATGACCCCCGCGGTGGCGGGGCGCAAGGCGGTCGTGGCCGCCGCGGGCGGCGGAGGCGGCGCGACGCGACGCACGGTCGCGCTGGCCGCCGAGCGCGAGGCGGCGGACGTGGTGCTGGTGCGCGACGGCTCGGGCGACGGTGCTCCCGGGCGCGACGGCGAGCGGCGCGAGCGCGGCGGCGAGGGACCGGGAGGGGACGGCACGCGCGAAGCCGCGCGCGGGCGCGGCGGTCCCGGCGGCCCCGGAGGCTCGGGCGGCTCGGGCGGCTCGGGCGGTCCCGGCGATGGCTCCGGCTCCGGCTGGGACGGCGGCGGAAGCCGCTCCGGCTCGGGCCGAGGCGGCGGCTCCGGCTCCGCCTGGGGCAGCTCCGCCTCGACGAGCGGCTCGGGCTCCGGCTGGGACGGCGGCTCCACGAGCGGCTCCGGCTGGGACGGCGGAAGCGGCTCCGGCTGGGACGGCGGCTCCACCGAGCGCCAGCGGCGCACCTCCACTCATACGGACTTCTTACGCGCCCCTTCCGGTTCTCACACGGACGGGTGATGCCATGACCTTCCACCCCCGAACGAAGGAGCAGCGATGAAGAGAAAGCTGACACGACGCGTGGCCGTCATCGCCGGCGCGACGGTCCTGGCGCTCAGCGGCGGGACCTACGCCGTGGCGCATGGCATCGGCGGCGGCGAGAAGGAGCAGCAGGCGTTCCTCGACGATGCCGCCAACCGCCTCAACGTGACCCCCGAGCAGCTCACGAAGGCGCTCAAGGAGGCCGCGGCCGCGCGCATCGACCAGGCCGTCAAGGACGGCCGGATCACGAAGGCGCAGGGCGACGAGATGAAGCAGCGGCTCGAGCAGGGCGGCGGCGTGCCGTTCCTCGGCGGGCCCGGCGGCCCCGGCCACGGTGGCCCCGGCGGCCATCACGGTCCCCCGCCCGGCATGGACGCTGCGGCCGACTATCTCGGCCTGTCCGAGGACCAGCTGCGCGACCAGCTGATGGACGGCAAGTCGCTCGCCGACGTGGCCAAGGCGAAGAACAAGTCCGTCGACGGCCTCAAGGACGCGATGGAGAAGGCGATCCGCGCCGACATCGCCAAGGCGGTCAAGGCCAAGCGGCTCACCCAGCAGCAGGCCGACCGGATCCTCCAGGATCTCGACAGCCGCCTCGACGAGCGGGTCGA
>DASVPL010000043.1:0-6278 GCA_036382905.1 Thermoleophilaceae bacterium | reverse complement strand
AAGGAGCTCGCGGCGAACATGCCGAACGCCCGGCGGACGAAGTACGACAACCTGAACGTCCAGACGGAGGTGCTCGCCCGCTCGAAGGCGTCCACCTTCCTGGTTCTAGACGACCCCGACTCCTCTTCGCAGCAGGCCATCTCGCGCGAGGAGGGGGAGCGCGTCGCTCGCCTGCAGGACGAGTACATCGCCGGTCGTGACATGGTCGTCGTGGACGGCTACATCGGCAACGACCCGGACTTCCGCACGCCCGCACGGCTCTACATCGAGGAGTCGAACGCCAACATCGCCGGCATGCAGAAGCAGCTCTACTTCGATGTCGAGGATCGCGACGGCTTCGAGCCGGAGCTCACCGTCATCTACACGCCCAACCTCAAGGTCGAGGGCTTCCCGAACGATCGCGTGATCTCCGTGGACCTCGAGCGAGGCGTCACGCGCGTCTGCAACTCCGACTACTTCGGTGAGTCGAAGAAGGGCGGGCTGCGCATGTGGAACAAGCTCGTGTTCGATCGCGGCGGGCTGCCGCTGCACGCGGGCTGCAAGGTCATCCCGACGGACTCGGGCGACAAGGTCGGCCTGATCGTGGGCCTGTCGGGCACCGGCAAGACCACGACGACGTTCACGCGTCAGAACGGCTCGCTCCCGGTGCAGGACGACTTCGTGGCGATGATGCCGGGCGGCAAGGTCTACGCGACCGAGGCCGGCTGCTTCGCCAAGACGTTCGCCCTCTCGACCGAGGACGAGCCGACGATCCACGGGGCGGTCACCCGGCCCGAGGCGTACCTTGAGAACGTGTCGCAGGACGAGAGCGGAGAGCTCGACTTCTTCGACACGAGCTACACGCAGAACGGGCGCGCGACGTTCTCGTTCTCGTCGATCGAGGCGGGCGACGCGCGGGACCTCCAGGCCGCCGACTTCCTGCTGATCCTCAACAGGAACGAGAACATCATCCCGGCGGTCGCCAAGCTGAACGCCGAGCAGGCCGCGGCGTACTTCATGCTCGGCGAGACGCAGGGCACGAGCGCGGGCGGGGCCGAGGAGGCCGGGAAGTTCCTGCGTGTGCCGGGGACGAACCCGTTCTTCCCCGATGACCACGACCACCAGGGCAACCGCTTCCTGGAGCTCATGGCCGAGCACCAGCTCGACGTGTACCTGATGAACACCGGCCGCGTGGGCGGTCCGGACGGCGACGAGCGCTCGGCGAAGGTGCGCATCCCGCACTCGAGCGCGATCGTGAAGGGCGTCGCCGAGGGCACGATCGAGTGGGAGACCGACCCGGACTTCGGATACCAGGTCGCCACCCGCGTGCCCGGCATCGAGGACTCGGACGCCGGCGTGTTGCGCCCGCGCGAACTCTACGAGTCGCAGGGGCGCGAGGACGAGTACCGGCGGATCGTCGACACGCTCACGGGCGAGCGCGTCGAGTTCCTGCAGAAGTTCCCCGGGTTGACCAGCGAGATCGTCGACGCGGTTCGCTAGTGGGGGCGGAGACGCGCCGCTAGTGCGCGTCTTCGTCGTCAGGAGTGGCGAGCGGGGGTCGCGACTCCTCGGCGAGTGAGGTGATCGAGAGGGGGCCGCGCGCGGCCTCCTCCAGCACCTCGTTCGCCTCCTCGGACGAGCGCGCGTAGAGCTCGACGAGCATGTGCACGACGATCCGGTCGCCGTCGTGCTTGTGGAAGCGCACGTGGGTGAAGAACTCGCGCGTGCCGTGGTCGCCGAAGGCGCCGAACGCCAGCGAGTCGGCGGCCTCGGGGCCGGAGCAGCTCTCGACGGCGTCGGAGTCCACCGTGACGGTGCAGGAGGCCACCCACGGCGTGCCGGAGATCATCCGCTCCCAGCGGTCCTCGACGGCCTCGATGCGGCTGATCCGGCGGCCGTTCTCCTCGTAGAAGGCGAGGCTCAGGTGGGGCTGGTCGTGCAGGCAGTCGAGGCACTGGACGACCGCCTCCTGGATCTCCTCCACGGGCTCGACGGCCTCCCCCGACTGGGGATCGACCTTAAGCACGCCCTCGTAGTGGACCTGGACCTCCAGGTTCTGCGACCAGCAGCGATAGCAGCGCAGCCAGCTCGCCGACGTCCCGAGCGAGTCCGCGGCCGATCCCTCCATGCGCGGATTATGGCGGAGAGCGTCCAGCCCGAACAGCTATAAGTCCCGGATGGGCGATCGGTTGCGAATCGGGCGGGTCCTGAGGGAGCCTCTGTTCCTCGCGGCGGTCGCGGGCGTGGTCGTGATCGTGGCGGTCGCGGTGATCCGCGACGGGGACGACGGACCCCCCGCGGTGAGCGGCACGCCTAAGGAGGCGGTCGAGACGGTCGAGGCGTTCAGGCGGGCGCTCGCGGCGCGCGATTTCGCGACGATCTGCGACCAGCTCTACACGACCGAGGCCCGCGAGGCGGCCGGGGGCGACGACTGCCAGTCGGTCCTGGCGCAGGAGACCGCCAAGCTGCGCGAGCCGCGTGTGCAGATCGTCGGGCTGACCGTGCGCGGCGAGACCGCCGACGTGACCGTGCAGGCGAGCGTGAGGGGCCAGAAGCCGGTGCAGGACACGATCCGGCTGGCGCGCGAGAAGGGGCGCTTCCGGATCGCCTCGCGGGGGCCCGCCGCGGGCGAGCGGTAGCTACTGGGTCGGCGCGAGCGCTTCGAGCGTCGCGTCGAAGTCCGTGCCCGAGACGCCGCCGACGCACGGCGAGGTGGCGCCTGCGTCCACGTAGCGCTGCACGGAGGCCTTCGCCTCGTCGGCCGATCCGATCGCGCCGAGCAGGTTCAGGAAGCGGTCCGAGATCTCGGCCGTGGCCCCCTTGGCGTCGCCGCCGGACATCTTCGCGTCGAAGCGCTCGATGTCGTCGCCGAAGCCCGACCGCTCGAGCATCTTGCGGTAGAAGGGCAGCGAGAAGTAGGTGATCAGCTCGCCGCGAAGGCGCTCGCGAGCGGCGTCGGGGTCGTCGGTCACGGCGCTCGGCACCGCGGCCACCACGTCGAACCCGTCGAGGTCCTTGCCGGCGCGCTCGCGGCCGGTGCGCAGCTCGGGGATGACCACCTCGCGGATGTACTCCGGGTTGCAGAGCCAGAGCACGACCCCGTCGCCGACCTCACCGGCCAGGCGCAGCATCCCGGGCGAGAGCGCGGCCAGGTAGATCGGCAGGTCCGCGCGCGGCTGCGGGCCCATGAAGCGGAACTGGGTGCGGAAGCGCTCGTGGTCCTGGGGCGGCTCCTCGCCCGCGAAGATCGCGCGCAGCGTGGCCACGTACTCGCGCATGTCGGCCACCGGCTTGCCGATCTCGGTGCCGAACCAGTTCTCGACGGTGATCTTGTGCGAGACGCCGATGCCGAGCACGGTCCGGCCCTCCGAGAGCTGGTCGATCGTGAGCGCCTGCTGCGCGGTCGCGACCGGCGTGCGCGAGTAGAGCGGCATTACGCCGGTGCCGAGCCGCACGCGCTCGGTGGCGCAGGCGTAGGCGGCGAGGACCGTGAGCGAGTCGAGCCCCGCGATGTGCGTCGTGTAGACCGAGTCGTAGCCGAGCTCCTCGGCGCGGCTCGCGCGGCGCACGGAGGAGTCGAGTGAGCGTCCTACCGAGATGAACGTGCCGAGGGCCAAGGGGCTGGGAGCATACGCGCCATGATCGGGGCGATACTCGCCGGCGGCCGGGGGCGGCGGATGGGCGGTGGAAAGCCGGGCCGCGAGCTCGCGGGGCGGCCGCTGATCGCGTGGCCAGCGGCCGCGCTGGCGCAGGCGTGCGAGCGCGTCGTGGTGGTGGCGAAGGCGGTGGTCGAGCTGCCCGCGCTGCCGGGAGTCGAGCGCTGGGACGAGCCCGACGACGGCCATCACCCCGCGCTCGGGATCGCACACGCGCTCGAGCGCGCTGGCGGGCCCGTGCTCGTGTGCGCGGCGGACATGCCGTTCGTGACCGCCGAGGCGTGCGCGCGCGTGGCGGAGGCGCTGGGGGATGGGCGGGCGGCGGTGGCGGTCGCGGGCGGGGTGATCCAGCCGGTGTTCGGGGCCTACGCGCCGGACGCCGCCGCGGCGCTGCGCGCGGCCCCTCCCGATGCGGCGCTCACGCGGACCGTGGACGCGCTGGGGCCGGTGCTGGTAGAGGTGCCGGCAGCCGTGGTGCGGAGCGTGGACACGGAGGAGGACCTGGCGCGAGCCGAGGCGGAGCTCGGCCTGCGCGGCGCGTAGGTGCGCGGCCGGGTGAAGTCAGAAGCGTCCCACATAGGGACGTTTCTGACTTCGGGTGCTCGACGCCGGGCGCCTAGAGCGTGCGCGACCAGTTCTGGCCGCGCACCTCGGGCCCGAACATCGTGTGCGCCTCCTCGTCGTCGAGCCTGAAGCCCGCGCGCTCGTAGATCCGACGCGCGCCGGTGAGGTTGTCCTGGGTCCAGAGGACGATGCGGCGGTAGCCCGCGCTGCGGGCGAAGCGCAGGCACTCGTCCACCAGGCGGCTGCCGACGCCCGTCCCGCGCGCCCGCGGGGCGACGCACAGCAGACGCAGCTTCGCCACCCGCTCCGACTTGCGCATGCAGAAGATGCTCCCGGCCGGCTCGCCGTCCACCTCCGCGATCCAGCACGCCTCGCGGTGGGGGTCGTGGTCGGCCGCCCACTCGCCGACGATCCGCGCGATCAGCGCCTCGAAGCGCACGTCGAAGCCGAACTCGTCGGAGTAGACGCGGGCGTGGTTCTCGACGATCCACCCGTAGTCGCCGGGAGCGGGCGGGCGCAGCACGAACGACGCGGGGCGCTCGCACGCGCCGAGCACGTCCTCGATCGTCGCCATCGCGCCCACGAGCCGGCGCCGGTCGCTCTCCGGGACGGGGTCGAGCAGCGCGGCGACCTCGCGCGCCGAGCGCGCGTCGATCGTCTGGAAGCGACGCCGGCCGCGTGCCGTGAGGGTGAGCACCTGGCGGCGACCGTCCTGCGCGGAGCGCTCGCGCTCCAGTAGGCCGCGGCTCTCCAGCCGGCCGATCACGCGGCTCAGGTAGCCGGCGTCCAGCGCCAGGGCCGCGCGCAGCGCCGCCACCTCGGTCTGCTCGCGCTGGGCGAGGTCGAAGACCACCCGCGCCTCGGTGAGGGTCAGGTCGGTACCGAGGAGCCCCTCGCGCAGCAGGCCGGCGACGTTCGTGTAGAAGCGGTTGAAGCCGCGCACGGCGGCGACGTGCTCGTCACTGGCCACAGGCAGATAATAGCTTGCCTGAGGCAACTAATGCGGAAGCACGAAACCGCGGGGAGCTGCGTACGGGCGCGGCGCTGAGCGGCGGCGCGCGCCGAGCGGCGTATGGCGCGGCGCCTAGTGCGCGGCGCGCGCCGAGCGGTGTATGGCGCAGCGCCCTAGTGCGCGGTGCGTGCGAGTGCGTACCCCGCGGCCGCAGCGGCGATGCCGCCCACCACCGACGCCGCCAGGTACAGCGCGGCGGTGCCCGTGCGGCCGGCGTCCGCCTCGGTGACGATCTGGACCGAGAACGTGGAGAAGGTCGTGAAGCCGCCCAGGAACCCGACGCCGAGCCCCTCGCGCACGTCGCGCGAGAACCACGAGCTGCCGACGAGCAGGCCGAGCATGAACGAGCCGGCGAGGTTGATCCCGACCGTTGACCACAGCAGCGCCTCGCTGCCGGCCGTGGCACGGCCGATGCCGTAGCGCGCGAGCACCCCCGCGAGGCCGCCGACCGCCACGAGCGCGGTGGTCATGTGCGCAGCAGAGTCGCGACCAGCGCTATGACGAACGCGATCTGCCCGAACGCGAGGGCTGTGCCGAGGTTAGCCGCGCCGGCCGCGCCGGCGATCAGAGCTCCGCCCGCGAACGCCGCGGCGAGCACCAGGAGCTGTACGGGGAGCCGCACGCGCGGGCAGGATAGGCGCAAGGACCGTTGCAAGGCCGCCCAGGCGGTGTTTGACGCCTGCGTCACCAGTAGCTTTCCGAGAGGTGGAGGTACAGCGCAGCTTGCACGACCTCGCGGGCCGGTTCGACCTGAAGGACCTCGACGCGCTCGAGGCCGAGCCGCGCCGGCGGCCGGGCCGCACGGCCGACCTCACCCGTCGCGAGCGCGACGTTCTCGAGCGGCTCGCGGAGGGCCGGGCGACCGGGGAGGTGGCCGAGCTGCTCCACGTGAGCCCGCACACCGTGCGCAGCCGTGTGAAGAGCGTGCTGCGCAAGCTCGGCGCGCGCAACCGCGAGCACGCAGTGGCGATCGCACTGAGCGAGGGCGCGATCGAGCCGGAGCTGTAGGCGGCGCGGCGGGCGGCCGCGCGGCGCGTGGGCGGCGGCGCGGGCGGAGCCGCTGCGCG
>DASVPL010000042.1:0-12145 GCA_036382905.1 Thermoleophilaceae bacterium | reverse complement strand
GCTCGGCCATGGCGCGGCCGAGCGCGGCGGGATCGGCCGCGTCGCCCTCGAGCACGTCGGTGATCCAGTGGCTGCCGTCCGGGAGGCCGGCGAAGGCGGTGAGGCGGAGTGTGCCGGCACCGGCTCCGCCCGGCGCAGCGGCCTCGCCCGGCGCGGCGGCTTCGCCCGGCGCGGCGGCTTCGCCCGGCGCAGCGGCTTCGCCCGGCGCAGCGGCTTCGCCCGGAGGCGGCGCGGCTCCGCCGGGAGCGGCGCTCGTCACGAGCTCCGCATACGCCGCCAGCGGCGTGTTGCACGTCGCCTCCAGCTCGCCCACCAGCGCGCGCTCGGCCGTCAGCGCCGTCAGCGCCGCGCGGTCGGTGAGCGCCGCGGCGAGCACGGCCATCTCGGCGTCGCCCGCGCGTGCCTCGAGCGCGAGGCAACCCTGGCCGGGCGCGGGCACCATCGTGGCGGCCGGGATCGCGGAGCCCTCGTCGCGGCCGAGCCGCGCCAGCCCCGCCGCCGCGAGGACCAGGGCGTCGTAGTCGCCGTCGGCGAGGCGCCGCAGCCGCGTGTCCACATTCCCGCGCACGTCCTCCACGCGCAGGTCGGGCCGCGCGGCGAGCAGCTGCGCGCGGCGGCGCAGGCTGCTCGTACCCACGCGCGCGCCCTCGGCAAGCGCGTCGAGCGAGGCGGCGCCGCAGAGCGAGTCGCGCGGGTCCGCGCGCTCCGGCACCCCGACGATCGCGAGACCCTCGGGCAGCTCCCCCGGCACGTCCTTCGCGGAGTGGACCGCGAGGTCGACATCGCCGCGCAGCAGCGCCTCCTCGATCTCCTTGACGAAGCGCGACTTGTCGGTGGGGGGCGAAGCCACGCGCCCGGCACGGGCCGGAGGCCCGGGGCGCCCGGCACGGGCCGGAGGCCCGGGGCGCCCGGTGCGGGCCGCAGGCCCGGGGGCTCCGCCCGCCGTCCGCTCGTCGCCCGACGTCGTGATCTCGATCAGCTCCACGTCCGCGTCGAGCCACCCGGCCACCATCCGCGCCTGCGCGAGCGCGAGCGCGCTGCCGCGCGTGCCGAGCCGGACCGTCAGCGCGACTGGCGCCGGCGGCGCTCGTCGAGCGAGGTGACCTCGGCCGCGCTCGGGGGCGCCTCGAGCTCGCCGGCGTCGATCGCGAACAGCTCGCGCAGCGCCTGGACGAACACGTACGACTCGTCGCCCTCGGCGGCCTTCAGCCGCAGCGTCGGCTCGTGCAGCAGCCTGCTCACCACCGCCCGCGCCATCAGCTCCACGCGCGCGCGGTCCTCCTCGCCGAGCCCCACCCAGCGCGACTCGTTCTCGCGCAGCACCTGCGCCACGATCTCCTCGCCGCGCTCGCGCAGCGCCGCGATCGTCGGCACCACGTCGAGGCTCGCGGACCAGCGCTCGAAGCGCGCCGCCTCGTCCTCGACCAGCGCCCGCGCGCGCGTGGCCTCCGCGGACTGCACCGACAGGTTGCGCGCGGCCTCGCGCTGGAGGTCGTCCATGTCGTAGAGCGTGACGCCCGGGACGTCGCGCACCGACGCGTCGATGTCGCGCGGCACCGCGATGTCGATGATCAGCAGCGGCCTGCCCTCGCGCTGGCCCATGACCTCGACCAGCTCGTCAGCGCCGACGATCTGGTGCGGCGACGCCGTCGAGCTCACCACGATGTCGGTGTCCAGCAGCCGCGCGGGCAGGTCCTCGAAGCGGACCGCGCTGCCGCCGAAGCGCTGCGCGAGGCCGATCGCGCGGTCGTGGCGGCGGTTGGCCACGAAGATCGTGTCGGCGCCGCGCTGGTGCAGCGCCTTCGCGGTGAGCTCCGCGGTCTCGCCCGCGCCGATCATCAGCACGCTGCGCGCGGCGAGGTCGCCGAGCAGCGAGCGCGCGAGGTCCACCGCCACGCTCGACACCGAGTCGTGCGCGCGCCCGAGCGCGGTCTCGGTCCGCACCCGCTTGCCGGTCGCGATCGCGTCGCGGAACAGGCGGTTCGAGATCGGCCCGGTGGCCCCCTCGACGAGCGCAAGCTCGTAAGCGCGCTTGACCTGGCCGAGCACCTCGGCCTCGCCCACGACCATCGAGTCGAGCCCCGCCGCCACCTCGAACAGGTGCCGCACGGCCTCGCCGTCGCGGTGCGAGTAGAGGCTGCCGACCAGCTCGGTGGGCCGCATCCCGACCTGGCGCGAGACGCAGCCGAGCGCGGCGCTCTCGGCCTCGACGGGATCGCCCACGACCATGTACAGCTCGGTGCGGTTGCAGGTCGAGATCGCCACCGCCTCGCGGATCTCCGGGTGCGACACGATCTCGGACAGCACGTGCGCCGCGCGGCCCTCCGGCAGCGCGAGCCGCTCGCGCAGCGCCAGCGGAGCGGTCTTGTGCGAGGCGCCGATGGCGAGGATCGCGGCGCTCATCGCGGCCTCTTGTCGGCCAGCTCGCCGAGGGTGTTCACCTCGCGCTCGAGGCGCGCGATCTTCGAGCTGATGATCACCACGTACAGGAGCACGAGGGCGAGGAAGACGAGGTACGCCGCCGCCACGTACTGGCGGCCGGTGAGCGCGAGCGGAAGCAGGTCCACCTTCACTCCACCCCGCTCGGTCGCGCCGGGACCGCCGGCGGGCGTGCCGTGGCGCCGCCCGGGGCCTCGAACGGCGTCTCCTCGAGCCGCATCCGCAGCCGCTTGAGCTGCTCCGACGCGTTCTTCGACGACAGCTCGAGCTTCCACAGCGTCGCGAACAGCAGCGCCATGCCGGCGAGGCAGACGAAGAACGCCAGCCGCATCTCGCCCGGCATGCTGCCGCCGGTCTCCGAGAGCACGCGCGGGTGGAGCTCCTGCGTGGCCATCCGCACCGCGAGGAAGTTGATCGGCACGAACGCGCCCGCGGCGATCGCGAAGACCGACGCGTAGCGGCCCTGGCGCTCGGGGTCGGCGATCGAGAAGCGCAGCGGCTGGTAGCAGCAGTACAGGAGGAACACGATCAGGAACGAGACCAGCACCGGCTCGTCCCACTCCCACCAGTGGCCCCAGGACGCCTTGCCCCAGATCCCCCCGGTGACCAGCACGCCCACGCCGAGCACGATCGACATGTGGATCGCCACGTACGAGCGCATGTCCCAGCTCCGGTCGCCGGTACGCAGGTGCTGGATGGCCATGATGCCGCCCGCCACGAAGCCGCAGAGCGCGACGATCGCCATCGGCACGTGCACGTAGAAGATCTTCTGGATGATCCCCTGGTCGGCGTCGAGCGGGGCGTAGAAGAACGCCAGCCCGAAGCCCGCCGCGAGCAGTACGGCGGAGGTGATCGAGAGGGCGCGAAGCCCGTTGCCGAACAGCGGTCTGGACCGCACTGTCAGCCCCTCAGTCCTCTAGGAGGAAGTCGAAGACGGCTACTGCAACCAGCAGGAAGACCGTATCGTAGAGAGCCATGAAACCCAGCCAACCGGCGAGGTCCTCGGGCCCGGCCGGAGTGGCCAGCAGCGGCTCCGTGGCCCGCGCGGCGGCGATCAGCAGCGGCACGAGAAGGGGCAGCAGGAGCAGCGGCACGATCAGGTCGCGCGAGCGCGCCTCAGCCGCCAGGCCGGCGACCAGCGCGCCCACCGCGGCGAGGCCGAGGTCGGCCAGCAGCAGGATGAGGAGGAGCTCTGGGAGGGCGGCCCCGAGGCCGGGCCCGAGCAGGAGCAGCGCGAACGCCGGCACGGCCACGAGCTCGAGCAGCACGAGGTAGAGGAACAGCGCGCTCGCCTTGGCCACGTAGATCGCGGTGCGGTCGATCGGGGCCAGCAGCAGCCCGTCGAGCGCGCCGCCCTCGTGCTCGCCCGCGAACAGACGGTTCACACCGAGCACGCTCGCGAACAGCAGCGTGACCCACAGGACGCCCGACGCGAGGTCGCCCTCGATCGCGTCCCGGTGCAGGCCGAAGTGGAAGAGCACGAACGCGCTGACGCTGAAGAGCGCCATGGCTGGCACGGACTCGCGCGTGCGCAGCTCGATGCGGAGGTCCTTGCGGAGGATGGCGGCGGCGTGCCCGATCACCCGTAGAGCCTCCGCACCGCCGCCGCGTCCGCGCACGGCTCCGCCCGCCCGTCGCGCAGCCCGACGACCACGTCGCCCTCCTCGAGCCCGCGGTCGACGTCGTGTGTCACCAGCACGCGGGTTCGCCCAGACGAGCGGCCGATGAGCGGCTCGAGCTGCTCGGCCGCGGCCGGGTCGAGCCCCGCGCGCGGCTCGTCGAGCAGCAGCAGCGGCGGGTCGTGCAGGACCGCGCGTGCGGCGGCGAGGCGCTGCACCATCCCCTTCGACAGCTCGTCGACCGGGTCGCCAGCGCGCTCGCGCAGGCCGACGGCGTCGAGCACGGCGTCGATCCGCTCGTGCGGCACGCCGTGCAGCCGCGCGTGGAGGGTCAGGTTCTCGCGCGCGGAGAGCTGCGGGTAGAGCAGCGGCTCGTGGCCCAGGAGCCCCACGCGCCCGCGCACGCGCCATGCGTCGTCCGGCAGCTTGGAGCCGAGCACCTCGGCGGTCCCGTCGTGGGGCCGCAGCAGGGTCGCGAGGATGCGCAGCAGGGTCGTCTTGCCCGCCCCGTTCGCGCCGAACAGCGTCAGCGTCGCGCCGGCGGGAACCGCGAGGGTGAGGTCGTGGAGGACCACGCGGTCGCCGTAGCGCCGCTCGAGCCCGTCGAGCGCGATCGCGTCAGCCACGCTCGAGCGTCTGCGCCGCGTGCTTCAGCGTCGGCGCGACCACCGGCCACGACTGCCCGATCGCCTTCGGCGAGCCCGGGAAGTTCACGATCAGCGTCCGCCCGCGCACGCCCGAGACACCGCGCGTGAGGATGCCGAGCGGCGTGTGCTCCCGCGACTCCACGCGGATCGCCTCCGCGAAGCCCGGCGCCTCGCGGTCGATCGCCTCGAGCGTCGCCTCCGGCGTCACGTCGTCGGGCGTGAGCCCGGTCCCGCCGGTGGTGAACACGAACCGGCAGCCCTCGCGGTCGGCCAGCCGCGTGAGCGCCTCCACGATCGCGGCGCGCTCGTCCGGCAGCACCTCGTGCGAGACGTCGAGGCCGGCCTCCTCGCACAGCCGCACGAGCTCCCGTCCCGAGACGTCCTCGCCCTCGCCGGCGGAGAGGGTCGTCGAGATCGTGAGCACCGCCGCGCGCGTCACGGTCGCCGCCAATCCTCCTTGCCCCCCGTCTTCTCCAGCAGGACCAGCTCCTCGATCGCGACCCCGCGCTCGACCCCCTTGACCATGTCGTAGATCGTCAGCGCCGCGACCGAGGCCGCGGTCATGGCCTCCATCTCGACGCCGGTCTCGGCCGTCGTGCGCGTCTCGGCCTCGACGGT
The DNA here is from genome assembly GCA_036382905.1 of Thermoleophilaceae bacterium. Classification (GTDB taxonomy): domain Bacteria; phylum Actinomycetota; class Thermoleophilia; order Solirubrobacterales; family Thermoleophilaceae; genus AC-37. The sequence goes on along the minus strand of DASVPL010000042.1, from coordinate 6,822 downwards.
CACCGAGTCCTCCCCCACGGCGATGGCGACGTCCACGTACGTCAGCGCCAGCGGGTGGCACAGCGGGATCAGCTCGGAGGTGCGCTTCGCGGCCTGGATGCCGGCGATGCGGGCGACCGCGACCACGTCCCCCTTCGGGCCGGAGCCCGTCTCCACCAGCCTCGCCGTGGAGGGAGACATGCGCACCGTCACCCGGGCGCGGGCGCGGCGATCGGTCGGGGGCTTGCCGCCGACGTCCACCATCCGCGCGCGGCCCTCGTCGTCTATGTGGGAGAGGCCCGCTATGCGGGGACGGCCGTCCGCTGCGCCGCCGCGACCAGATCGCGGACGGCCCCCTCGTCGCCCGCTCGCAGCAGCTCGACCGGGTCGGGCTCGCCGTTGACGATCGACTCGAAGAAGACCTTGCGGTCCTGGTAGGTCGGGAGAGTCGCCTTCGCCCAGCCGCGGGCGTCGTTCAGGATCTCGGCCAGGCGCGCGTACGGCTCGCCGTACTGCTCGGCGATCTCGGACTTGATGCGCTTGGCCAGCGCGGGGCTCGCCCCCGCGGTCGAGATCGCGATGGCGAGCGGGCCGGTGCGCACGATCGCCGGCAGGATGAAGTTGCAGAGCGGAGGCACGTCCACCACGTTCACGAGCATCGCGCGCCGCTCGGCGTCCTCGTACACGCGGATGTTCACGTCGGTGTCGTCGGTGGCGGCGATCGCGATGAAGGTCGCCTCGAGGTCGCCTGTCTCGTACTCGCGGCGCTCCCACGCGATCGAGCCCTCGCGGGCGAGCTGCTCGAGCTCCGGCCCCGCCTCGGGCGCGATAAGCGTCACGGCGCCGTCGCAGGCGAGCAGGCCCTCGACCTTCTCGAGCCCGATCTCACCCCCGCCCACCACCACGCAGCGGCGCCCCTTGAGCCGCAGGCACGCGATGTAGAACGGCGTCTCGAGCATGTCGCGGACGCAGGTCTGATCGCAGATGCCGCGCCTGAACTGGCAGACGCACTCCTTACCGGCGTAGGCCTGGGCTGGCATGGTCCAATCGAGTGTACGGACAGGTACCCTCTGTGAGATGCCCTCGCCTGGCTACTTCACGGACGACTCGATGCTCCGCATCGTGCACCGCGAGCGGGCGATCGCACTGTCGGGACCGCGCGCCCTCCTGATGCAGGCGGCGCACCCCGTCGCGGTCAAGGGGCTGCTGGCGCACTCGAGCGCGCTCGACGAGCCGTACGACCGCCTGGCGCGCACCGCCGAGGTGATGAGCACGATCGGCTTCGGCTCGCGCGAGGACGCCGAACGGGTCACGGCGCGGGTGCGCGCGATGCACCGCAAGGCGAACGTCGACAAGCCCGATCTCCTCCTCTGGGTCCTGTTCAGCCTCGTGGACAGCGGGATCGTGGTCTACCGGATGTACGTGCGCGGGATGGACGACGAGCAGCAGGCCGCCTACTGGGAGGACTACAAGGTCGTGGGCGAGCTGTTCGGGCTGAGCCGCGCCGAGATGCCCGACACGCTCGCCGACCTGCGCGAGTACAAGCGCGAGATGCTCGAGGGCGGCACGCTCACGGTGAACGACTGGGCCCGCACGCGCGCGCGGGAGATCGTGCTCGAGCCGCCGGTGCCGATCGTCGCGCAGCCGCTGGTCGAGCTCGTCAACTTCATAACGATCTCGCTGCTGCCTGGGGAGATCCGCAGGCAGTACCGCTTCAGCCCGCTGCCCCCGGCGCCGCTGCGCCGCGCGCTCGTGGCGGGCGGCGCCGAGTACGTCAAGCGCGCGGTGATCCCGTTCATGCCGGACCGGCTGCGGCTGGTGCCGGCGGCGCGCGCGGCCTAGCGCCTGAACGCGCCCTTCAGCGACTTCCTCGCCAGCCGCGCCAGCGGCCGCGCCCCGCGCCGCAGCGCGGCGGCCTTGTCCTCGTCACGCCCGTAGAGGAGCTGCGCCGCGGCGTGCAGGCCGCGCGAGTTCGACTCGTCGTAGGGGTGCCACCAGAAGTCGCGCCACAGCGACGGGTCCCAGGCGACCTGCTTCACGTTCACGCACTCGTAGAAGCCGTGCTGCGAGTGCGCGCGTCCGATGCCCGAGTTCTTCACGCCGCCCCACGCGCAGCCGCACAGCCCGTGCGTGTACATGTGCTCGTTGATCCAGACCATCCCGCTCTCGAGCCGCTCCGCGATCCGCTCGCCCTTCGCGCGGTCGCACGTCCACACGGAGTTGCCGAGCCCGAACTCGGAGTCGTTCGCGAGCGCGATCGCCTCGTCCTCGGAGTCGACGGTCGTCACCGTCACGACCGGTCCGAAGATCTCCTCGCGCATGATCCGCATGTCGGGCGTCACGCCGGTGAGCACCGCGGGCGCGTAGAACGAGCCGCTCAGCCCGGCGGCCTCGACCGGCCCGCCGCACTCGAGCTTCGCGCCGTTCGCCACCGCGTCGTCCACGAGCTCGACCACGATGTCGTACTGGTCCTGCGAGACCATCGGGCCGATCTCGGTGTCCGGCCGCAGCGGGTCACCGACTCGCAGCCGCCGGGCGCCCTCGACGACGCCGGCCACGTAGCGGTCCGCCACCTCGCGCATCACGTAGGCGCGCTCGATCCCCGAGCAGGTCTGCCCCGCGTTCGCGAAGCTGCCCCACAGCGTGCCGGCCACGGCGTGGTCGAGGTTCGCGTCGCCCAGCACGATCGCCGAGTCCTTGCCGCCCAGCTCGAGCACGCAGCCCTTCATCCGCTCGGCGCACGCGATACCCACGTTGCGGCCGATCTCGACGGAGCCGGTGAAGAAGATCTTCGACGCGGTCGACTCGACCAGCGCGTTGCCGACCGCCCCGCCGCCGTGGATCGTCCGCACGATGCCCTCCGGGAGCCCGGCGCGCTCGAACGCCCAGCGGATCCGCTCGCCGATCAGCGGCGTGAGTGAGGCCGGCTTGAGCACCACGCCGTTGCCCGCCATCAGCGCCATCGCGACCTCGCCGAACGGGATCGACCACGGGTAGTTCCACGGGGCGATCACGCCCACGACGCCCAGCGGCTCGTAGGAGAAGTGGTGGCTCTTCTGCTTGGCGAAGACGGGCACCCCGCGGACCGGCTCGGGCGCGAGGATCCGCGGGCCGTTGTCGGCGATCCAGTGCAGGGCGTCGATCGTCGGCACGAGTTCCATCGCGTACGACTCGGCCTTCGGCTTGCCCTGCTCGCGCGAGAGCAGCGTGGTGAGGTCCTCGAGGTTGTCGATGACCACCTGCGCGGTGCGGCGCATGTAGCGCGCGCGGTCCGACAGTGGGAGCTGCGCCCAGAACGGCTGGACCTCGGCCACGTCGTCGACGATCGCCTGGATCTCGCCCGGGTCGAGCTTCGGCACCGCGCCGATGCGCTCGCCGGTGGCCGGGTTGAACGACTCGAGCTCCGGCCGCCCGGGCCCGGCGCCGTTGGTGGCCGGGCTGGTCTGCGTAGCTGCCTCCACGTCTGCCTCCTCGCTGGTCCGGACCATTGTGCCCTACCGGGGATCCTCGGCCCATTGCCGTTTGGCACGTACGCACCTACGATGAGCAACTACCTGCCCCCAGGCGGGTTTGGACACCGCATGCTGGCCACGGCCCGATCCCTGTGCGGGGCAATCGCCCTCGCCGTCCTCGCCCTCGCGCTGAGCTCCGCCCCGGCGGGCGCCTCGAGCACGCGCTGCTGCGTGCCGTTCCAGCAACCGGGCCAGCTGGCGATGTCGGATGACGGGCAGCACCTCTACGTCGCGGACAACCAGAGCACCCTCGCGCTACGCCGCGATCCCGCCAGCGGCGCGCTCACACTCATCGACTCCTACGACGGCGGCGGCGGGCCGCTCGAGCTCTCGCCCGACGGCCGCCACCTGTACGTGATCTCCGACGCGCCCACCATGGGCCCCACCGTGCACGCGTTCAAGCGCGACGCCGTCACGGGCGCCCTCAGCTACGTCGGGCGCTGGAGCCAGACGAGGGGCGGAGGTCCGCGCGACATCGAGTTCCGCGACGACCGCACCGCATACATGACCGACGAGCTGCGCGACGCGCTGATGGTCTTCGACCGCGATCCCGCCACCGGCCGGCTCGACATGCGCAGCGAGCTGCGCAACGGGCAGAACGGCGTGGAGGGCCTCGCGACGCCCGACGGAATCGAGGTCGGCGACGGCTGGCTCTACGTGAACCAGCGCGCCGGGCCCCACTCGATCGGCGTGTTCCGCCTGGCCGAGAACGGCGACCCGAGATCCGAGCCCGACCCGGGCTGCGACTGCTCCGGCTACCGCGACCTCGAGCTGATGCCCGACGGGCGGCGCCTGCTGGCCGGCCCGTTCGGCCCGTACCTGTACGACCGCGACCCGGCCACCGGCCGCCTGGCCGACCGCCCGCAGACGAACGCCGTCGCGGCGGGCGGCGACGAGCTCGCCGACGGGACGCTCGCGATCGATCCCGGCGGCGCCGTCGTCTACGGGACCGACTGGTGGGCGAACCGGCTCAACCAGTACGACCACGGCGGCGACGGGATCGCCCTGCGCCGGTCCTACTACGAGGGCCGCGACGGCCAGGGGATCAACCGGCCGCGCTCGGTCGTCCTCTCCCCCGACGGCAGGCACCTGTACCTCGCCGCCGGGTCACTGGGCGGCGGCGAGGCCGGCACCGTGAGCGCCTTCAGGCGCGACCCCGCCAGCGGAGAGCTGTCGTTCGCGTCGCTGTACAGGGGCCCGGTCTTCGACGGGCGCCCGCATCACCTCGAGGGCCAGCCACCGAGGCTGCTGATCAACGGCGGCGACGAGTACACGAACGACCCCGACGTGATGCTGAGCGTCGAGGACATCGACCGCGGCACCTTCGCGCTCGAGGTCTCGAACGACGGCGGCTTCAAGAAGAGCGAGCGGCGCACGATCGACGAGACCAACGCCTACCCGTGGACGCTCGCGAGCAGCGGCCCGGAGCGGCTCCCGAAGACCGTCTACGCCCGCCTGAGCGGGATGAGCCGCTTCGGCGGCCAGCCGATCACCGACGAGATCGTCCTGGACGAGCGGGCGCCGACCATCGTGTTCGCGCGGCAGGCGAAGAGGCGGCTCGACCTGAAGGCCCGCGACGACCTCTCCGGCGTCTCGCACGTGCAGGCCACACGCAACCCGAAGCGGCCCGGGAGGTGGAGGCGCTTCGCGAAGAGCGTCAGCGTCCCTGGCGGCCGCGGGCGGATCCACGTGCGCGTGCGCGACCGCGCGAACAACCGCTCGCGCTGGCGGGTGGTCGGGCGATGAGGCGCGCCACGCTCGCAGCCGCCGCGGTGCTCGCCGTGCTCGCGGCCGCTCCCGGCGCCTTCGCCGCGGAGTACGAGTGGAACGAGGGCAACGACATCGTCACCTCACCGGACGGGCGCAACGTGTATGCAGCAGGTGCCACCACCCTCAGCTTCCGCGCCGACCCCGAGGGCGGTGCGCTCACGCTGATCGGGCACACCGAGCCCGGCGCCGACCGGCCGCAGATGGCGATCTCGCCCGACGGTCGCCACGTGTACGTGGGGCGCGGCCGCAACTACCCGTCGGGAGCGATCCTGGTGATGTCGCGCGACGCCGAGAGCGGCCTGCTCACGCACGAGGAGACGTTCACCGGGGCCGATCCGGGGACGGCCGCGGTCGGCCCGGTCGCGGATCTGGAGATGTCGGTCGACGGCCGCCAGCTCTACGTGGCCGAGAGCAACCCCGACCTCGTCGCCGTCTACGAGCGCAACGTCGAGACCGGCGCGCTCACCCAGCGCCAGGTGCTCTACCGGGGCGCCGACCTGCCGGTCGCCTACGCGCTCGACCTCGCCGGTTCGCCCGACGGCCGCCACATCTACGTGGCGGGCAGCAACCTCGCGATCCTGCGGCGCGACCCCACCACGGGCCTCCTCAGCGCGGCCGGCACGGCGCAGGACAACGGCAGCGACTTCGCCGTCGCGGTCTCGGCAGACGGCGGCCGCGTGTACGGCGGCATGACGAACGTCGATAGCTGGCGCCGCGACCCCGAGGGCGGCGCACTCGAGCACATCGGCCACGGTGAGTTCGTCGCGCAGAGCTGCGGGGCGTGCGACTCGGGACGGATGATCGTGGCGTCTCCCGACGGCCGCGTGTACAGCTCGTCGCCCCCGGACTCCGCGCTGCTCGAGGCGCGGCCGGCCGACGACGGCCTCGTCCTCGAGCGCCGCTACGTCGACGGCCAGGACGGAGTGCGCGGGCTCGGCCACCCGAACGCGATGGCGTGGAGCGCGAACGGCCGCTTCGCCTACGTGGCGTCGGCCCGGTACATCGGCAGCGGCGGCAGCTACTACTCGAGCAGCGGTAACGAGGGCGCGGTCGCCGCGTTCCGGCGCACGGGCGCGGGGCTCGACGTCGTGGGCGCGCACGGCCCCGGCCTCCAGGTCGACGAGGCACCGCAGAAGTCCTACCGGCCGCCGGCGGTGACCATCAACGACGGCGCGCTCTACACGAACGACCCGAACGTCGAGGTGACGGTGTCCAACGACCCGGGCGCCGCGAGCCTGCGCCTGTCGAACACCGGCGACTTCGCGGCGGCGCCCGCGCTGCGGATCGCGACGGCTGAGCAGACCTTCCCGTGGCGGCTGGCCGACGGCGGGTCGGAGCGCTCGGTCAGGCACGTGCACGTGCGCTTCACGCCGCTCCGGCGCGAGGAGGTCCGCATCTCCGACGACATCATCCTCGACCAGCGCCCGCCCGAGCTGATCACCGCGCGCATCCGCGGCACGCGCCTCCTGCTGAAGGCGCGCGACAACCGCTCCGGCGTGAAGCGCGTGCAGGTCACGACCTCGCGCAAGCGGCCCGGCAAGGCGCGCAAGTTCAAGGGCAG
>DASVPL010000041.1:0-20762 GCA_036382905.1 Thermoleophilaceae bacterium | reverse complement strand
CCGCGGCCGGCCGCTCCTGCGCCGCCTGCCCGACCTGGCGATCTACACCCTGATGGCCGCCGGGGTGATGCTCGTGATCGGCCATGCGGACTTCCCGGCCTACCTCGGCGGCGGGCCGAACTTCCGCCAGGCGCGCTACCTGCTGCCCCTGCTCCCGCTCTACGCGGTGCTGCTCGGCCTGGCCGCGCGCGCCCCCGGGCGCCGGTTCGGGCCCGCGTTCGGGGCGGTCATCGTGCTGGCCGCGTTCGCGCATACGCTGTTCGCTCAATTGCTGACCATCTCCCGGTTCTACGGATAGTGCAGGCCCTCGCCACGAAGCTCGAGGGGCCGGTCCTGATCGCGCCCAAGGTGCATGGCGACGCGCGCGGCTTCTTCCAGGAGACCTACCGCCGCAACGTGCTCGCCGACCTCGGTGTCGGCGACGAGTTCGTGCAGGACAACCACTCGCGCTCGCGGCTCGGCGTGGTGCGCGGGATGCACTTCCAGCCCGGGCAGTCGAAGCTGGTGCGCTGCGCGCGCGGCTCGATCGTCGACGTGCTCGTGGACATCCGCCGCGGGTCGCCGTCGTTCGGGCGCTGGGAGGCGTTCGAGCTGAACGACGAGACCCTGCACCAGCTCTACGTGCCCGACGGCTTCGCGCACGGCTTCTGCGTGACGAGCGAGGTCGCGGACGTGCTCTACAAGTGCGGCGACTACTACGACCCGGCGCGCGAGAGCGGCTTCCGCTACGACGACCCGGAGGTCGGCATCGACTGGCCGGACGTCGAGCTCATCGCTTCCGAGCGCGACGTCGCGGCCCCGCTCCTGTCGGAGCTCACGCTGCCGTGAAGGCGGTGATCCTGGCCGGGGGCCTCGGCACGCGCATCGCCGAGGAGACCGGCGTGAAGCCCAAGCCGATGGTCGAGATCGGCGAGCGCCCGATCCTCTGGCACATCATGAAGGGGCTGTACGCGGCCGGCGGGATCGACGAGTTCGTGGTCTGCCTCGGCTACCGCGGCGCGGTGATCAAGGAGTGGTTCGCGAACTACTACCTGCACGCGAGCGACGTGACCTTCGACCTGGCCGGAAACTCGATGGAGGTCCATCAGGAGACGGCCGAGCCGTGGAAGGTCACGCTGATCGACACCGGCTCGGCCACCGCCACCGGCGGGCGCCTGAAGCGGGTGCTGCGCTACGTGGACGGCGACGAGTTCGTGTTCACCTACGGCGACGGGGTGAGCGACCTCGACGTGCGCGCGCTGCTCGACTACCACCGCTCGCACGGGCGGCTCGCGACCGTCACCGCCGTGCAGCCGCCCGGCCGCTGGGGCACGATGGCGGTCGACGAGGACCGGGTCGAGAGCTTCCACGAGAAGCCGCGCGGCGACGGCGCCTGGGTGAACGGCGGGTTCTTCGTCCTCTCGCCGCGCGTGGGCGACTACATCGACGGCGACGCGACCGTCTGGGAGGAGGAGCCGGTCGAGCGGCTCGCGCGCGACGGCGAGCTGCGCGCGTACCGGCACGAGGGCTTCTGGCGGGCGATGGACACGGTGCGCGACCGCAACCACCTCGAGGAGCTGTGGCGCACCGGCCAGGCGCCCTGGAAGACGTGGGAGTAGACGCGGGCTTCTGGAGCGGGCGCCGCGTGCTCGTGACCGGGCACACGGGGTTCAAGGGGAGCTGGCTCTCGCTCTGGCTCCAGGAGCTGGGGGCCGAGGTGAGCGGCTTCGGGCTTGAGGCCCCGACCGACCCGGCGCTCTACGACGCCGCACGGGTGGGCGACGGCATGGCCGGCGTGCGCACCGGCGACGTGCGCGACCGCGCGGCCGTGGCTGACGCGGTGGCGGCGCTCGAGCCCGACGTGCTCCTACACCTGGCCGCACAGCCGATCGTGCGAGCCTCGTTCGTGGATCCCGTCGGCACCTACGAGACCAACGTGACGGGTACCGCGAACGTGCTCGACGCGGCGGTCCGCTCGGGCGTGCGCGCGGTGGTCGTGGTGACGAGCGACAAGTGCTACGCCCCGCGCGCCGACAGCGCCCCCTGCCGCGAGGGCGACCCGCTCGGCGGCGCGGACCCGTACTCGAGCAGCAAGGCCTGCGCCGAGCTCGTGGCGTCCGCCTGGCGGGACTCGTTCGGCCGCGCCGGGCCCGCGATCGCCACCGCGCGCGCGGGCAACGTGATCGGCGGCGGCGACTGGGCGGCGGACCGGCTCGTGCCGGACGCGGTGCGCGCCGCGCTTGCCGGCGAGGCGCTGATGGTGCGCAACCCGGACGCGGTGCGCCCCTGGCAGCACGTGCTCAACCCGCTGAGCGGCTACCTCGAGGTGGCCCAGCGCCTCGGCGAGGAGCCGGGCGCGGCGGACGCCTGGAACTTCGGCCCCGCGCCCGGCGACGAGCTGCCGGTGCGCGCGATCGCCGACCGCATGGCGGCGCTCTGGGGGGAGGGACTCGAGTGGCGCACGGATGGATGCCCCCCGATCGGGGGGCATCCGCCGGAGACCGCGGTGCTGCGGCTCGACTCCTCGCGGGCCCGGGAGCTGCTCGGCTGGGAGCCGCGCTGGCACCTCGACGAGGCGCTGGCGGCGACCGTGGACTGGTTCCGGGCCTGGCGCGGCGGCGCTGACGCCCGTGCGATCACGGCCGCGCAGATAGCGGCGTTCGCCGCCGGCGGGGTCTGAGTTGACTGCGCGCAACTTTCCGCCCGGCCGCGAGTTCTGAGGACACCTTGGTCTCTAGACTCGAAAGGACTGACCGAGCGGGGGTCGTAGACGGTTTGCACGCCCTCCCCTTCGGGCACCGGATTACGAAGTGATTTCCCCCGAGCCTCAGCCGATCACGGGCGAGCCGCTGCCGCGCTCGCTCATCTCGTTCCCGGAGACGCGGAGCCCGTCGCCCCTTGACTACCCCGCCGCGCTGCCCTCCCCGAGGGACGTCCGGACCAGGGAGATCCTCGGCATCCCGATCGGCATGACCGACTACGACCAGGCGCTCGACGTGATGGACGGCATGATCGCGCGGCGCGAGCGCGGTTACGTCTGCGTGGCGCCGGTGCACTCCGTCATGGAGGCCCAGACCGACGCCGAGCTGCGCGCCGCGCTCCTCGGGTCGAGCCTGACGGTCCCCGACGGCATGCCGGTCGTTTGGGCGGCGAACCTGATGGGCGAGAACCTCGACGACCGGGTCTACGGGCCCGAGCTGATGCACCGCTACAACGAGCGCTGCCGCGACCGCGGCCACCGCGTCTGGCTCTACGGCGGCCGCGACCAGGGCTCGCTCGCCCAGCTCGCTCTCAACATGCACAAGGTCAACCCCGGCATGCGCATCGTGGGCGGCTACTCCCCGCCGTTCCGTCCGCTGACGGAGGCCGAGGAGGAGGAGATCGCGCGGCAGATCAACGCGGCGCGCCCGGACGTGCTGTGGGTCGGCATCGGCGTGCCGAAGCAGGAGAAGTGGATGGCCCACATGCGCGACCGGCTCGACGTGCCGGTCATGTGCGGGGTCGGCGCCGCCTTCGACTTCCTCGCCGGCCGTATCAACCAGGCTCCCGAGTGGATGCAGCGCCGCGGCCTCGAGTGGAGCTACCGGATCGCGCAGGAGCCGCGCCGGCTGCTGCCGCGCTACGTCTCGCACAACCCCCGCTTCCTCGCTGCCGCCACGCGGCAGATCCTCAGCGAGCGGCGACGCTCGCACCCGCGCGGGTAGGCTCGGCGGCATGCCGGCCGACGTCGCGATCGTGGGGCTGGGCCGCATCGGCCTTCCCCTGGCACTCTCGTTCGCCGACCGCGGCCTGGACGTGATCGGCGTCGATCGCGAGCCGCGCGTGCTCGACACCGTGCGCGCCGGCCAGATGCCTTTCGACGAGACCGGCGTGCAGGAGCTGCTCGAGCGCGTGGTCGCCGGCGACGGGCTGCGGCTCTCGCAGCGCATCCAGGACGCCTCGGAGGCCGAGTTCATAGTGCTGACGCTCGGCACGCCCACCCACGTCCACATCGAGATCGACATCTCGCAGATCCGCAGCGCCATCGACGCGCTGCTGCCGCTGCTTCGCGAGGGCCAGACGATCATCCTGCGCTCCACCGTCGCCCCCGGCACCACCGAGTGGGTGGCCGGCTACATCGAGCAGCGCCGCGGCTTCACCGTCGGTCAGGACGTGCACGTCGCGCACGTGCCGGAGCGGATCGCCGTGAACCACTTCCTCGACGAGATCTCCACCCTCCCAACGATCGTCGGCGGCGTCGGCGAGGGCTCCGGCGAGGCCGCCGCGCGGCTGTTCGGGGTGTTCGGCACCGAGATCGTGCAGACCTCGGCGGTCGAGGCGGAGCTCGCGAAGATCTGGACCAACATCCTCCGCTACACGCAGTTCGCCCTGCCAAATCTCCTGATGATGGAGTGCGAGCAGCACGGCGCGAACGTCTTCGGCGTGATCGACCTGATCAACCACGACTACCCGCGTGGCGGCATGGCCGCGCCGGGCCTCACCGCGGGCACGTGCCTGCGCAAGGACTTCGCGTTCTCCGAGGAGCGCTCGCGCGCGCCGGGCATGCTGCTGTCGGTCTCGCGCGTGCACGAGTCGGTCCCGAACTTCCTGGTCGAGGGGCTGAAGAAGCGCGTGGGCGGCTCGCTGCGCGACTGCAAGGTCGCCGTGCTCGGGCTCACCTTCAAGCGCGACTCCGACGACGTGCGCGACTCGCTCGCCGCCAAGCTGATCCGCCTGCTCGAGCGCGAGCTGGCCCACGTCGCTCGCCACGACCCGTACGTCACCGAGGGCACCGAGACGCTCGAGAGCGCGCTGTCGGGCGCCGACGCCGTCGTCGTGGCCACGAACCACTCGGAGTACGAGGACATCCTCCCGCTGCTGCCGCACGACGCCGTTATCGTCGACCCGTGGAACGTGACGGGGACGGGCGAGGTGTTCGCGGCGGTACGCGAGCTGGCTCGCAACCGCTGACCGCGACGCCGCGCCAGAAGCGGCTCACGCTGGTCGCCTGCATCCTCTCGTCGGCGATCGTCTTCGTGGACGGGACCGTGGTGAACGTCGCGCTGCCGGCGATCAGCGACGACCTCGACGCCGGGCTCGCCACCCAGCAGTGGGTGATCGAGTCGTACCTGCTGATGCTCGGCTCGCTGATCCTGATCGGCGGCTCGCTGAGCGACCTGTTCGGCCGCCGCCGGGTGTTCGCGCTGGGTGTGGGCGGGTTCGGCGCGACGTCCGTCCTCTGCGCCGTCGCGCCGTCCGCCGAGCTGCTGATCGCGGCGCGCGCGCTCCAGGGCGTGGCGGGCGCGCTGCTCGTGCCGAGCGCACTGGCGGTGATCGTGTCGACCTTCGAACCGAGCGAGCGCGGGGCGGCGATCGGCTCGTGGACGGCGTGGAGCGGCGTGTCCACGCTGATCGGCCCGTTCCTTGGCGGCGTGCTCGTGGACGCCGTCTCGTGGCGGCTGGTGTTCGCGATCGGCCTGCTTCCGATCGCGGCCACCCTGTACCTGATCGCCCGGCACGTGCCGCGTGCGATCGACCACCGGCTCGACCGCCACGTCGACGTGCCCGGGGCCGTGCTGTGCGCGGTCGGGCTGAGCGGCGTGGTGTTCGCACTGATCGAGCAGCCGTCGTACGGGTGGAGCGATCCGCTCGTGGGCCTGCCGCTCGTCGTGGGCGCGATCTGCCTCGCGCTGTTCCTGCTCCAGGAGCGCCGCTCGCCCGACCCGATGCTGCCGCTCGGGCTGTTCCGGCGGCGCAACTTCGCGGCCGGCAACGCGGCCACGTTCCTGATCTACGGCGGGCTCGGGGGCGCGTTCTTCTTCATGCCGATCTTCCTCCAGGGGGTGGCCGGCTTCAGCGCCGCGAAGGCGGGGCTCGCGCTGGTGCCGATGACGATCGTGATGTTCCTGCTGGCCAAGCGCTTCGGCGCGCTGGCCGACCGGATCGGGGCGCGCCCGCTGATGAGCCTGGGGCCGCTGGTCGCGACGGCCGGGATCCTCCTGCTGCTGCGACTCGACGAGGACACCTCGTCCCTGACCGACGTGGTCCCGGCGGTGCTCGCGTTCGGGCTCGGTATGTCGATGGTGGTCGCGCCGCTGACGGCCTCGGTGCTGGCCGACGCCGACGGGGAGCACGCCGGGATCGCGTCCGGGGTGAACAACGCGATCTCGCGCGTGGCGGGGCTCGTGGCGATCGCGGCGGTGGGCGCGCTGGTGGCCTCGTGGTTCGGATCCGCGCTCGACGAGCGCCTCGACGCCGCGTCCGGGGTAAGCCCGGCCGCGCGCGCGGCCGCGGCCGACGCAAAGGCGCGCCCGCTCGACCCGCAGCCGCCCCCGCCGGGGCTGCCGGCGACGCAGCGGGAGCTGATCGAGAGCGCGGTCGGCGACGCCTCGGTGGAGGCGTTTCGGTTCGCGGCCTCCGCGTCCGCACTGCTGATGCTCCTCGGCGGGGTGGTGTCGGCCGCGGGCATGACCCGGCCGCGGCGCGAGGTGCCGTGCGCGGAGTGCCCGGGCGGGGCGCTGGTGGGCGCGCCGGAGGACGTGGCGCGCGTGGCAGAGGCGCCGCGGCGCCTGCCCGAGCCCGCGGGCGCGCCCGGCTAGCGGCGCTCCGCGGGTACCCTCGACGCCATGGCCAGAGTGCTCGTGACCGGCGGGGCGGGGACGATCGGCGGTGCCGTGGTGCGCCGGCTCGTTCGCGACCCGGAGTGGGAGGTCCGCGTGGCGGACCAGCGCGAGGTGCCCGGCTGGATGCGCGAGTCGTGCGAGGTCCACACCGGCGACCTGCTCGACCCCGGCGAGTGCGCGGCGGCGGCCGAGGGCTGCACGCACGTGATCCACCTCGCCGCGATCGTGGGCGGCATCGCCAACTTCCACAAGCTGCCGCACACGCTGCTCGAGGTCAACAACGGGCTCTTCAACACGGTGTTCCGCGCGGCGCTCCACCGCCGGGTCGAGCGGCTCGTGTACGTGTCGAGCTCGATGGTCTTCGAGCGCGCGACCGAGTTCCCGACCACCGAGGCCCACATACGCGACACCGGCATCCCGGACTCCGCGTACGGCTTCTCGAAGCTCGCGGGCGAGGTCTACTGCCGCGCGCTGGCCGACGAGCACGGCCTGCCGTACACGATCTGCCGCCCATTCAACGCCTACGGGCCCGGCGAGATGCCGGAGGACGAGCCGGGGATCGCGCATCTCGTGCCCGACCTGATCAAGAAGGTGCTGGACGGTCAGCGGCCGTTGCAGATCTTCGGCTCGGGCGACCAGACGCGCACGCTGACGCACATCGACGACATCGCGGACGGGGTAGTGACCGCCATGGGCCATCCCGCCGGGGAGAACGAGGACTTCAACATCTCTGCCTCCGAGGAGCTGAGCGTGACCGAGATCGCGCGGCTCGTCTGGGAGGCGTGCGGGGAGCGACCCGACGACTTCCTGCTCGAGCGGCTGCCGAGCTACCGCGTGGACGTGCAGCGGCGCTGGCCGTCGGTCGAGAAGGCGCGCGAGCTGATCGGGTTCGAGGCGCGCGTGCCGCTGGCGGACGGGCTGCGCGACACGGTGGCGTGGCTGCGCGAGCAGCGCGCGGCGACGCCGGCGTAACGGCGGCCTCCGCGACGGCGGCCTAACCGCGGCCACTCGCGTTCTGAACGGTTAACGGTGCTCTAGCCCCGCTAAGTGTTCAGAACGGGTCCGCCGGCCCCTCTGTACACCGCGAGCAGCTCGCACAGGTAGCGCTCCTCGCCGAATAGCTCGCGCGCGCGCGCGAGGGCGGCCTCGCCCTCGTCGGCGCGGTGGCCGGAGTCGTCCCAGAGCGCGGACATCGCCCCTGCGAGGGCGGCCGGGTCGCGCCGCGCGACGCAGCGTTGCGGTCCCACCACCTCCGGCAGCGACCCGCTGCGCGCCGCCACCACCGGCACCCCGGCGGCCATCGCCTCGAGCGCAGCGAACGGCATCACGTCCGGCCCGACCGACGGCACTAGCGCCATCGCCGCACCGCGCAGCAGCTCGCGCACCCACTCGGGCGCGACCGCTCCCAGGAACTCGACCGGCGCGCCGAGCGCGTCGGCGCGCTCGCGCAACTCCCCGGCGAGCGGGCCGTCACCGGCCAGGCGCAGCGGCACGTGCGACGCCGCCGCGGCGGCGATCGCGTGCTCGAACCCCTTCTCCCGCGAGAGCCGCCCGAACGCGAGGGCGTACGTCCCGCCGCCCGCGGAACTCGACTCCGCGAACTCGCCCGCCGGCAGGTAGTTGGGGACCACGTCGAGCCGGCCGGCCGGCAGCCCGAGGCGCGCGAGCTGACCGGCGGCGAAGTGCGACGGGGTGACGAAGCGGTCGACCGAATCGAACACCAGCGGCTGGTGGCGCGCGAGGGCGGTGGCGTAGACCGCCGACTCCGGGGCCGACTCGCGGCAGTCGAGCACGGCGCCCGGGAGCGTGAAGCGCCGGCGGCAGCGAAAGCACGTCTCGCCGTCGCGGAACGCGACCGCGATCGAGCAGAACAGCCGGAAGTTGTGGAGGTGGAGCACCACGCGCGCACCCGCGTCGCGCGCGGCCGCGAGCGAGCGCGGTCCGAACAGTGGGTGCATGTTGTGCACGTGGACCACGTCGGCGCCCAGGCGCCGCACGGCATCGCCCACCTCCTCGGGGCGTTCGCCGCCGCGCAGCATCGCGCGGGCGGCCCGCGCGCGACCGGCGCCATCCGAGTCGCGGAACAGCACGTCGTGATCGATCCCGGCGCGGGCGAGCGCGGCGAGCTGGAGATCGACTGCGCGCTCCTCGCCGCCGCGCTGGCGGTAGCGGTTGTGAACGACGAGCACCTTCACCGTTCGATCCCCAGCGCCGGCAGCACCTGCTCGGCCACCACCCGCGCGATCGCGTCCTCGCCGTAGGGCGCGAGCAGCTCGCGCGCGCGGCGCGCGTAGTCGGCGCGCTCGGCGTCGGTCAGCGCGAGCGCTGTGCGGATCGCATCCGCGAAGCTCTCCTCGTTCGTCACCAGACGGGGGTCGAGCTCGCGCAGCAGCGGCAGCGCCTCGAACGAGCCCGCCGCCGGAAGCGTGACCACGGGCGTGCCAGCC
Organism: Thermoleophilaceae bacterium; assembly: GCA_036382905.1. Lineage (GTDB taxonomy): Bacteria > Actinomycetota > Thermoleophilia > Solirubrobacterales > Thermoleophilaceae > AC-37. Next base: position 11,734 of record DASVPL010000041.1, on the reverse strand, counting down.
GCCAGCGCCTCCATCGGGGCGATGCCGAAGTCCTCCCACGCCGAGGCGTTGAGGAAGACCCGCGCGCGTTGCACGCGGTCGAGCCACTGCGCCCGCGGCAGCTCGCCCGCCCACTCGACGCCGGCCGGCTCCTCCACCCCGTGGCGACGCAGCCAGGCGACCCCCTTCGCGCGGTCGGCACCCCCGATCACGAGGCGGCCGTCGATGCCCGCCCACGCGGAGCACAGCAGCTCGAGGCGGCGCTTGCGCGGATAGCTTGCGTACGCGACGGCGTCGATGTCGCGCACCGCGGCGCCCGCGATCGGGTCGATCGGGATCGGCACGCGCACACGCGGGCGGTCGACGTGCGCGACGGCCGCCTCCGCCCCGCGGCTGACCGGCATGAGCAGCCGCGCGCGCTGAAGCACACCGCGCTCGCGGCGGCGCTGCCAGAGGCCGCCGGCGCCGGGGCGGTTGAGCGCCGCGATCGCGTCGAAGCGGATGCCGTAGGGCACGTTGCCGCCGCCGGCGGCTCCCCCGCCGACCCGGGGCGGCTGGAGCAGCGCGGCGGTGATCGTCGAATACACCACCGCGCGTGCCTCGACCCCGCGGGCCGAGCGCCGCGCCGCTAGCGCCTCGACCAGGTCGGTCAGCGCCGGGTGGCGGCGCAGCCTGCCCGACGCGCCGATCCGCACCGGGACGATCGCGCAGGTCGCGCCGGCGCGCTCGACGAGCTCCGCGAAGGCCTCGTCGGAGCGGCGCAGCCCGGGCGTCGTCCCGAGCGAGACGAGCGCGATGTCGGGGCCCTGGCGCAAGGGCCTGAGGGTAACCTCGCAGCGTGTCTCCACCCCTCGTGTCGGTGGTCGTGCCGACCAAGGACCGCCCCGGCTACCTGGAGGTCACGCTCCGGTCGCTGCGCGACCAGGACCTGCCCGGCCCGTACGAGCTGATCGTCGTCGACGACGGCACCGATCCGTCCACGCGGGCGGCCGCCCACGCCGCGGGAGCGCGGCTGCTGCGACCGCGCGGCGGGCGCGGACCGAACACGGCCCGCAACACGGGGATCGAGGACGCCGAGTCCGACCTGGTCGCGCTGGTGGACGACGACGTGTTCGCTCCGCGCGGCTGGCTGCGCGCGCTGGTGGAGGGCGCCGAGCGGCACCCGGACGCCGATGCGTACGGCGGGCCGATACGAGCGCGCCTCGAGGGCCCGGCGCCGCGCAGCTGCGGGCGCGAGGGGCCGCCGATCACGGCGCTGGACCTCGGTCCCGAGGATCGCGAGGCGGAGCTCGTGTGGAGCGCGAACATGCTGCTGCGCCGGGATGCGTGGGAGCGGGTCGGGCCGTTCGACCCGCGCTTCTCGACGGGCGGCGACGAGGAGGAGTGGCTGCGCCGCCTGCACGCCTGCGGCGGGCGGGTGGTGTACCTGGCGGCGGCGGGCCTCGACCACCGGCGCGCGGGCGACGACGCGCGCCTGCGCTCGCTGATGCGCGCGTCCTACCACCGCGGGCGCAACATGCGCTCGTACGACCGCATGCGCGGCACGGCGCCCGAGCTGGGCGGCGAGCTGCGCGTGCTGGCCGGCTGCGGCTGGCACACCGTGCGCCGCGGCTGCCCGCAGGGACTGGTGGCGGGCGCGCACTCGGCGGGGCGGCTGGTGGAGGCGGTGCGCCCGCGGTGAGGGAGCAGGGCGCGGAGGCGGGTGCGGGCGCGGCCGGAGGGGCCAGCGCGGGCGCGGGCGCGGAGACCGGCGCGGAGGCGGGCTCGGCCGGCGCGGGCGCGGCCGGAGGGGCCGGCGCGGGCGCGGAGGCCCGCGCGCCCGACCCCGAGCGCTTCCTCTCCGGCTCCAGCGGCGACCCCGGTCGCGGGCTCGTGCTGCGGGCGCGGCGGATCGCCGACCGGCTGCTCGACGCGCACGTCGCGCGCGCGGCCGGCCCGCGCCTCGACGAGCTCGCCGCCGCCGCACCCGAACGCGAGGTGCTCGTGCTCTCGGTCTACCGCGGAGAGGGCGGGCTGCTGCCCGCGGCGCTCGCGGAGCTGCGCGGCACGCGCCACGCCGTCCGCTTCGCCCTCGGGTCGATGGGCACGGCTGCCGAGCAGCTCGCAACCGCGACCGCCGCCACCGGCATGAGCGGCGGGAAGTTCGAGAACCTCGACGCACTGCTCGGCACCGCCGGCGACCGCGCCGACTGGACGCTCGTGGTCGACGACGACGTGGTCCTCCCCACCCGCTTCCTCGACCGCCTCCTCGGCCTCGCCGAGCACCACGACCTCGCGCTGGCCCAGCCGGCCCAGTCGCTCGCGAGCCACGCCGCCTGGCCCGTCACGCGCCGCCGGCGCGGGTCGCTGCTGCGCGTGAGCCGCTTTGTGGAGATCGGCCCCGTCACGCTCTTTCGCCGCGACGCCCTCGACGCGCTCACCCCCTTCCCGCCGCTGAAATTCGGCTGGGGCCTCGACCTCCACTGGGCCGCCGTGGCCGAGGAGCGCGGATGGCAACTCGGGATCGCCGATGCCCTCGCCGTCCGCCACGAGCAGGCGCGGGTGGCGGGCACGTACTCGTCGCGGGAGGCGATCGAGGAGGCCCGGGAATTCCTAGCCGGCCGGCCGTTCCTCGACAGCGCCGCCGTGCAGGAGACGCTCCGCGTGCATCCGCTGCGATGAGGGTCTGCGTCGTCGCCGAGTACTACCCGCGCCGGCGCGACCCGGTGTCCGGCGCGTGGGCTCACCGCCAGGCCGTGGCGGCACGCGACGCGGGCGCCGACGTGCGTGTGCTCGTGCTCGAACGACCGCTGCCGAGCGCCGCCGCCGTGCGCGAGACGGTGCGCGGGCGCCCCGGCGCGAGCGCCCGCGAGCTGCGCGCCGCGTGGGCCCAGCCGCGCCACGACACGATCGACGGCATCGCGGTCGAGTACGTCCGCTTCGGCTCGCCCCCGCGCGAGCGTTCCTACGCGAGCTGGCACCGCTGGGCGCAGCGGCCGCTGGCGCGCGCGCTCGACCGCCTGCACGCCCAGGCGCCGCTCGACCTCGTCCACGCGCACTACGCGCTCCCCGCCGGCGGGGCGGCGCTCCCCTGGGCTCGCAAGAGCGGGCTGCCGCTCGTCGTGTCGGTCCACGGCGGCGACCTCCTCTCCCCGCTGCTGGAGGGAAGCGAGGTGGCGAAGGTCCTCCGGGAGGCGGACGTGGTCGTCGCCAACAGCCGCGGGATGCTGGACCGCGCCGCCGGCCTGGCCGGCTCGGCCGAGCGGATGCGCGTGATCCACCCGCCCGGCGAGCCGCCGCCGGCCGACCCGCCCCCGAAACGCCTCGAGCCCACGATCGCCACGCTCGGCACCGTGGACCCCCGCAAGCGCCACGTCGACGTGCTTCACGCGCTCGCGGAGCTTCCGCGGGACGTGCGCTGGGTCGTGATCGGCGCCGGTCCCGAGCGCGCGCGCCTCGAGACCCGAGCGGCGGAGCTCGGGCTGACCGAGCGCATCGAGTGGACGGGTGCGCTGCCCCCAGAGCGCGCGATCGCCGAGCTGGCCCGCTGCCACGTGATGGCGCTGCCGAGCGTCGACGAGGCGTTCGGCGTCGCCTACGCCGAGGCGCTCCTCTGCCGGGTGCCGGCGATCGGCTGTGCGGGCGAGCCCGGGCCGGAGGAGATCGCGTCGCTCGGGCCGGGCCTCACGCTGGTCCCGCAGCGCGACCCGGTCGCGCTCGCCGCCGCGATCACGGAGGCGCTGGACGCGGACCCACTCCCCCCGGCCGAGCACTTCTCGCTGGCGACCTGCGGCCGGCGCACCGTTGAGGCGTACGAGGCAGCACTGCGGTGAAGCCCGTCGCGCTCGTCACCGGCACCGTGTCGCCGTACCGGCGCGAGCCGTTCCGCCTGCTCGCCGAGGCGGAGGGCGTCGAGGTGATCGCGTGGGAGGACCCGGGCAAGCCGGTCCCCGGCCTGACCGTCCACAAAGCGAGCCAGGCGCGGGCCGCTCGCCTCGTCGCCTCCGGCCGCTACCGCGCGGTGATCGCCGGTCTCGGCGGCCGCGTGGCGCTGCCCGGCACGTACGCGGCCGCGCGCGCGAGGGGCATCCCGTTCGTGCTCTGGGCCTCGATCTGGTCGCACCCCCGCACGGCCGCGCACACGCTCTCGCTCCTCCCCACCCGTCTGCTCTACCGAACCGCCGACGCCGTCGTGACCTACGGCCCGCACGTGACCCGCCACGTCGAGCTCGCGCGCCGGCGCGGCAACGTCTTCGAGGCGCCGCAGGCGGTCTCCGCCGCGCTGTTCGGGGCCGCAGTGCCGGACGCCGACCGGCGGGCCTGGCGGGAACGCGCGGGCGCCTCCGAGACAGGTTTCCTCGCGCTGTTCGCCGGACGCCTGGTGGAGGAGAAGGGAGTGCCCGTGCTGCTCGACGCCTGGCGCGCCGCGGGGCTCGAGGACGCCGCGCTCGCGCTGGCCGGCGAGGGTCCCCTCGGCTCCGGCGCGACCGTGCTCGGAGCGGTCCCGCGCGCGAAGCTGCCCGCCCTCTACGCGGCCGCCGACGTGCTCGTGCTGCCCTCGATCCGAACCGCAACTTTCACGGAGCCGTGGGGGTTGGTCGTGAACGAGGCCATGCACCAGGGGACGCCGGTCATAACAACCGACACAGTCGGGGCCGCCGCCGGTGGGCTGGTCCGCGACGGCCGCAACGGGCTCGTCGTGCCTGAGCGCGACGCCCCCGCACTCGCGGACGCGCTGCGCCGGCTCGCGGGCGACCGCGCCCTGCGCGAGCGGCTCGGCAGCGCGGCGAAGCAGGACGTGGCGGCCTATTCCGAGGAGGCCTGGGTGGCGGGAATGCGCCGCGCTCTGGGCTCCGTGGGAGCGGCGCGTTGATAGCGTCGATACGCGACGTGACGCGGTTCAGGCACATTGCCCTGCTGCTCACGGCGGTCGCGTGCGCGCTCGCCGCGCCGGCCCCTGCGCTGGCCGACTCCGACGACGTGATCCGCGACTGTTACGAGGACGGCAAGCTCGATGGCAGCTACACGCAGGACGAGCTGAAGGAGGCCGAGGACGACCTCCCGAGCGACGTCGACGAGTACAGCGACTGCCGCCAGGTGATCGCATCGGCCCGCGCCCGCGGCGGTCGCGGCAAGCGCGGCGGCACCGGCGGCGTCCCCGGCGCAGGGTTCCGCGGCGGCGGCACGGCAGGTGCCGACCCCGGGCTCTCCACCGGCTCCGGTGCGATCGCCGGCTCGCGCGAGGACCTCGACGCGCTCAAGTCGTTCACGGACAGCGACAAGCGTCCCTCCAAGGAGCCGAAGGTGCCCGTCGGCGCCGGTCAGCCGATCCAGCCGGCCGCGGGCGCGACCAGCGTCGGCGAGTCCGCCAACGACATTCCCAAGCCGCTGCTGGCGGCCCTCGCCGCGATGGGTGCCCTCGGTGCGCTCGGCGGCCTCGCCGCCGCGTGGCGCCACCGGCCGCAGCGACTTCGCCGTGGTCCGCTTAGCCCCGGCCGCGGCTAGCGTCGCGCTCGCCGCGGGGTTCGCGGCGAGTGCCTTTGTCGCGGAGTCCGGCGCGAACCTCGAGCGGACGACCTGGGTGGAGATCGCCTGGATCGTCGCGTCGGGCCTCGTGGTGGCGGTCGCGATCGCGTTCGCGCGACCGGGCCGGGTCGGCGGCTGGCTGGCACTCGGCGGCTTCGCGGCGCTGACCGCGGTCACGGCCGCATCGATCCTGTGGTCGGTCGCCCCCGACCTCTCGTGGATCGAGACCAACCGCGCGCTCACGTACATGTGGGCGTTCGCGGCGGCGCTGGCGGCCGCCCACCTTGCGCCGCGCGGCTCCGCCGTCGTGCTCCACGCGCTGCTGCTCGGGGCCTTCGCGATCGTCGCCTACGCGCTCGTCACGCGCGTGTTCCCCGAGTCGCTCGCGCAGGACGAGGTCTACGCGCGGCTCGGCGCGCCGTACGGGTACTGGAACGCGCTCGGCACGACCGCCGGGCTCGCGGTGCCCGGGGCGCTCTGGCTCGGTTCGCGGCGCTCCGGCTACGGACCCGCCAACGCGCTCGCGTACCCGCTGCTCGGCCTGCTGTTCGTGGCGCTGTTCCTCAGCTACTCGCGCGGAGCGCTGGTCGTGGCCGGCGGGGCGACCCTGCTGTGGCTGGTCCTGGTGCCGCTGCGCCTGCGCACGATCACCCTGCTCGCGGTCTCGCTCGCCGGCGCGGCGCCCGTGATCGGGTGGGCGCTCTCGCGCGACGCGTTCACCGAGAACGACGTCCCGATGCTCGTGCGCGAGAGCGCCGGGCCGGAGTTCGGGATCTTCCTCCTGGCCACGGTGCTCGTGCTGCTGATCGCCGGACTCGCGATCGGCTTCCGCGTGGCCCGGCGCGCCCCCGGCGCGACCGCGCGGCTGCGTGTCGGGCTCGCGGCCGCGGCCGTGGCGGTGCTCGTGCCGATCGGCCTCGTGACCGCGCTCGCGCTGAGCGATCGCGGGATCCCGAAGACCGTGACCGCGAGCGTGGAGTCGCTCACGAACCCCAACGCCAGCACCGAGGGCGGGCCCGGGCGGCTCACGCAGGCCTCGTCTAGCCGCGGGCGCTACTGGCGCCAGGCCATCGACGTGTTCGAGGAGAACCCCGAGGCCGGCGCGGGCGCGGGCACGTTCCAGGTGACCCGGCTGCGCCACCGCAAGGACCAGTTCGTCTCGCGCCACGCGCACGGATACGTGGTGCAGACGATGGCCGACCTCGGCATCGCCGGCCTGATCGCCTCGGTGCTTGCGGTACTGCTGTGGCTCGGCGCCTCCGCGCGCGCGTCCGGGTTCGTGCCCCGGGGCCGCGAGCGCCACCACGACTCCGAGCGCGTGGCGCTCGTCGCCCTCGCGCTGTGCGCGGTCGCCTTCGGAGTCCACTCGGCGGTCGACTGGACCTGGGCGGTGCCCGCGCCGTCGCTCATGGCGGTCGTGGCGGGCGGCTTCGTGGCCGGGCGCGCCCTGCGCCGGCGCGAGGGCGCGACCGCGTCGATCGGCTGGCCGCTGCGCGCGCCCTTCGCGCTGGCCACGGTGGCCGCTGCCCTGCTGTGCGCGTGGGCCGCCTGGCAGCCGCAGCGCTCGGACGCCGAGTCACAGAAGGCGCTCGCCCTGATCGCCGGCGGCAAGCTCAACGAGGCCGACAGGGCGGCCGACCGTGCCGAGGACATCGACCCCCTCGCGTCGAAAGCCCTGCTCGTGAGGGCGGCAGTGGAGGACGCCCGCGGGAACCAGCCGCGTGCACACGACATCCTCGAGCAGGCGGTCGAGCGCTTCCGCGGGGAGCCGCAGGTCTGGATCCGCCTGGCGGAGTACGAGCTCTACACGCTGAACCGGCCGGCCGACGCGGAGAAGACCATCACCGGCGCGCTCTACCTCGACCCGCTCTCGCGCGCCGCGCAGCAGATCTACCTGGAGGCGAAGCAGGCCCAGCGGCCGACCCCGCCGCCGGCACCCCCGGCGGCCGCGGTGCCGGGCCAGCCCGCACCGGTCCCCGGCGCCGCGGCTCCCGCCCAGCCCGGCGCCGCGGCTGCCCCCCAGCCCACGCCCGGTCCCACGCCCGGCAAGCCCTCCGGCCCCACTCCGCGCACGCCGGAACCCGTCCCTCTGACGCCGCCCAGCGGCGGAGCAGCGCCCGGGGGCTAGCCCGATGCGCGACGAGGAGCGCTACCGCGCGATCGTCGAGTCCGCCCCGGACGGCGTCTGGATGCTCGACGCCGACGACCGGACCAGCTACGTGAACCGCGCGATGACCGACATGATCGGCATGGAGCCCGAGGAGATGCTCGGCCGGCGTCCCACCGAGTTCGTGGACGACCCCACGCGCGACACGGTCCAGGCGGCGCTCGACCGCCGGCGCGCAGGCCTGACCGAGCGCTACGAGCTGACCTTCAAGCGCAGCGACGGCAGCGAGCTCATCACCGAGATCTCCGCCACCCCGCTGTTCGACGAGGACGGCTCGTACGCGGGGTCGACCGCGATCGTCATCGATGCCACCGAGCGCCACCGCGCCCGGCAGGCGCGCGCCGAGCTCGAGGCTCGCCTCCAGCAGGCCCAGCGGCTCGAGACCGTCGGCCAGCTCGCCGGCGGCATCGCGCACGACTTCAACAACCTCCTCGCGGTGATGCTCAACTACGCGCACTTCGTCCACGAGCAGCTGCCCGAGGACAGCGCGCTGCGCGACGACGTGGAGCAGATCACGCGCGCCGCCGCTCGCGCCTCCGAGCTCACGCGCCAGCTCCTCATCTTCAGCCGCCGCGACCCGGCGACGCCGCAGGCGGTCGACGTGAACGCGCTCATCGAGGAGACCGAGCGGCTGCTCAAGCACTCGCTCGGAGAGCGGGTGAGCCTGTCGAGCTCGCCGTGCTCGTCGCGCTGCTTCGTCCACGTCGACCCCGCGCAGCTCGAGCACGTCCTGCTCAACCTCGTGGTCAACGCGCGCGACGCCATGCCGGGCGGCGGTGCGATCGAGATCACGACAGAGCTCGAGGACGATCGCATCGTCATCTCGGTCTCGGACGACGGGCCGGGAATGGAGCCCGAGGTGGCCGCGCGCGCGTTCGAGCCGTTCTTCACGACCAAGCCGAAGGGCGCCGGGACCGGGCTCGGCCTGGCGACGGTCTATGGCACGATCGCGTCCGCGGGCGGCGAGGCTCGGATCGAGACCGAGCCGGGGTCGGGCACGACCATCCGCCTGTCGCTGCCCGGCGTGTCCGAGCCCGAGGAGGTCACACCGGATCCCAGCACCGGCGGCGCCACCGTCCTGCTGGTCGAGGACGAGGACGCCGTGCGCGAGCTGACGCGGCGGATCCTCACGAAGGGTGGCTTCAGCTGCCTCGACGCGCCGAGCGCCGACGCCGCCCTCGAGCTCTACCGCGAGAGCCCGGACGACATCGACCTCGTGCTGACAGACGTGGTCATGCCGGGGATGTCGGGCCCCGAGCTCGCGGAGCGGATCGAGGCCCTGCCGGTCCTGTTCATGTCCGGCTACGCGGGCGACGCCGCCGGGGCGCTGCCCGAGGGGGCCCCGCCCTTGCTCGAGAAGCCGTTCAGCGCGGACGAGCTGCTCGCGGCCGTGCGCGCTGCGCTCTAGCGGCGGGCGAGCGCGAGCAGGTCGCCGCCGTCGCGGCGCAGGGACTCGACCTCGAACCCGAGCGCCTCCAGTAGCCGCCGCAGCGAGCGCGCAGTGAGGAAGCGCAGGTGCGGGGAGAGCGGGTCGAAGCCGCTCTCGAAGCCCCGCACGAGCAGGCCGAGCGCGGTGCGGCGGCCGTGCGCCGGCGTCGAGAGCGCCAGGCGCCCGCCGGGCCGCAGCACCCGCCGCGCCTCCGACAGCAGGAGTTGGACGTCGCGCACGTGCTCGATCGTGTCGGCGCAGAGCACGAGGTCGAAGGCGTTGTCCTCGAGCGGCAGCGGCGCGTCGGGCTCGAGCTCGACCAGACGGGCGTCCGGCCCGAGCCGCCTGCGTGCCCGTTCGAGCGCCAGCGCCGAGACGTCCGCCGCCACCAGCTCGCGCGCGTCCAGCAGCTCGGCGCAACGCCCGTCCCCCGCACCCAGGTCGAGCGCGCTCTCGGCGCGGCCGAGCGAACGAACCCACTCCGCCAGGTGCGCCGGCGGCGGCCCGCGATCCTCGGGGACGAGCTCCCAGAGCTCGTCGTCGTAGCGGCTGGCGATGCCTACCAGGCTCCCCGGGCCCGGATGACCGCGGGGAGGGTCTTCAACAGGATCGTCAGGTCGAGGAAGACCGACCAGCGCTCGAGGTAGAGGAAGTCGAGCCGTACCAGCTCGTCGAAGTCGAGCTCGGAGCGGCCCGAGACCTGCCAGAGGCCGGTGATGCCCGGCATCACGAGGTTACGCTTGCGGTGCCAGTCCTCGAGGCGGTCGTAGTCGCGCTGCGGGAGCGGGCGCGGCCCGACGAGCGACATCTCGCCGCGGAGCACGTTGAAGAGCTGCGGCAGCTCGTCGATCGACCAGCGCCGCAGGATGCGGCCGACCGGCGTCACCCGCGGGTCGTTGCGGATCTTGAAGAGGGCGCCGCCCTTCTCGTTCGCGGCCTCGAGCTCGGCCTGGCGCTCGTCGGCGTTCGAGTACATCGTCCTGAACTTCAGGCACGCGAACGGCTTGCCGCCGATCCCCGGCCGCATCGAGCGGTAGATCACCGTGCCGCGCGAGCTGAGCTTGATCGCGAGCATCGACAGGAGCATCACCGGCGCAACGAACAGGATCAGCAGCGAGGCGACGACCATGTCGAAGCTGCGCTTGACGAAGTAGTCGATCCCCTCGAAGACCGGCGGCTTGAGCTCGAACAGCGGGAGCGTCTGGCCGGGGACGAACTCGACCCGGTCCATCAGGATCTCCATGGTCGACGGGGCGACGCACACCTTGATGCCGGCGCGGTGGCAGCGGTCGACCAGGTCGACGGCCTGCTCCTGCGGGAACGCCGGGTCGGCGATCAGGACCTCGTCGATCTTGGCGAAGTGCTGCTCGAGCTCCTCGAGCGGGCCGAGGTCCTTCAGACCGTTCTCGGGGCGCGGGGTGAGCGAGACGAACCCGACGGGGTCGACCTGCCCGTGCTGCCCGCCGGCGAGTGCGTGCGCCACGGCCTCGATCTGCGATCCCGTGCCCACCAGCACGGCGCGGCGGCGGTAGCCCGCGGCGCGCAGGAGCATCCCCGAGATGCGATCGAAGCCCCAGCGGAACGCGGAGACGTAGAAGAGCGCGAACAGCAGGCTCCCGTAGAAGATGTAGTAGGACGAGAAGCGCTCGCCCTGCACGATCGTGTAGGCCAGGATCACGATCGTCACCTGGAACATGGCCGCGACGATCCGCGCGAATCCGGGCCGGCGCGTGCGGTCGGCGTACAGGTCCGAGCGCGCGAACAGCAGGATCGTGACGAGACACGCGAGCGGGGCGTAGTCCGACGCCTGGTCGAAGAAGAACCCGAAGTCGTAGTTCGCGCCAGTGCGGATGACGGCCTTCAGCTCCAGGGCGGTCCAGATCGCGAGGAACACGCCGGCGGCGTCGCCGACCGTGAGGATCACGACGCGCAGCAGCTTGCGGAAGGTCTCCCAGCGGATCAGCCGGCCGCGCAGCAGGCGCTCGGGGGCCCGGACGTCGCGCGCGGGCAACTCCACCGCCGTGGCTGTCGGCGGCTTGACCTCTCTGAGCTCGTTGACGAGTCCGTTGGCCATCGTTCAGTGCGACCCGCACCGGCTCCAACAACGGAGCGGGCGAAATGTATCGGTGGTATCGGACCGGGAACGGCCGTCTCCCCCGACGTGGTGGCGCTGGCCTGTGCCAGGACGCGCGACCGCACGAACCTGCTCCCGATCAGGGCCGAGCATAGCGATCCAGCTACCCGTCAGGCCGGTCTGCGAACGCCCGCGAACGCGAACTGGCCGCAGAGCACCAGCTTCGCGGCGTTGGCCCGGCGAGCGTCGAGGCGCCGAGCGCGGGCCGCCACGCCGACGGCGCGGTTGAGCGGCGACTCGCGCGCCCAGTAGCGGCGCGTGAACGCCGGCATTCCCAGGGCCCGGTGGGTCGTGAGCGTGAGCCCGTCGATGCCGGGCCGGACCTCGTCGAGGTCGATCCCCGCGGCCGCGAGGAGGCGGTGGAGGCCGTACGGGGTGATGTTGCCGACGCTCAGCGAGTGGTAGGGCTCGAGCTGCGACGTCGAGCCCATGAGCCAGCCGCCCGGGCGCAGCACGCGAGCGACGTCGGCGAGCAGCGGGCGAGGGTCCTCGACGTGCTCGAGCACCTGCTTGCAGTAGA
>DASVPL010000040.1:0-18106 GCA_036382905.1 Thermoleophilaceae bacterium | reverse complement strand
CAGCTTCACATCGCGCGGGCGCTCAGGGACGCGGGCGTGGACGTCCTCGACGACACCCTCCCCAACCCGACCGCGCTGGTGAGCCGGGCCGCCGAAAGCAGCCCGGATGCGGTCGTGGTCGGCGACGGCCCGAGCAGTACTCCGGACCTCGGCGCGCGGCTGCGCGCCGCGGCACCCGGCGCGACGCTCGTGCTCTGGCGGACGGACGCAAGCGTCGTGGCGGTGCTCGTTCCCGGTGCCGCCTCGCCGCGCGTCATGCCCGCGCCGACCGCAGCCCAGCTCTCGAGCGAGCTGTTCGGCCCTTCAGACAAAGGAGAGACCCGCCCCAGTACATGACCCCGGCGTCTAAGCCGAGGAGGTCCAGCGCTCGTAGATAACGCGTCGCTAGGGGTCGTCCACCCGAACGCGCCCCTCACGGCCGGCGATAAAGCCGTCCACCGAGACGCTCATCGAGTAGATCGGTCTTCGAGGTCGGCTGCGGCCACGGCGTCGCGGTTTCCCTGGTCTGCGAGAGGCTGACGACGGGAACGATCACCGCGATCGACCGCTCGCCCAGATGATCGAGACGGCCACGCGGAGGAACCGCGAGCACGTCGATGCGGGCAGGGCTCTGTTCGAGGCCATTGCGCTTGAGGACGCGCATCTCGGCGATCGGCGCTTCGACAAGGTCTTCGCCTTCAACGTCGCGCCGTTCTGGCTGCAGCCGGAGGCGGCGCTCGCAACCCTCCGCGAGCACCTCGCCCGGGACGGGGCTGTCTACCTCTTCTGGGACGCGCGCCACTCGGCGCCGGAGCGAGCCCGGGACCTCGGGAACGAGCTGGCCGACCGGCTACGCAAGGGCGGATTCTCCGTCGACGGGGTGCTGGTCGAGGACCTGCGCCCGGTCCCCGCGGTCTGCGCGATGGGCTGCCGTGGGGCAGATGAACGATGAACGTGGACCCGCAATACCGCGTCTCGTTCCCATGCGGTGAGAACTCTCGAGCCCAGGTTCAAACGAGCCCATACTCGCCTGCTTCAGCGGAGGGGGAGGGATTCGAACCCTCGAACGACGAAACCGCCGTTAACGGTTTTCGAGACCGCCCCGTTCAACCACTCCGGCACCCCTCCGTAAGGTGCCCGCCGCACGTCGCGGCCGGGACGGCGGAAGGTTAGCCACGCGCGCGTGGCTCGTCGCGCGCGCGTGATCGAGCACTAGCGCCGCAGCGCGAAGAAGCTGCGCAGCAGGTCGGCCGACTCCTCGGCCAGCAGGCCGCCGGCCACCTGCGGCCGGTGGTTCAGCCGCGGCTCGGCGAGCACGTCGAACACGCTGCCGGCGGCGCCGGCCTTCGGGTCGGGCGTCCCGTAGACGACGCGCGGCACGCGGCCGAGCACGATCGCGCCCGCGCACATCGCGCACGGCTCGAGCGTCACGTACATCGCCGTGCCGCTCAGCCGCCAGGTCCCGAGCGCGCGGCCGGCCTCCCGCAGGGCGAGCACCTCCGCGTGGGCGGTCGGGTCGTCGCGTAGCTCGCGCTCGTTGCCCGCCGCGGCGAGCACCTCGCCCTCGTGAGCGATCACGCAGCCGATCGGCACGTCGTCGTGCTCGGCGGCGCGCTCGGCCTCGCGCAGCGCGAGCCGCATGAAGTACTCGTCGCGGGGGAAGAAGGGCGCGCGGGTCACGCGCCGGTCACGAGGCGCCGCCCCACGTAGCGCTCCGCCGCGCGGGCCGCGGCCACCAACCCAGCCCGGTCCGCCAGCCTCATCCCTGCCGCTCCGAGCGACAGCGCGGAGGCGCCGCGCCGCTCGAGCACGCCGCGGGAGTGCAGCTCCTCGTACCACTCCACGGTCCGCGCGATCGTCGTCTCGAGCGAACGCGTCCTGTAGCGCAGCTCGCGCTTGGCCTTGCGCGAGGAGTAGCGCCAGTTCTGCGCCATCAGCGCGAACGCCTCCGGCGCGACCGGCCAGCGCCCGCCGAGCTCCGCCTGCACTCGCGCCAGTGCGCCGACCTCGCGCGGGAGCACCACGAGCGGGCGCTCGACCCCGGACTCGACGGCCAGGCGGTCGATCAGCTCCACCCACGTCAGGTTGTAGCCGCCCAGGATGTAGCGCTCGCCCGGCACGCCGGACTCGGCCGCGAGCAGGTGCCCGGCCGCCACGTCCTCGACGTCGACGATGTTCGTTGCCGCGTCCACGACCGCGGGCAACCGGCCGGCGAGGAAGTTGCCGATCACGCGCGTGGAGGTCTCCCCCGCCTGCGTCGGGTCCACCGGCACCCCGAGCACGTACGACGGGTTCACCACGACCACCTCGACCCCGTGCCGCGCACCGGTCGCCAGCGCCTCGAGCTCCCCCTCGTGCTTCGAGTCGCCGTACGCCAGCCCGAACTCGCCACCGCGGTAGACGTGGGACTCGTCGGCGGCCTCGCCGTGAGCGGCCGTGCCAATCGCCGCGACTGTCGACGTGTGCACCACGCGCCCCACCCCCTCGGCGGCGGCCGCCTCCACCACGATCCGCGGAGCCAGGGCGTTCACCTGCCAGAGCCGGTCGAGCGGGCGCGACCCGACGAACCCCGCCGTGTGGAACACCAGGTCACAGCCACGCATCGCCCTGCGCATCGACGCTCGGTCGAGCACGTCCGCCCGCACCGTCTCGACCTCGAGCCCCGCGAGCCGGTCGAGGCGCGCCGGGTCCCGGAAGGTCACGCGAACCTGGTCGCCGCGCTCCGCGAGCAGGCGCGCAACATGTCCGCCGACGAACCCCGTGGCGCCCGTGACGAGGACTAACGCCACTGCAACTTCCTGCTATTTCGGCTGTTCCCTCCGGCGTACACTCGCTCGAGCACCGTAGCCCAATGCGAATTGCCCATCTCCTACCGGCCGCGGTGGCCGGCCTCATGCTGCTGGCCCCAGCCGCGGTCGCCGCGCCATATGCGGGCGAGCGCGTGGTCGTGCGCTACGAGAAGGACGCCTCGCGGGCCGAGCGCGCCGACGTGCAGCGGGCCACCGGCACCGGCTTCGACGACGCGCTGCCGGGCGGCGCTCGCATCCTCCGGATCGAGGACGGGGAGTCCGTGGCCGCCACCGCGCGCGAGCTCGAGGACGAGCCCGGCGTCGAGTACGCGGTGCCCGACTATCGCATCAGCGCCGCGCAGGCCCAGCCGACGTTCATCCCCAACGACCCGGGCCGCGGCGGCCCCGGCAACTGGGCCGATCTCCAGTGGAACTTCGCCGGCGAGTTCGGCGTGAACGCCCCCCAGGCCTGGGCCCAGACGCGCGCGACGAGCGCGCCCGGCGGCCGCGGGGCGGTCGTCGCCGTGATCGACTCGGGCGTGGCCTACAAGAACCTCGGGCGCTTCCGCCGCGCGCCCGATCTGTACAAGAAGCGCTGGGTCTCGCCGTACGACTTCATCGACGAGGACCGCTCGCCGCTCGACGAGGACGGCCACGGCACGCACGTGACCGGCACGATCGCGCAGACCACCAACAACAAGCTCGGCGTGACCGGCCTCGCCTACGGGGTCAAGATCATGCCGCTGCGCGTGCTCGACGAGAACGGCGATGGCGACGGCAGCGACCTCGTGCGCGCGCTGCGCTACGCCGCTCGCAACGGCGCCGACGTGATCAACATGAGCGTGGAGTTCACCGCCGACCAGACCGCCGGCGAGATCCCGGAGGTGATCGAGGCGATGCGCTACGCCAGTAGGCGGGGCGCCGTCCTGATCGGCGTGTCGGGCAACGGCGGCGAGCAGCGCGTGTCCTACCCCGGTCGCTACAGCCACGCGATCGCCGTCGGGGGCACCACGGTCGGCGGCTGCCTGGCCGAGTACTCGAACGAGGGATCGGGGCTCGACATCGTGGCGCCGGGCGGCGGCCAGGACGCCGCGCCCGACGACAGCCAGTGGGACCGCGACCACTGCGACAGCACCCGCCGCGCACGTCTCATCTACCAGCAGACGATCTGGGGCAGCCCGTCGAAGTTCCAGCTCGTCGGCTTCGAGGGCACCTCCGAGGCCGCGCCGCACGTGACCGCGGCGGCCGCGCTCGTGGTGGCCACGATGCGCGCCCGCGGCCTGAAGCCGACGCCCACTGCGGTGCAGCAGCGCCTACAGCAGACCGCTCGCGACCTGGGCGCGCCCGGCTACGACCTGCGCTACGGCCACGGCCTGCTGGACGCCGCGGCCGCCGTCGCGCCCTAGCGCGCTAGGTCGTACGGATGATCATCACGCTGCACGGAGCGTGATGGGAGACCTTGTTCGGAACGCTCCCGAGCAGGAACCGCTTGGCGCCGCTCATGCCCTTGTTGCCGACGATGATGAGGTCGGCGTTGTTCTCCTCGGCCACGTCGAGGATCGCGTCGGCGGGATCGCCCTGGCGCGCGAACGTCTCGACCTCGACGCCCGCCTCCTCGATCGACTCGGCCGCGGTCTTGAGCGTCGCCTCGACGTCCTCGCGCGCGTTGACCATCCACTGCATGTCCTCGGGAACCTGCTGACGCTCCTCGCGCAGCCGCTGGTTCCCCACGGGCTCGAACGCACTCACCAGGTTCACGCGCGCGCCGACCGCCTTCGCAAGGTCGGTCGCCTGCCGCACCGCCTCGTTGGCGGTCTCGGATCCGTCAGTTCCCACCACGATCGAGCCGAACATCTGCCTCCTCTCAAGGCCGGGCCTTAACGCGGCGGATCATATGGCCCGGAGGGGGCCGCTGCGTGGCCCACGCGCGCCGTGCGGCTCTTGACTGGCGGCCGGAAAGCTAGGATGGTTGGCCAGATGGCCAACACCAAGTGCCTCGTGGTCGACGACCACTCCGTCGTCCAGCAGGGCCTCCAGCTTCTCTTCGGCGACATCGACGACCTCGAGCTGGTCGGAGTGGTCCAGACGGGCGAGGAAGCGATCGACGCCGTCGCCCAGCTCCAGCCCCAGGTCGTTCTGATGGACGTCCGGCTCCCCGGCATCGACGGGGTCTCGGCGGTCAAGCGCATCCAGGCGGCGTCGCCGAACACGCAGTTCGTGATGTTCTCGGCGTACGGCGACAAGCGGCTCCTCTCCGACGCCCTCGCCGCGGGCGCGCGTGGATACGTGATGAAGGGCTCGCCGCCGGAGGACCTCGTGCGCGCGATACGCACGGTCGCTTCCGGCAAGCCGTTCGTGGACCCGTCGCTGTCGCCGGCCCTGCTGATCAGCGACGCGGGCACCGCGGCGCAGGCGCTCAGCGAGCGCGAGCGGGAGATCCTCCAGCTACTCGCGGAGGGGCTCCACACGGAGGAGGTCGCGCGCCGGATCGGACTCTCGGTCGAGACCGTGAAGTCCGACACCAAGCGCGTGATCGCGAAGCTTCAGGCGGACAGCCGCACGCACGCGGTGGCCATCGCCCTCCGCCGCGCCCTCATCGATTAAGTGGGCGAAATGCCGCGCTTCTGGATCGCGATGCAGATCGTGATCGTGATCTGCGTGCTGATCAGTGCGGTGATCGCGATCATCCGGCTTTAGCTCGGGCCGCTGCGGCGGAGGTGCGTGCGGACGCCTTCCTCGGGGGTACGGTCGCAGGCTCCCTCAGAGAGCCCCCCGAGTAAGGGTCCTCACGCACCTCCGACGGTGCGGATCAGCCCCAGCGACTTACTTGGGGCTAAGAGGTCTTGCGCTCCAGGTTGGCGACCTCGTCGGCCTTGGCATCAGCCTTGTCCTGCGCGTTGGCGAGCTCGTCCTTCGCGTCGCCCTTGCGCTCCTCCTGCTTGCCCTCGCGGCGAAGGGAGCTATCGCCGGTTACGTCGCCGGCGGCCTGCTTCGCGCGGCCTGTGATCTTGTCCATGATTCCCATGTCGTACCTCCTGAGCGGGGTTACTGCCTACTGGTTGCGTGCCCGTGGGGCGCGCCGGTCAAACGGCCGCGGGCGCCGATCCGCACGTGACAGATGCCACCCAATCCGCCACCGCGGCCGCGTCCTCCAGCTCCAGCTGAGGCGGCTCGTTCGCTGCTATCCAGGACTGAACGATGCGGATCTCGTCCACCTCCTCGACGGGGATCGCCGGGCGCCGCGCGGCGTGCGGGCGGCGCTCCAGCGCCGCGGCCGTTCGCGAGGCCAGCTCGTCCGGGCCGGGCAGCGGACCCCAGTCCGCCACGCGCCCGGCCACGATCCAGAACGCGTCCCAGCGCTCCTTGACCGGATGGCGCGCGAGCACGAGCCGCGTCTGCGCGTGCGTGGCCTGGAGCAGGCCGCCGAGCCCCTCCACGAGCAGCGCCATCCGCTCGCGGCGGCGGTGCAGCACCGCGGCGGACTCGTAGCGCTGCGCGGCGACCGCCTCGCGCAGCCGCTCGTCGAGCATCGCGAGCAGCCGCTCGCCGCCGGCGCCGGGCGTCGCGAACGGCGCCAGCGCCTCGTCGAGGCGGCGGCGGTAGAGGTTCGGGTCGAGGTCGCCGAGGCAGGGCGACAGGCAGCGGCCCATCTGTCCGTAGGCGGACGCGTGCTCGCGCAGCTTGAGCCCCCGGCCGCAGTGACGCAGTCCGAACAGCGAGTTGAGTTGGTCGACCAGGTCGCTCGCCAGCGTGCGCCCGCGGATCGGACCGACGTTCACGGCGTGCCCCGGCGCCGGGTCCGGCGCAACCTCCAACACCGGGAACGGGATGTCCAGCCGGCAGCGCACGTAGACGTAGCCGCCGGTGCGCTTGAGCTTCACGTTCCCCGGCGGGCGCCAGCGCTTGATCAGCCGGTTCTCGAGCACCAGCGCGCCCAGCTCCGACGAGGTCGGCTTGTAGTCGACCACCTCCGCGCGTCCGGTCCACCCCGACGGCTGGCAGAAGTGCGCCCGCGCGCGGCTGCGCAGCGACACCGACTTGCCCACGTAGAGCGGCCGCCCGCGCTCGTCGCGGAAGACGTACACGCCGGGATCGTCCGGCAGCGAGCTGAGGTCCGGCCGCTGCTCGCGCGGCACCGGCCCACCCTTCGGCGCACGCTTGCGACGCGCACGGCGCTGGGGCGAGACGAGCTCGAGCGCGTCGGCCACGCTCACCGCGCCCGCGCACAGCTTCGGGAACAGGGCGCAGAACACGAGCGCGCAGGTGCGCGCGTCGACCAGCGCCCGGTGCGCGCCCTCGGGCTCGATCCCGAGTGACTCGGCAAGTGGCACGAGCTTGCGCTTGCCCGCGAGCGGCGCCAGCCGGCGTGCCATAGCGACGGTGCAGATCGCGGGCGGGTCGGGCCAGTCGAGACCCTCGGACTCGAACGCCTGGCGCAGCACGCGGCTGTCGAACGAGGCGTTGTGCGCGATCAGCACACGGCCGTCGAGCATCGGCGCCAGCCGCTCCAGCACCGCGCGCGGCTCGGGCGCCGTCTCCACCATCGCCTGGGTGATCCCGGTGAAGCGCTCGATGCCGCGCGACAGCGGCCGCCGCACGCGCACGAGCGACTCGAACTCGTCGTGCAGCTCGCCACCGCCGACGAGCACGGCACCGACCTCGGTCAGCTCGCAGTCGTCGCCGGCGAGGCCGTTGGTCTCCACGTCGACCGCCACGAACTCCGCCGTGCGGAGGTCCGTGGTGGCCGGATCGGCCGGCCGGCGGGCGAGGGTGCTCTCCATCCCAAGAGTCCTACGACCCGGGGCGGACGCGATGCCCGGGTCGTTGCATCGCCTCCGTGCGCGCCGACACCCATGTGCCTGACCTCACCTCTGGCGCGTTGCCGCACGCATAGCTTGCACGCCATGGACACCATCCACATAGCAGCGCTCGCAGGCGGCAGCTGGATCATGGTCGGCTTCATGGCCTTCCTCTTCGTAGGCGTCGTCGTGGGCTACTACACGCAGGCGGGCAGCGGCATCACCGCGCGGCCCTACGGCAAGATCTACAGCGGTGCGCCGGGCGCCATCGGGCCGAGCGACGTCTCGGGCAAGGACCACCGCGAGGTGGTCTCTTGGAGCCGCGGTACCCGCTAGCGGCGAGGCACCGCCGCCGCCCGTGAGGCGGCGGCGGGCAGGGCACGGCGGCTAGGCGGCCACGCTCTCGCCGGCCGCGTCGCGCAGGCGGGCGAGCGCGCGGCTGAGCAGCCGCGAGACCTGCATCTGCGAGACGCCGATGCGCTTGGCGATCTCCGACTGGGTGAGGTCCTCGATGAAGCGCAGCCGCACGGCCTCGCGCTCGTGGTCGGATAGGTCGGCCATCGTCTCGCGCACCGAGACGCCGTACTCGACGAGGTCGAAGCCGGGCTCCTCGCAGCCGATCACGGCGTGAAGGGAACGGCCGGGGTCGTCCTCCGACGTGGGCGTCTGGTCGAACGACTCCGCCTCGTAGGCGCCGCCGGCCTCGACGGCCGCCAGCACGCTCTCGATGCTCATGCCGGTCTCGTGTGCCAGCTCGGCCGGCGTCGGGGCACGGCCCAGCCGGCCCGCCAGCTCGTTGCGCGCCGAGGTCACGCGCATCACGTCCTCCTGGAGCCCGCGCGGCACGCGCGCGGCCCAGCCGTGGTCGCGCAGGTGACGGCGCAGCTCGCCGAGAATCGTCGGCACCGCGTAGCTCGCGAACGACGTGCCGCGGCTCGCGTCGAAGCGGCCGGCCGCCATGACGAGGCCCATGCTGGCGACCTGCACGAGGTCCTCGAGCGGAACGTGCGTGTGCCGGTACCGCGCGGCCAGCCCGCGCGCCAGCGGGAGGTACTTGTGCACGAGCACGTCGCGCTCAGCCGTGTCGGGTGCTTGTGGGGGAAGGGCTACCAAGACAACCATGTGGGGGGATCCTTTTCTGTACGGCCCGGAGGCCCAGATAGATCCACGCGCCGGCCGCGAAAGCGACCTCAGGTGTCTCGATCGTGAAAGTTTTGGCTGCGAGCCCGGCCCCCTGAGAGGGACGGAATCGCGTCTACCGACATCGTATCCGGTACCGGTCGAGTCAAACTCCGCCAAACGGGTGATTGGCGCCTTCTCTATCCCCCGCCAGCCACACGGCGCGGCTCGCGCAGGCGCGTGACGAGATCGCGTCCGAGGCCCGCGTCCGAGACCCTGCCGCCGCGCGCGAGGCGGCGTAGGTGCGAGAGCACGGCCCAGTCCACCAGCGGCCGCGGCGAGTGCCGCGCGAGCAGGTACGAAAAGGCGCCCCGGCGCGTGGTCGCGAGGTCGCGGACGGGCCTGCCGAGCGCGGCGCGCGCTATCGCCCGCGCGGCCTGCGCGAGCGGCTCGGCGGGCACGATCCCCTCGAGCCCGAACCCGGCCTCCTGGGAGGCGTTGTGGATCGGGGTGCGGATGTAGCCCGGGTAGATCGTCGTGACGGTGAGCGCGTCGCCATGCTCGAGCCGGAGCGCATCCGAGTAGGCGACGAGGCCACGCTTGCTCATGCAATAGGCGGTGGCGAGCGGCACCGCCAGGTGCGCGAGTCCGGACGCCACGTTGACCACGCGCCCGCGCGACTCGCGCAGGGCGGGCAGCGCGGCGGACGTCACGCGCCACGGGCCGATCAGGTTCACGTCGAGCACCGCCAGCGCGGTCGCGTCGGGCGGCTCTCCGGCGCTCTGCGGATCACCGACGCCCGCGTTGTTGACGAGCACGTCGAGCCCGCCGAGCCGCTCGATGGCCTCCACCACCGCGCGGTCGACCGACTCCTGGTCGCGCACGTCGCACTCGATCACGTCGGCGCCGTCGCCGTGCAGGTCGAGGCCGACCACGCGCGCGCCCTGCCTGCGCAGCCGCTCGCTCGCCGCCGCGCCGATGCCGCCCGCGCCGCCGGTGATTAGGACGCGCTTGCTCACGCCGCCACCGGGGTCCGCGCCGGCCGCGGCGACTCGATCTCGTAGCGGTCGGCGTCGAAGCTCGCGAGCTCCTGTCGGAAGCGCCAGGTCCAGTCGGGCCAGAGCGCTCCGTTGCGACCCGTGTCGTCCTGGTACCAGCTCACGCAGCCGGTGCTCCACACGGTGCCCTCCATGCGCGCGTCGATGTCGGCGTTGTAGGCCTCGAGCGCATCGGCGCGCACCTCGACGGCGGCGGCGCCCCTCTGCTTCATCGTGCGCAGCGCGTCCAACACGTAGGCGATCTGTGACTCGATCATGTAGACCATCGAGCCGTGCCCGAGCCCGGTGTTCGGGCCGAGCAGCATGAAGAAGTTCGGGAAGCCCGACGCGGTGCAGCCGCGGTATGCCTTCGGGCTCGCGCCCCAGACCTCGCTCAGCAGGCGCCCGTCGCGCCCGCGCAGCCTGCGCGCGGCCGGCATCTCGGTGACCTGGAAGCCGGTGCCGAAGACGATCGCGTCCACCTCGCGCTCGACGCCGTCGGCGCCCACCACCGAGTTCGCGCGGACCTCGGCGAGCCCGCCGGTCACGAGCTCGACGTTGTCGGCCGACAGCGCCGGGTACCACTTGTTCGACGGCAGGATCCGCTTGCAGCCGACCGTGTAGTCGGGCGTGACCTTGCGGCGCAGCTCCGGATCGGCGACCTGCTCGGCGATGTGCCGCTTGGCCAGGCGCTCGACCACCTTCATCAGCGCCGGGCGCTTGACGAAGCCGAGCACGAGCGCCTC
The DNA here is from genome assembly GCA_036382905.1 of Thermoleophilaceae bacterium. Classification (GTDB taxonomy): domain Bacteria; phylum Actinomycetota; class Thermoleophilia; order Solirubrobacterales; family Thermoleophilaceae; genus AC-37. The sequence goes on along the minus strand of DASVPL010000040.1, from coordinate 7,637 downwards.
GCGCGTCCAGTAGATGCCGCGGCGCACGAGCTGCTGGACCGCCGGGAACGCGCTGTAGAGGCGCCGCTCGAGGCGCGTGGTGGGACGGTTCGTGTGGGGCATGATCCACGGCGCCGTGCGCTGGAACACGTGGAGCTGCTCGACCTCGGGCTGGATCGCCGGCACGTACTGGATCGCCGAGGCGCCGGTGCCGACCGAGGCGACGCGCTTGCCGTGCAGGTCGTAGTCGTGATTCCAGCGGGCGGAGTGCCAGATCTCGCCCTCGAAGTCGTCGAGCCCGGGCAGGTCGGGGATCTTCGGCTCTGTCAGCGGGCCCATCCCGGCGACCAGCACGCGGGCGGCGAACGAGCCCTTCGAGGTCTCGATCTCCCAGCGCTGATCGTCCTCGTTCCAGCTCGCCTCCTCGACGTCGGTGCCGAGCCGGACGTGGGGACGGATGCCGAAGTCGTCGGCGCAGCGCTGGAGGTAGTCGCGGATCTCCGGCTGGCGCGAGTAGGTCTGGGACCAGGTCGGGTTCGGCGCGAACGAGAACGAGTAGAGGTGCGACGGGACGTCGCAGGCGCAGCCCGGGTAGGTGTTCGCGTTCCAGGTGCCGCCGACGTCGTCGTCGCGCTCGAGCACCACGAAGTCGTGGTTGCCCTGCTGCTTGAGGCGGATCGCCATGCCGAGTCCCGAGAACCCGCTTCCGACGATCGCCACGTCGAATGTCTCCATCGCGATCACCCTCCCTTGGTTACGCTGACGTAACTTACATGCCCGTAACCTACGGAGCTGTAACGTGGGCTTCCGTGACGTCTGCACGGAGCGATGCACGCGGGCGGCTCCCGGCCGAGGAGCGGCGCGAGCAGCTGCTCGACGTGACCAAGGCGCTGGTCGACGAGCGCGGGTTCCACGGCGTCTCGATCGAGGCGGTCGCGCGCGAGGCGGGCATCACGCGGCCGGTCGTCTACGGGCACTTCGCGGACCTCCGGGCGCTGCTCGAGGCGCTGGTGGACCGCGAGGGCGAGCGCGCGCTGCGCCAGCTCGCCGACGTGCTCCCCACCGACCTGACCGAGGGCGACCCGCGCGCGACGCTGCTGGCCGGGATGCGCGGCTACCTCGAGGCGGTGCAGGCCGACCCCGCCACCTGGCGGCTCGTGCTGATGCCGCCCGAGGGCGCGCCCGCGGTCCTGCGCGAGCGTGTGACCCAGGGCCGCGCGGCCGTGGTCGCCGCGCTCGCGGCGGCGGTGGGCGCGCCCGGCGCGCCGGGGCGCGAGTCGCCCGACCCAGAGCTGACGGCGCGCATGATGTCCGCGCTCTCCGACGAGGGAGCGCGGCTGGTGCTCACCGACCCCGAGCAGTACCCGCCCGAGCGGATCCTCGCCCACACCCGCTGGGCGCTCGACCTGCTGCCCGTGGACGACGCCGAGTGACCGCCGTCGCGATCTGCGGCGCGGGGCACAACGGCCTCGTCGCGGCCGCGTACCTCGCGCGCGCGGGCGTGGAGGTGGACGTGTTCGAGCGCCGCGACGTGGCCGGAGGGGCGTGCGTGACCGAGGAGCTGTGGCCCGGCGTTCGCGCGTCGCCCGGGGCCTACACGCTGTCGCTCCTGCGTTCCGAGATCGTGCGCGAGCTCGACCTGGCGGCGCACGGCCTGGTCGTGACGCCGCACGAGCCGTACCTGTTCGCGCCGTTCCCGGACGGTCGCCGCGTTGTCACCTGGTCGGACTCCGCGCGCACGCGCGAGCAGCTCGCCCGCGACTGGTCGGAGGAGGACGCGCGCGGCTACGCCGAGTGGTCGGCGCGCTGGGAGGCCGCCGCCGCGCGCGCCCGGCCGCTGATGCTCGAGCCGGCCGACCGCGAGCGCTGGCTCGACGCCGTCGGCCCGGAGATCCTCGACGGCTCGATCGCGGACGACCTGCGCGGGATCCCGTCCGAGCAGGTCCGCGTGCCGTTCGCGATCCAGGGCCTGATCGGCACGCTCGCCGCGCCGGAGGACCCGGGCACCGCGTTCGTCGGCTTCTACCACGACCTCGGGGAGGCGGCCGGGAGTCCCGGCGCGTGGGGCTACGCGCGCGGGGGGATGGGCGCGGTCACCGCGGCGCTGCGCTCGGCCGCCGAGGCGGCGGGCGCGCGCGTTCACCTGGAGGCGCCGGTGGAGCGGGTCATCGTGGAGGACGGCCGCGCGGCGGGGCTCGTGCTCGAGGGCGGGCGCGAGGTGCGGGCGGACGCCGTGCTCTCGAACGCGGACCCGGTCACGACCTCCCGGCTGGCCGGCACGCCGCTTGAGGGCTGGGCTCAGGCCGGGCCGGTCGTGAAGGTCATGCTCCTCCTGGACGGCCTCCCCGACTTCCCGTCGTGGCCGGCCGGGGAGGCGTGGCACGGGGCCATCGACATCGGCTACACGCTCGCCGACCTGACCGCCGCGGCCGCGGACGCGCGCGCCGGCCGCCCAGCCGCGCGGCCGTGGATCGAGGCCGCCTGCCAGACCACCGCCGACGACACGCTCGCCCCTCCCGGCAAGCACGTGCTGTCGCTGTTCTGCCAGTGCTTCCCCGGCGACGTGGACGCCGAGGCCGCGGCCGACGCCGCCATCGCCCGCTTCGCCGAGGCGTGCCCAGGCCTGCCTGACCGGATCGAGGGCCGCCTCGCGCTCGGCCCGCGCGAGCTCGAGCGGCGCTTCGGGATCAGCGGGGGGCACATCTTCCACGGCGAGATGCTGCCCGGCCAGCTGCTCGAGCAACGTCACCCCGCCCGCAGCTTCGGCGGCGTCGAAGGCCTGTATCTGGCCGGCTCCGGGGCGCACCCGGGCGGGGCCGTAACTGGCGCGCCGGGGTACCTCGCCGCCCAAGCGGCTCTCGAAGACCTCCGCGACTGAGACAATGAGGCGGATGCGGCGTGCCCTCCTTCTCCTCGCCACCCTGGTGGCCCTCGTCGCGCTGCCCGCGAGCGCGCAGGCGGCCTCCCCCACGCTCGAGGCGGGCGTCGGCAAGGCGGACATCACGCCGAAGCTCGGCTACTACCTCGGCGGCTGGACGCGAGCCGACCGCGTCGCGGGCGGCCAGCACACGCGGCTGCACGCTCGCGCGCTGGTCCTGAAGCGGGGCGACCGCAAGGTCGCGCTCGTCGCGATCGACCTGTTCATGGTCCCGGGCGGCCTCGTGGAGCAGATCGGGGACCGGCTCGCCGCACGCGGGCTCTCGGAGCAGAACATCGTCATCTCGGCCTCGCACACCCACTCCGGCCCCGGCGGCTACGCCAACTACCCCACGCTGAACACGGCGGCGCCGAGCCTCGAGACCGCGGGCAACCCGACCAGCTTCTCCGCGTTCTTCGACCCGAAGCCGGCCGACCCGGAGCTGTACCGCTTCCTCTACGACCAGATCTCGAAGGCGATCGAGCGGGCCGACGACGACCTCGCGCCCGCGGCCGCCGGCTGGGGCTCGACGCAGATCGTCGGGCTCACGCGCAACCGCAGCCTCGAGGCCCACCTGGCCGATCACGGAATCCTCAAGGAGTACGGCGAGGGACGCGAGGAGGACGACCCGGGCGGCTACGAGCACACGGTCGACCCGAACGTCGACGTGCTCCGCGTGGACAAGCTCGTGCGGCGGAAGAAGAAGACCGTGCGGGTGCCGATCGGGGCCTGGACGACCTTCGCGGACCACGGGACCGTCACCAAGTCCTCGTTCCAGTTCTACAACCAGGACCACCACGGGTCGGCCGTTCAGGTCTTCGAGCAGCGCGTGCGCCGCGCCGGGCACGTGCCGGCGGGCCAGGAGGTGCTGAACGTCTACGGCAACGGCGCCGAGGGAGACATGTCGGCCGGGCTCAGCCGTGACGGCCCGGCGGCCTCGGACTACGTCGGCCGCATCGAGGCCTCGGCGATGGTGCGCGCGTGGGAGAGCGCGGGCAAGACGCTGCAGAGCAAGCCCAAGCTCGATGTCCGCTGGACGCGGATCTGCTTCTGCGGCCAGGAGGTCGAGGGCGGCAACGTCGACGACCACTCCGAGCTCGGCATCCCCTTCCTGACCGGGTCCGAGGAGGAGCGCGGCCCGCTCTACGACGTCACCCACGAGCACTTCGAGGGGCGCCGCTCGGCGGTCGACCGCGGCGCGCAGGGCCACAAGAACGGCGGACCGATCGGAAACGTGCCGAACCGGGTCCCGCTGCTCACCGTGCGGGTCGGTAGCGGCGTGATCGCCTCGGTGCCGGGCGAGGCCACCAAGGAGGTCGGGGAGCGGATTCGCAGGGCGACCATGACCGCGATGACCGGCGCGGGCGTCGATCGCGTGGCCATCTCCGGCCTGGCCAACGAGTTCATCCTCTACTTCACGACGCCCGAGGAGTACGAGCGCCAGCACTACGAGGGCGGCAACACGCACTTCGGAAAGCTGTCGTCGGTCCTGCTCATCCAGGAGCTCGCGCGCCTCGCGGGCACGCTCGTGCGCGGCGAGCCGGCGCCGCCCCCGGTCGAGTTCGACCCGACCAACGGCGTGCAGCCGAACGGGCCGGTGTACGGCCAGGGCGCCGCGAGCGCCTCGATCATCGACCAGCCCGCCGCGTCGTACCCGCGCCTCGGCCACGCCGCGATCGCGTGGCGCGGCGGCCCCGACGGGCTCGACCGGCCGGTGGACAGCGCCTTCGTGACCGCCGAGCGGCTGGTCAAGGGCCGCTGGACCGCGTACGACAGCGACCTCGGTCTGGCGATGCTCTGGCGCGTGGACGGCGAGGGCCGCCACGACGCGTTCTGGGAGATCCCCCGCTACACGCCGACCGGCACCTACCGCTTCACGGTCCAGGGCAAGCGCTACAAGCTCACCTCGCGCGAGTTCCGCGTCGAGCCGGCGCGCTCGCTCACGGTCCACCAGGTGCCCGCGCCGCACGGCTACTCCGCCGTCGTGCTCGAGTACCCGGAGGCGATCCGCGACGTGGACATCACCACGCGCCCGAAGTACGCGGACGGCGGCACCGTTACGTTCCGCGTCGCCGGCCGGCCGGTGCGCGTCACGCGCGGCAAGGAGGACGTCGCGATCACGGTGCGCGTGTCGGGCGGACAGCCGGTGTTCGTGGACCCGGGCAGCGCGCGCGACCGCCACGGCAACGCGAACGGCCAGGGACTGGCGCTCAAGTAACCGCCTACAGTCGGGCGGATGCTGCTGAGCGTCCTCGACCAATCGCCGATCGCCGAGGGATCGACCGGCGCCGAGGCGCTGCACAACACGGTCGACCTCGCCCGGCTCTGCGACGAGCTGGGCTACCACCGCTACTGGGTGGCCGAGCATCACGGCGGTGTGATGCTGGCGGGGCCGAGCCCCGAGGTGCTGATCGGCCCGCTGGCGGCGGCTACCACCCGCATCCGCGTCGGCAGCGGCGGCGTGATGCTCCCCCACTACAGCCCGCTCAAGGTGGCGGAGAGCTTCAGCGTGCTCGCCGGCCTCTTCCCGGAGCGGATCGACCTCGCGCTCGGCCGCGCCGCCGGCACCGACCCGCTCACGACCTTCGCGCTCCAGCGCGACCGGCGGATGGCCGCGCCGGACGACTTCCGCGAAGGGCTCGCCGAGCTGCTCGGCTACCTGGACGACTCGCTTCCGGCCGACCACCCGTTCGCGCGTCTCGGCGCGGTGCTCCCGGGCCGGCCGCAGCGGCCGGTGCCGTGGCTGCTCGGCTCGTCGATGCAGAGCGCCGTGTGGGCGGCCGAGCTCGGCCTGCCGTACGCGTTCGCGGACTTCATCAACCCGAGCGGGGTCGAGATCGCCGAGCACTACCGCGCGAACTTCAGGCCGTCGCCGTGGCTGGCGACGCCGCGGCTGATCGTCGGCGCCTGGACGATCTGCGCCGAGACCGACGAGGAGGCCGAGCGGCAGACGGCGCCCGGCCGGATGGCGTTCACGCTGCTGCGTCAGGGTCGGCTCGTCGAGCTGCCATCGATCGAAAAGGCGCAGCGCTTCCTCGACGGCCAGGGCCCGCCGCGCGGGCGGCGGCTGATCTACGGCGCGCCGGCGACGGTGCGCGCGCGCCTCGACGAGCTGGCCGAGTCCTACGGCGCCGACGAGCTGATGCTCGTGAACGTGATGTACGACCACGCCGCGCGGCGGCGCTCGTACGAGCTGGTCGCCGACGCGTTCGGCCTCAGCGCCGAGCGCCCGCTTCCGCCAGCCCCCGCAGCAACCGCTTAGCCACTCCGCGCAGCGTCTCCTTGCCGTAGGCGTGGGTGCCGTTGGACGTCGTCATCACCGCGAGCAGGACGCGGTGCTCGCCGCGGCGCAGCAGCGCGACCTGGTGGTCCACCGCGCCGCTGCCGGAGCCCCAGCCGCCCTTGAAGTAGAGCCGCCAGCCGGCCGGCCGCACGCGGCCGACGCCCCAGCGCTGCGACGGGACGATCGACGCGAGCAGGTCGAGCGCGCGCTCGCGGTGGCGCTCGGGCACGTACTGGTCGATGCGCTCGAAGAAGAGAGTCTGGTCGGCCGCATCCACCCGGCTGTTGCCCCAGATCGCGGCCGTGCGGAAGCGCCTCATCCCGACGCGCTCGGCCAGCCGGCGCAGGCGCCAGTCGCCGACGAAGTTGCGTACGCGGGTGGCGGTCGCGTTGTCCGAGCGCGTGATCATCGGCCGCAGCAGGTCCATGTCCGCCGCGTGCAGCGCGCGGTCGCGAACGGACGGGTGGTTGAGGTAGGCGACCATGAACATCGCCTTCATCACGCTCGCCGCGGGGACCCCGCGCGTGGTGCGGTGGCCGTAGAGCCGCCCGCCGGTGCGGACGGCGAACGAGATGGTCCCCCGCCGCGTGGCGGCGTAGGAGCGCGCGGCGTCCACGTCGGGCCGCCAGTCGAGCGCCGCGGGCGCCGCCGCGTCCTGTGCGGCCGCGGGCGCCGGGGCGGCGACCGTCGCGGCCAGGAGGGCGAGCATGAGCGCGGCGCGTCGCACCGGGCGAGCGTACCCGGGACCCGGTCGCGCGCGTGCGGGGTGTCACGCATCCGGCGACCGGTCCCCCGGTAGGTTGCATACCGATGGTCGGTTTACAGAGCGCGGAGGTCGGCGGCCGCACCGTGGCCTACCGCGAGCTCGGCGACGGGCCGTCGGTGCTCTTCCTCCACGGCTGGCCCACCTCGTCGTACCTGTGGCGCAACATCATGCCCGCGGTCGCCGAGCACAACCGCGCAATCGCGATCGACCTGCCGGGCTTCGGCGCGTCGAGCAAGCCGCCCGGCACCACCTACGACTTCGCCCTCTACGACCGCACGCTCGACGGCTTCCTGGCAGAGCTCGGGATCGACCGCGTGGCTCTGGCCGTGCACGACATCGGCGGTCCGATCGGGCTGCACTGGGCGCTCGAACGGCCCGGGCGCCTGACGAAGCTCGCGCTGCTGAACACGCTCGTCTACCCGGAGTTCAGCGAGATGGTCGACCAGTTCATCCACGCGTGCAGCACCTCGCCGATCCGCGAGCAGCTCACGTCTCCCGCGGGGCTCGAGGCGGCGATGAAGCTGGGGCTCGCCGACGAGGCCAACCTGACCGACGAGGTGCTCGCGGCGGTGGTCGAGCCGTTCGGCACCGACGCCGAGCGCCGCTCGCTGGCGGACGCCGGCATCGGCCTCGAGATCGAGGGGTTCGAGGAGATCGCGCGCCTGCTGCCGGGCCTCGAGGCGCCCGTGCGA
>DASVPL010000039.1:0-2416 GCA_036382905.1 Thermoleophilaceae bacterium | reverse complement strand
TCGGTCAGGAGCACGAGGCGGGACTCGGCGAGCGGCTCGGCGGCGAGCCAGGACTGGAGCAGCGCGAGCGTGCGCGCGGTGAGGTCGTGGACCGAGCCGGCGAGGCTCGCGGAGGACCCGTCGCTGGTGGGCGCGTCGATGGCGGGCGGCGCGAGCGCGGCCGCGCGCGCGAGGACGACCTGCGGAGCCGCGGCACCGGCGGCGATCGCCTCGGCGAGCGCCTCGAGGTCGGGGTAGCGGACCAGCTCGAACGAGGCGCCGTCGAGCGCGCCGCTGTCGTCCGAGCCGACCAGGGCGGCGGTCGTGTCGGAGCCGGAGCCTGTGCCGACCTCGGTCCAGCTGAGGCCGAAGAGCGCGTCGGCACCCGTGCTCGCGCGGGCCTTGAGCGCGGCCTGGTCGACCGCACGCGTCTCGAGCGCCTCGATCGCAAAGGCCGGCGCGCCCGACTCGTCGAGCGCGAGGATGCGGACCGTGCGCGCGTCGGAGCCCTCCTGCTCGCTCGTGCGCATCGCGACCCGCAGCGATGCTGCGCCCGGGCGCTGCAGGCGCACGCCAGCGAAGGAGAACGGGACCTCGGGGGCGGCGTCGGGGTCGATGCGCTCGAGCGCATCGAGCAGGATCGTGTGGAGGGCGGCGTCCGAGAGCGCCGGGTGGACGCCGTAGCCGGGGGCGTCGGACTCCTGGTCGGAGGCGAGGGCGACCTCGGCGAACCAGTCGTCGCCGTCACGGTAGGCACGGCGCAAGCCCTGGAAGGCGGGGCCGTAGTCGTAGCCGGCGGCGGCGACGCGCTCGTAGAAGGTCGCGACGTCGACTGGATCGGCACCCTCGGGCGGCCAGGGCGCGGCGGCGAGCTCGGCGAGCTCGGCGTCGGTGACGCTCTCGGGGGCGTCGGCTCCGCCGGCGCCGAGCTGGCCCTGCGCGTGCAGGGTCCAGTCCACGGCAGGGTCGTCCGCGGCGCCGGGCTCCGCGCCGACACCGGCGCCGGCCGCGGCCTGGGGCGCCGAGTAGACGGAGATCGCACGGCGGCCCTCCTCGTCGGGCTCGCCGACGGTGATCTGGAGCGCCAGCGCGGCGTCGTCGGCGAGCACCAGCGGCGCGACCAGCGTCAGCTCCTCGAGCGCACCCGCGCCGGTGCGCGCAGCGACCGCGAGCGCCAGCTCGACGAACGCGGCGCCCGGCAGGATCACGACGTCGGCGACGGCATGGTCGGCGAGCCAGGGCTGGTCGGAGAGCGACAGCCGGCCGGTGAAGAGCCAGCCCTCGCCCTCGCCGGCGAGGCGCACGGCGGCGCCGAGCAGCGGGTGCTCGGCCGATGTCTGGCCGGCCGCGGTCAGGTCGCCGGCGCTCGCGCCGGCCTCGAGCCAGTAGCGCGAGCGCTGGAAGGCGTAGGTCGGAAGCTCGAGGCGCCCGACGCCGCGGTCGTCGAGCAGCGCGCTCCAGTCGAGCTCGGCGCCGTCGCAGTGCGCGGCCGCCAGGAAGCCGAGCAGCGCCTCGCGCTGCGGTCCCTTGCGCCCGCGCAGGGCGCTGACGAAGAGCGGCTCGCGCTCGCCCGCCCGTGCCGCGGAGCCCGCGCCCTCGCTTGCGCCCGCGCCGTCGCCGCCGGCCGCGCTCGCGCCGTTGCTCGCGGCCGCGCCGTCGCCGGTGGCTTCGTCCTCCGCGCCGGCGGTCTGCGCCGCCATCGCGCTGAGCGTGCCGTCCGGACCGAGCTCCAGGAAGCGGGTCACGCCGTTGGTGCGCAGGTGCTCGACGCCCGCGGCGAAGCGGACCGTCGCGCGCAGGTGGCGGACCCAGTAGTCGGGTGAGGTGGCCTCGTCGGCGGTCAGCTGCTCGCCGGTCAGGTTCGAGGCGATCGGGATCCGCGGCGCGGAGAGCTCGACCTCGGCCGCGACCGCGCGCAGGTCGTCGAGCATCGGGTCCATCAGCTGCGAGTGGAACGCGTGGCTGACGCGCAGGCGGGTCGTGCGCCGGTCGCGGGCGCGCCAGAGCGCCTCGACCTCGGCGATCGCCTGCTCCTCACCGCTGACGACAGCGGCGGTCGGAGCATTTATGGCCGCCAGCGCGAGCCGGTCCTCGAAGCCGGCGAGGCCCTCGAGCGCCTCGGCCTCGCTCGCCTCGACGGCCAGCATCGCGCCGCCCTCGGGCAGCGCGCCCATGAGGCGCGCCCGCTCGGCGACCAGGCGAGCGCCATCCTCCAAGGAGAAGACGCCGGCCACGTGGGCGGCCGAGAACTCGCCGATCGAGTGGCCGATCAGGTAGTCCGGCACGATCCCGAAGCTCGCGACGAGGCGCGCGAGGGCGACCTCGAGCGCGAACAGCGCGACCTGGGTGAAGCGCGTGTCGGCGAGCAGCTCGGCCTCCTCCGAGCCCTCGGCGGCGAACATCACCTCGAGCAAGGGACGCTCGAGGTGGCGGTCGA
>DASVPL010000038.1:0-10090 GCA_036382905.1 Thermoleophilaceae bacterium | reverse complement strand
AACTTCAGCGAGCCGGCCCCCGAGATACCCCTGGACGAGCTGCGCCTGCGGGTCCAGCAGACGCTGGGCTCGTGGCCGCGTCCGGACCGGCCGCTGCTCGCCGGTGTCAGCTCGTTCGGCATGGGCGGCACGAACTGCCACATGGTTCTGGCCGACCCGCCGGTGCAGGACGGCGGCGAGCGCGGCGAGCGCGGCGAGCCGGAGACGCCGGAGACGCCGACCGGGGTGGTCCCGTGGGTGCTGTCGGGGCGGACGGAGTCGGCGGTGCGGGACCAGGCGCGCAACCTGCTGGCGCACGTCGAGGAGCGGCCGGACCTCGAGGTGGGTGACGTGGCGTACTCGCTCGTCACGTCGCGTTCGCGCTTCGATGCACGGGCCGTGGTGATCGGCCGCGACCGCGAGCGGCTGCTCCAGGGTCTCGGCAGCCTGTCGCGCGGCGAACCGGCCGCGGGTGTCGTCGAGGGCCACGCTCGCTCCGGCGACACGGTCTTCGTCTTCCCCGGCCAGGGCTCGCAGTGGGAGGGCATGGCGCTCGAGCTGATGGATGCCGAGCCGGTGTTCGCCGAATCGATGCGAGCGTGCGCCGAGGCCCTCTCGCGCCACGTGGACTGGGACCTCGAGGAGGTCCTGCGCGGAGCGGACGGCGCCCCCACGTTCGAGCGGGTCGACGTGGTGCAACCGGCGCTGTTCGCGGTGTTCGTCTCGCTGGCCGCGCTGTGGCGCAGCTACGGGGTCGAGCCCTCGGCGGTCGTGGGCCACTCGCAGGGTGAGATCGCCGCGGCGCACGTTGCCGGGGCGCTGTCGCTCGACGACGCCGCCCGTGTCGTGGCCCTGCGCAGCCAGGCCGTGCGCGACGGACTCGCCGGGCACGGCGGGATGGTCTCGGTGGCGCTCACGCCCGAGGCATGCGAGGAGCGCATCGAGCGCTTCGGCGAGCGGGTGTCGCTCGCCGCGGTCAACGGGCCGGCCTCGGTGGTCGTGTCGGGCCAGGACGAGGCCCTCGACGAGCTGCTCGCGGAGTGCGAGGCCGACGACATCTGGGCGCGCCGGATCAACGTCGACTACCCCTCGCACTCTGCTCGCGTCGAGGCTCTCGAGGAGCGCTTGGCGCGCGACCTCGAGCCGATCGAGCCCAGGCCGGGCACGGTCCCGTTCTTCTCGACCCTCGAAGCCGAGGTGATCGACACCACCGCGCTCGACGCCGGCTACTGGTACCGCAACCTGCGCAACCGCGTTCGCTTCAACGACGCCGTGGAGGCGCTGATCCGGGACGGCGCCACCGCCTTCGTCGAGTGCAGCGCGCACCCCGTGCTGACGGCGGGAATGCAGGAGGCCGTCGACGCGACGCTGGAGGACGAGGCGGCCGAGGTGGTCGTGCTCGGCTCGCTCCGCCGCGACGAAGGTGGCCCGGACCGGTTCATGCGCTCCCTCGCCGCGCTCTTCGTACACGGCGGTGCGATCGACTGGGGGCGGTCGTTCGAGGGTTCGGGGGCCCGGCGCGTCGACCTGCCCACGTACGCCTTCCAGCGCAGGCGCTACTGGCTCGAGGAGCTCCCGTCGGCCGCCGGCGACGAGCCCGACCTCGCCGCATCGAGCCGGGGCGGGGGGACGGCCGACGACGGTGCCGGCGCGGAGACCGCGGCCGCCGACGCGCAATCCGGCGGTGCGCTCGCGCAGCGGCTCGACGGCCTGTCCGAGAAGGACGGGGAGCGGGCGGTCCGCGACCTCGTGCTCGCCCAGGTGGCCGTGGTGCTGGGCCACGACTCCGCGGCCGAGGTGGACGCCAGGCGGCCGTGGCGTGACCTCGGCTTTGACTCACCGGCCGCGGTGGAGCTGCGCAACGGGCTAACCAGGGTGACGGGGCTGCGCCTGCCGTCGAGCCTGCTCTTCGACTACCCGACGCCCGTGGCGGTCGCCGACTACCTGCTCAAGGAGGCGACCGGCACCCGGACCGAGGCGGCGGCGATCGCCCCGGTCGCGCGCAACGACGAGCCGATCGCGATCGTGGGGATGAGCTGCCGCTATCCCGGCGGCGTCGATTCGCCCGAGGCACTGTGGGAGCTCGTCGAGTCCGGACGTGACGCGATCGGCGAGTTCCCCGAGGACCGCGGCTGGGACCTCGACCGTCTCTTCGACCCGGATCCGGACAAGCCGGGCACGAGCTACACGCGCAACGGCGGCTTCCTCTACGACGCCGCGGAGTTCGATCCCCACGCCTTCTCCATCTCGCCGCGCGAGGCGCTGGCGATGGATCCGCAGCAGCGCGTCCTGCTCGAGGCGGCGTGGGAGGCGCTCGAGGATGCCGGGATCCCGCCGTCGAGCCTCAAGGGAAGCCTCACGGGCGTGTTCGTCGGGGTGATGCCCTCGGACTACGGGCCGCGCATGCACGAGCCGGCCGACGAGACCGAGGGCTACGGCCTCACCGGCGTCACGACCAGCGTCGCCTCCGGGCGGCTGGCCTACACGTTCGGCCTGGAGGGGCCGGCGATGTCGGTCGACACGGCGTGCTCGGCCTCGCTCGTGGCGCTGCATCTGGCGTGCCAGGCGCTGCGCAGCGGCGAGTGCGAGCTGGCCCTGGCGGGCGGCGCCACCGTGATGTCGAACCCGGGGATCTTCGTCGAGTTCTCGCGCCAGCGCGGGCTCTCGCAGGATGGGCGCTGCAAGGCGTACGGCGCGGGCGCCGACGGCACGGGGTGGTCCGAGGGCGCCGGACTCCTGGTCCTCGAGCCACTTAGTTACGCGCGCGCGCGTGGACACGAGGTGCTCGCCCTGATCCGCGGCAGCGCGATCAACCAGGACGGCGCGTCGAACGGGCTGACGGCTCCGAACGGGCCGTCGCAGGAGCGGGTCATCCGGCAGGCGCTCGCGAGCGCCGGACTCGAGCCCGGCGACGTCGACGCGGTCGAGGGTCACGGCACGGGCACGACGCTGGGCGACCCGATCGAGGCGCAGGCGCTGCTCGCGACCTACGGCAAGGAGCGGTCGAACGGCCCGCTCTACCTCGGGTCGCTGAAGTCGAACGTAGGCCACACCCAGGCCGCGGCCGGAGTCGCGGGCGTGATCAAGATGGTCGAGGCGATGCGCCACGGTGTGCTGCCGCGGACGCTCCATGTCGAGGAGCCCTCCCCGCACGTGGACTGGTCGGCCGGTGCGGTCGAGCTCCTGCGCGAGCCGGTCGAGTGGACGCCCCGCGACCACCCGCGGCGCGCGGCGGTCTCTTCGTTCGGCGTCTCGGGCACGAACTCCCACCTGATCCTGGAGGAGGCCGCGCCCGCGGAGGAGGCGGCGGAGGAGCCGAGCGAGGTGGTCGACGGGCCGCGCGCCGAGCTGCGCGCCCTGCCGCTCCTCGTCTCCGCCCACAACGAGGCCGCCCTGCGCGCCCAGGCGCGGCGCCTGCGCGCGTGGCTCGCCGAGCGGCCGGAGCTCGAGCCGATCGACATGGCCTTCTCCCTGGCCACGGCCAGGGCCCAGCTCGAGCGCCGCGCGGCGGTGGTGGGCTCAGGTCGCGAGGAGCTCATGGCGCGGCTCGAGGCGCTCGCACGCGGCGAGCGTGCGGACGGGGTCGTGGAGGGCCAGGCCGGCTCCGGCGACACGGTCTTCGTCTTCCCCGGCCAGGGGTCGCAGTGGGAGGGGATGGCGCTCGAGCTGATGGACGCCGCGCCCGTGTTCGCGGAGTCGATGCGCGCGTGCGGCGAGGCCATCGCGCAGTACGTCGACTGGGACCTCGAGGACGTCCTTCGCGGAGCCGACGGCGCCCCCACCTTCGAGCGCGTCGACGTGGTCCAGCCGGCGCTGTTCGCGGTGATGGTCTCGCTCGCGGCGCTGTGGCGCTCCTACGGCGTGGAGCCCTCGGCGGTCGTGGGCCACTCGCAGGGTGAGATCGCCGCCGCCTGCGTGGCCGGAGCCCTGTCGCTCGACGACGCCGCTCGGGTCGTGGCCCTGCGCAGCCAGGCTGTGCGCGACGATCTGGCCGGGCGCGGGGGGATGGTCTCCGTCGCGCTCACGCCGGAGGCCTGCGAGGAGCGGATCGCGAGCTTCGGCGAGCGGCTCTCGCTCGCTGCAGTGAACGGACCGGCCTCGGTCGTCGTCTCGGGCGAGGACGCGGCCCTCGACGAGCTGCTCGCGACGTGCGAGCGGGAGGACGTCTGGGCCCGCCGGATCCCGGTCGACTACCCCTCGCACTCGGCGGCTGTCGAGGCGCTCGAGGAGCGGCTCGCTCGCGACCTGGGGCCGATCGAGCCGCGGACGGGGAGCGTGCCCTTCTTCTCCACGGTCACCGCCGAGGTGGTCGACGGCGCCACCCTCGACGCCGCCTACTGGTACCGCGGCCTGCGCAACCGGGTGCGCTTCAACGACGCCGTCGAGGCGCTGATCGGCCAGGGCACCGCGGCGTTCGCCGAGATGAGCCCGCACCCAGCGCTGACCGTGGGCATGGCCGCGGCGGCCGAGTCGGCCGAGTCCGGCGAGCGGGTGGCCGTGGTCGGCTCGCTGCGCCGCGACGAGGGCGGTCTAGACCGCTTCCTCACGTCGCTCGCCGAGGCTCACGTCGGCGGCGTCTCCGTCAACTGGGCCACCCTCTACGAGGGCACCGGCGCGCGCCGGGTCGCCCTTCCGGCCTACGCCTTCCAGCGCGAGCGGTTCTGGCTCGAGAGCCGAGGGGGCGCGGGCGACCTCGCGGCGGCCGGCCAGTCACCGGCCGAGCACCCGGTGCTCGGGGCGGCGGTCCAGCTCGCGGGCGACCAGGGGTGGGCGCTCACGGGCCGCGTGTCGCTCGCGACGCACCCGTGGCTCGCCGATCACGCGGTCCTGGGCGTGATGATCCTGCCTGGAGCGGGGCTCGTGGAGCTGGCGCTGGCCGCCGCGGAGCACGTCGGCGCGGGCGGGCTCGAGGACCTGACGCTGGTCGCGCCGCTCGTGCTCGAGGGCGAGCGGGCGATCCAGGTGGCCGTGGCGGAGCCTGACGACGAGGACCGCCGGGCGGTGAACATCTACTCGCGCCCGCAGGGCGGCGTGCGCGACGACACCGGCGAGGCGGAATGGACGCTCCACGCCTCGGGCCTGCTCGGCGCCGCCGATGCGCCGGCCGGCGAGGGCGCCGAGGAGCTCGAGGCCTTCGCCCGGGAGAGCTGGCCGCCCGAGGGCGCCGAGGAGCTGGACGTCGAAGACTTCTACGACCGGGTCGCCGGCGCGGGCTACGAGTACGGCCCGGCGTTCCAGGGCGTGCGCCAGGCGTACCAGGTGGGCGAGGTCTGGTACGCCGAGGTCGCGCTCGACGAGGCCGAGCGCAGCCACGCGGGCGAGTTCGGCCTCCACCCGGCGCTGTTCGACGCCGCGCTCCACCCGATGCTGCTGGACGTCATGGAGCGCCGCGAGGGCGATGCGCCGCCGGAGGTGCCGTTCTCGTTCTCCGGCGTTCGCCTCGAGCGCGGGGGTGCCTCCGCGCTGCGGGTGCGCATGGAGGCGAGTCACGACGCGGACGCGGACGCCCTCACGCTCAGGATCCTGGCGCTCGACGAGGAGGGCGAGCCGGTGCTCGCGATCGAGACCCTCAAGGCGCGCGCCATCGACCAGGCCGCGCTCAAGTCGCAGGCGGCGAGCGGGGGGCACGAGTCGCTGTTCTCGGTCGAGTGGGTGGATGTCCCGGGGGCGGCACCGGAGGGTGCGAGCGTGGCGCTGCTCGGCGGCGGCGACGAGGACCTCGGCTCCGCACTCGAGGCCGCGGCGATCGAGGTCGCGCGCTACCCGGACCTCGAGGCGCTCGAGGAGATGGTCGGTGCCGGCGTGGCGGCACCCCAGATCGTGGCCGTGCGCACCGGCGAGGCCGATGGCGCGATGCCCGAGGCGGTTCACGCGACCGCCGAGCGGACGCTCGAGCTGCTGAAGGCCTGGCTCGCGAGCGAGGCCCTGTCCGAGGCGCGACTCGTGCTGCTGACCGATCGTGCCCTGGCCGTCTCGCAGGGCGAGTCGCCGAACCTCGCCCACGCCGCGCTCGCCGGCCTCCTCCGCAGCGCCCAGACGGAGTACCCGGACCGCTTCGCCCTGATCGACCTCGACGGAAGCGAGGCGTCGGCGGACCGCCTGGCCGACGCGCTCGCGAGCGACGAGCCGGAGATCGCCCTCAGGGACGGCACGCTGTACGCGCCGCGGCTCGCACGCGCGAAGGTGGACGACGAGAGCGCGACCGAGCCTCCGGACCCGGACGGCACGATCCTCATCACCGGCGGCACGGGCGGCCTCGGCGCGCTCGTGGCGCGCCACCTCGCCTCCGAGCACGATGCGCGCCACCTCGTCCTGACCAGCCGCCGCGGGATCGAGGCCGAGGGCGCGAAGGAGCTCGTCGCCGAGCTCGCGGAGCTCGGCTGCGAGGCACGGGTCGCGGCCTGCGACGTCGGCGAGCGCGAGCAGGTCGAGGCCGTGATCGCGGAGATCCCGGACGAGCATCCGCTGACCGCCGTGATCCACGCCGCCGGCGTGCTCGACGACGGCGTGATCGACTCGCTCGACGGCGAGCGCCTGCGCCGGACGATGGTTCCGAAGGTCGACGGCGCGCTCAGCCTGCACGAGCTCACCGCCGACCTCGAGCTCGCGCAGTTCGTCCTGTTCTCGTCGGTCGCCTCGACGCTGGGCAACCCGGGGCAGGGCAACTACGCGGCCGCCAACGCATTCCTCGACGGGCTGGCCCATCACCGCCGCGCGCAGGGCCTGCCCGCGACCGCGGTCGCGTGGGGCGTGTGGGAGCGGGCGACCGGGATGACCGCCGCGGTGAGCGACGCCGACCGCACGCGCCTCGAGCGCTTCGGGGTCTCGGAGCTGTCGGACGAGGAGGGCCTCGTGCTCCTCGACACCGCGCGCGCCGCCGCCGACCCCCTGCTCGTGGCGGTGCGCCTCGACAACGCCGCCCTGCGCGGGCGGGCGAAGGCCGGAACGCTGCCGGCGCTCCTGCAGGGGCTGTTCCGCGTCCGGCAGGCGTCCTCCGACGGGCAGGGCTCGCTGGCGAAGCGGCTCGCGAGCGCGCCGGAGCCCGAGTGGAAGGCGATCGTGCTCGAGGTCGTCCAGACCCATGCCGCCGGCGTGCTCGGGCACAGCTCGCCCGACACGATCGATCCACAGCGCGCGTTCAAGGAGCTCGGCTTCGACTCGCTGGGTGCCGTGGAGTTGAGAAACCGCCTGACCCAGGCGACCGGCGTGAAGCTGCCGACGACGTTGATCTTCGACCACCCGACCCCGGCGGCGGTGGCGGACCTCCTGCGCTCCCAGGTCGACGGCGCGGAGCGCACCACGCAGGTGGGGGCGCGGCGCACGCGCTCGCACGGCGACGACCCGATCGCGATCGTGGGGATGAGCGCCCGCTTCCCGGGCGGCGTGCGGTCGCCCGAGGACCTCTGGGAGCTCGTCATCTCCGGCTCCGATGCGATCGGCGAGTTCCCCGAGGACCGCGGCTGGGACCTGGAGAACCTCTTCGACCCGGATCCCGATCACCCCGGGACGACCTACGCCCGCAACGGCGGCTTCCTCTACGACGCCGGCGATTTCGACCCCGGCTTCTTCTCGATCTCCCCGCGCGAGGCGCTGGCGATGGACCCCCAGCAGCGGCTCCTGCTCGAGGGCGCGTGGGAGGCCCTGGAGGACGCCGGAATCGATCCGGCGAGCCTCAAGGGCAGCCAGACCGGCGTCTTCACCGGCGTCATGTACCACGACTACGGCATCAGCGGGTACATGCCGCCGGAGCTCGAGGGCTTCCTCGGCACCGGTGGGGCTCTGCTCTCCGGTCGCACGGCCTACACGTTCGGCTTCGAGGGGCCGGCGGTCTCGGTCGACACGGCCTGCTCGTCGTCGCTCGTCGCGATCCACCTGGCCTGCCAGGCGCTGGAGCAGGGCGAGTGCGAGCTCGCGCTGGCCGGTGGCACGACGGTGCTCGCGACCCCCAGCGCGTTCATCCAGTTCTCGCGCCAGCGCGCCCTCGCACCCGACGGACGCTGCAAGTCGTTCGGGGCGGATGCGGACGGCGCCAGCTGGTCGGAGGGCGCGGGCCTCCTGGTGCTCGAGCGGCTCTCGGATGCGCGGGCCAACGGACACGAGGTGCTGGCGCTCGTGCGTGGCAGCGCGGTCAACCAGGACGGCGCGTCGAACGGGCTGACGGCGCCCAACGGTCCGTCGCAGGAGCGCGTGATCCACCAGGCGCTCGCGAGCGCCGGCCTGTCGCCCTCGGACGTCGACGCGGTCGAGGGGCACGGCACGGGCACGACGCTCGGCGACCCGATCGAGGCGCAGGCGCTGCTCGCGACGTATGGCAAGGACAGGGCGTCCGGGCCGCTCTACCTCGGCTCGATCAAGTCGAACATCGGCCACACCCAGGCGGCTGCCGGCGTCGCCGGCGTGATCAAGATGGTCGAGTCCCTGCGCAACGGCCTGCTGCCGAGGTCGCTGCACTGCGAGGAGCCCTCACCGCACGTGGACTGGTCGGCGGGTGACGTCGAGCTCCTCGCCGCGCCGGTCGACTGGTCGCCGGGCGAGCGGACACGGCGGGCGGGGATCTCCTCGTTCGGGGTCTCGGGCACGAATGCGCATCTGATCGTGGAGGAGGCGCCGGCCCTCGACGCCGCGCCGGTCGAGCACGGGGCCGCACCGCGGGTCCGCAGGGGCGGCGCCCTGCCGTTCGCGATCTCGGCCGCGACCGGCCCGGCGCTCGGCGCGCAGGCGGGGCGGCTCGCGTCGTTCCTCGAGGAGCGGCAGGACCTCGAGCTCTACGACGTGGCGAGCACGCTCGCGTTGCGGCGTGCGCATCTGCCGGAGCGGGCCGTGGCGGTCGCAGCCGAGCGCTCGGAGCTCGTGGAGAACCTCCGCGCACTCGAGCGCGGCGAGCGGCCGGCCGGCGTAGTGCAGGGCGGCGCGAGCGGCGACGGCGCCGTCGCGTTCCTGTTCACCGGCCAGGGCTCGCAGTGGCCCGGCATGAGCATCGACCTCTACCAGGAGTTCCCCGTCTTCGCGGAGGCGCTCGACGAGGTCTGCGCCGAGCTCGACCAATACCTCGAGCGCCCGCTGCGCGAGGTGATGTTCGCCCCGAAGGACCTCGACGCGGCCGAGCTGCTCGTCGAGACCCGCTTCACCCAGACCGCCCTGTTCGCGCTCGAAGTCGCGCTCTACCGGCTCGTCCAGAGCTTCGGAATCGCCGCCGACCACCTGATCGGCCACTCGATCGGCGAGTTCGCCGCCGCCTACGTGGCCGGCGTGTTCTCGCTCGAGGACGGCTGCCGCCTGGTGGCCGAGCGCGCGCGCCTGATGGGGGCGCTGCCGGCCGGAGGCGCGATGCTCGCCGTCCAGGCGTCCGAGGACGAGGTCCGCGAGAGCCTGGAGGGCTACGAGGGCCGGCTCGCGGTCGCGGCGGTCAACGGGCCCACCGCCGCCGTCGTCTCGGGCGAGGAGGAGGCCGTCGCGGAGGTCGAGGCGCTCTGGCGAGAGCGCGACCGGCGCACGACGCGCCTGCGCGTCAGCCACGCCTTCCACTCGCCGCTCATGGAGCCGATGCTCGACGAGCTGAAGGAGGTCGCGGGGTCCGTCGAGTTCTCGGAGCCGGCGATCCCGATCGTCTCCAACGTGACCGGCGAGCAGCTGACCGCGGATGAGGCTCGCTCCCCCGATTACTGGGTGCGGCACGTGCGCGAGACGGTCCGCTTCGGAGACGGCGTGAGCACTCTGCGCGAGGCGGGGGTCACGCGCTTCCTCGAGCTCGGCCCCGATCGCACGCTCATCACGCTCGCGGCGCAGGCCGTGGGCGCCGAGGACGAGGGCCAGCTGCTGTTCGCCAGCAGCCTGCGGGGGCCCAAGACGCCGCAGCGCGCGGCCTTCACGGCGTTCCTGGCGGCGGCGCACTGCAACCACGTCGCGATCGACTGGGGGGTCCTGCTCGACGCCCGCGGCGCCGGGCGCGTGGGCCTCCCGACGTACGCCTTCCAACACGAGCGCTACTGGCTCGAGGCCGCCGGGGATGTCGGCGACCTATCGGCGGCGGGGCTGAGGGCGAACGACCATCCGCTGCTCAGCGCCGGGCAGCTGCTGGCCGGCACGAACGAGTGGGTCTTCAGCGGGCGAC
>DASVPL010000037.1:0-54832 GCA_036382905.1 Thermoleophilaceae bacterium | reverse complement strand
TTCGCCGGCAGGCGCTCCTCGATCGCGTCGAGCCGGCGCCCGATCGCGCGCAGCTCGCGCCGCAGGTCCTTCAGGTCCTCGGACGTGGCCGGCACCGCGCCGCGCACCCGGTCGCGGAGCGTCTCGGCCCCGGCCTCGGCGCCCTTCACGAGGTCGTCCACCGCCTCCTGCGCCCGACCGCGCGTCCCCTTCGCGGACTCGCGCGTGGCCTCGACCGACTCGCGCGTGGCCTGCACCGTCCGCTCGACCGCCTCTCGAAGCGCGTCGGGCAGGCGCTCCGCTGGTGACTTTCGCTCGGCCATGGAAGGTGGCCAGTCTACGCCCGGATACGGTGGGGCCGTGCCCGAGCCCACTCCCCACCTGAACCCCGCGGCGGAGCTGGCCGAACGGGTGCTCCTCCCCGGCGACCCCCAGCGCGCCCTCACGATGGCCCAGGCGCTGCTCGAGTCCCCGCGGATGTTCAACACCCGCCGCGGCCTGTGGGGCTACACCGGCCGCGCGTCCGACGGCGCCGCGCTCACGATCCAGTCCACCGGCATGGGCGGCCCGAGCGCCGCGATCGTCGTTGAGGAGCTGATCAGGCTCGGCGCCCGCCGGTTCGTGCGAACCGGTACCTGCGGCGCGTTGGACGCCGGCCTGCGGCTGGGCGACCTCGTGACGGTTGCGGAGGCAATAGCGGCCGACGGCACCAGCCGCGCGCTCGGCGCCCAGGAGCGCGTCGAGGCCGACGCAGAGCTCACCGCGGCGCTCGCCGGCGGCGGAGGCCGCGCGGTCACGGTCGTCTCCTCGGACCTCTTCTACGACCCGGACCCTGCTCGCGCGGACGGCTGGCGCCGGGCCGGCGCCGCCGCGATCGAGATGGAGGCCGCCGCCGTGCTGACGACCGCGGCCCGGCGTGGAGCCCGGGCGGGCTGCGTCCTGCTGGTCACGGACCTGCTCGCCGGCGGCGGCCGCGAGCGGATGGAGCACGACGAGATCGACAAGCGGTCGCCCCGCCTCGGCGAGGTCGCACTGCGCGCGCTGGCGGCCTGAGCCCGCCGGCGCTACTGCGCGTCTGAGACGGTGAGGCGCTCCTGCGCGCGCGGCGGCGGCTCGGAGCCCGGCGCGACCGCCTCGCGCAGCGCGGACAGGTCGCGCGCGATCTCGTCGAGACGCAACTCGATGGCCGCGGTCGCCTGGCCGGAGTCCGCATCCGCCCCGCCGAGCTGGCCGTCGAGGGCCGTCACCCCGGCCTCGATCCGCTCGAGCCGTGCGTCCAGCCGATCCACACCGTCCTCCACGCCCTCGAGCCGTTGCGAGACAGACCGCAGCCGGCGCGTCAGGCGCTCGACGTCCGCAGCCGACGGGATGCCCAGCGCGCCCATCGCGGCCTCCTGCGCCTGGACCGCCTTCTCGCGGGCCTCGAACGCGCGGCTCACGGCTCCGCCCAGAAGCGGGTTGCCGACGAGCTCCTCGGCGAGCTTGCCCAGCGCCTCCTCGCCCTGGCGGGTGAGGCGGTCACGGATGCCCTCGTCGGTCTGAGCCTCTTCGTCCACGGGCCGCGCAGCGTACACCGAATCCCCGGGAGCGTCCGCCCGGTCGCGCCAGAAACTCCTCGCGCCGTATGAATCTAACGCTCGACTTGAACCTTAGAGTCAGTTTTCCGCTTGTGCCCCGGCGCCGGGTCTCACCACCCCCGCCGACAGGCTCTTCGCGCGCGCACGCGTGTAGACGTGCGCCCGTATGCGCCCCCGAGCGCGCCGGATCGGCCCTCCGGCTTCCCGGGAGCACAACACTAAGTGCGGATACGCAACGCAAAGGTGGGGTAAAACTGGCCCACTCTCCGAAGCGCCGTGCCGCGGAGCGTGTTCCCTCACCACACTGATGACTACCGCGACGGTTCCCGGTTGCAGGCCAAATGGGCGTCAGATAGCGTGCGTCCTACCGCTGGAGCTTCTGATAGCTTCCCGCGTCGCCGGCGTCGTAGCCCGCTTTGGGAGGAGCATTTGGGAGGAGAGAGGTACCCAGGCATGAAGAGGAGGCTCTTCTTTGCCATCCTGCTCGCAGCCGTCGTTGCGAGTGCTCTCGCGATCTTCAGCATGTCGGCGTCCGCCCAGCTGCGGACGTTCCTCGTCAAGCTGCCGACCGGCAACGTCATCCGCGTCACGGTCGACGCGCCCGCGGGCGTCCCGATGGACCAGGTCCCGGGCCTGCCCGGCACTCCGATCCAGGAGCTCACGCCGCCTGGCGGCGGTGACGAGCCCGCAGCCCCCAGCGGTGGCGGCGACGGCGGCGGCGACCAGGGCGGCGACAAGGGCACCAAGCCCCCCGCCAGCTCCGGCGGCGGCGACCAGGGCTCCGGCAGCGACAAGGGCAGCAAGCCGAGCTCCGACGGCGGCTCGGACCAGAGCCGCGACCGCGGCGACAAGAAGAAGGATCCGTCCCGCGCGGACGAGCCTCAATCTAAGGCTGAGGAAGAGCGGGCCAAGGAGCGTAAGAAGAAGGCGAAGGAGCGCGACCGCGAGCGCACGCCGCTCCGCAACCAGGACGGCTCGCCCACCCGCACCAACCCCACGTTCTTCGACGCGCTGCCGAACCCGACCCCCGGCACCGCAGTCCCCAACTTCGTCATCCGCAAGTTCCAGGTCCCGATCTTCCTCCTGCCGATCTACCAGGCCGCCGGCATCCAGTACGGGGTCCGCTGGGAGATCCTCGCCGCGATCAACGAGATCGAGACGGACTACGGCCGGAACCTCAACGTCTCCTCGGCCGGCGCCCTCGGGTGGATGCAGTTCATGCCGCTCACCTGGAAGGCCTACGGCGTCGACGCGAACGACGACGGCAAGAAGGATCCGTACAACCCGGTCGACGCGATCTTCGCCGCCGCCAACTACCTGAAGGCCGCCGGCGCTGAGAAGGACATCCGCCGCGCGATCTTCGCCTACAACCACGCCGACTGGTACGTCGACTCGGTGATGCTCCGCGCGAAGCTCATCGCGGGCGTCCCGGCCGACCTCGTCGGCTCGCTCACCGGGCTCACCCAGGGTCGCTTCCCGGTCGCCTCCCGCGCGCGTTACGCGAACGACGTCCTCGAGCGCGAGCTCAAGAAGCGCGTGAAGCGCGGTGAGAACGCCGCGAACGTCCTCGAGGACGCAGATCGCCGCTCGATCGACATCTTCTCCGACAACGGCGCGCCGGTCGTCGCCTCGAACGACGGCGTCATCAAGAAGATCGGCACCGACCCGAAGCTCGGGCACTACATCGTCCTCCAGGACGTCTACGGGAACCAGTACACGTACAGCGGCCTCGGCTCGGTCTCGCAGCTCTACCCCGTCCCGAAGGTCGACCTCGACATCGAGGACAGCTCCGCCAAGGCCGTCGCGGCCAACATGAGCGACCCGCGTCCGGGCGCGCCCGCCTCCGCCGGCCGCCAGGCGTCGGAGAAGCCCGACGCGGCATCCGACAGCGTCACGACCGAGGCGAGCGACTCGACCGCGCGCGTCACCTACAAGCCGCGCATCTTCGCGCACCCCTACCGGTCCAAGCCACGCGCGAACGGGGCTATCGAGCAGATCTTCAGCCGCGCGACCTCCCAGAAGGGCTTCGCCACCTACCGCGGCCTGTTCGCCCACGTGTACGGGCTGAACGCGGAGAACGCCGTCCTGCGGCCGCTGAAGAAGGGCGCTCGCGTGGTCGCCGGCACGATGCTCGGCCGCGTTGGCCGGCCCGACGCGCAGAAGGCCGCCCACCTCACCTTCTCGATCCGCCCGGCCGGTCGCGGCGCCCCCACGATCGACCCGAAGCCGATCCTCGACGGCTGGAAGCTGCTCGAGTCGACGGCGATCTACCGCGCCAACGGCAAGAACGCGCTCTACTCCTCCAGCGACGCCTTCTCGATCGGCCAGATCCTCCTGCTGCCGAAGAACCTCCTCCAGAAGCGCGTCCTCTCCGACGAGCGCGTCGACATCTACCCCGGCGGTCGCAACGACATCCGCTCGGGCCAGATCGACCGCCGCGTGCTCGCCACGCTCGAGTTCCTGGCCGAGTCCGGCCTGCGGCCGACGGTCACGTCGCTGCGCACCGGCCACGGCAAGATGACCAGCTCGGGCAACGTGTCGCACCACTGGAGCGGCAACGCGGTCGACATCGCGCAGCTCAACGGCGTGCCGATCCTCGGCCACCAGGACAAGGGCGGCGTCACCGAGCAGGGCGTGAAGCGGCTGATGCTCCTCCAGGGCACGATGCGCCCGGCCCAGATCATCTCGCTGCTCGACTTCGGGTCGAACACGCTCTCGATGGCCGACCACAACGACCACATCCACGTGGGCTTCCAGCCGATGTTCGGCGAGAACAAGAAGCTCGGGCAGCAGGCGCTGGCTGTGCTGAAGCCCGGCCAGTGGAGCAGCCTCATCGACCGCTTGCGCGAGCTGGACAACCCCGTCGTGCCGACCAAGCCCTCGAAGTACGCGCTCCCGGCCGACAAGAAGAACAAGCGCTCCAGTAGCGCCCACCGCGGCGAGTAGCCGCTTGGAAGCGCCGCCCCCGGGCGCCCGCTTCCGCTTCGTCCAGTTCGAGTTCGCGTTCCCCCTCGGTCCCGCCGACGGCCGCTACATGACCCGCGCCGACCCGGAGGCGGAGCCCGAGCGCGTGCTGGTGCTGCGCACGTCCGGGGCGGCCCCGCGCCCGCTCGTCGGTCGCCGCCGGGCGCGGCGATCGGGCGGCGACGACGGGCCCCTCCCCGTGCCGGTCGTGCGCGCCACGGTGATCGACGCCGAGCCGCTCGAGACCGACGCCGGCGCGGCCGAGTGGCTCGACCGGCTGCGCCGCGACCGGGATGCCCTCGAGGCCGAGGCCGGCGCGGCCGCGCGCGACCTGAACGCACTGCTCCGGGCGCACCGGGCGGCGGCGCTGGATCCTTCCGCGCGCGACGTGGCTCCCTCGGGCGCCAACGTGGTGCGGGTCGGATACGGCTCGGGGGAGCAGGTGGCCGACGGGCACTTCGCCGAGGCGTACGAGCTGCCGCTCGAGGACGACACGTCGAAGGTGCGCCGCCGGGCCGCGGCGCTCGCGCCCGACGAGCGGCTCGCGGCCATCCTGGGCGGGCGCGACGAGCTGCTGGCGTGCGAGGAGCTCGTCCTGCGCGCGCGTGCGGACCTCGACGCCGCCCGGCCCCGTGAGGCCGCCCTCCAGGCCCGCATCGCCCTGGAGGCGCTGCTGGCGGAGCTGGGGGGCGACGCGGTGGGCGACCTCGCCGCCGACCGCGAGCCGGTCGGGCGCGCCGCCAACGAGGCGCTCGCGGGTTCGCCCGGCACCGAACTGAGCGCTGCGGTGGCCGCGGCGGTCGGCCGGATGGAGACGGCACTGCGCCGGCGCCGTCTTGGTCATGTGACGAACACCTGAGCCGGATCTTCACCGCTGGTTTACGCCATCCGGCCAGTATGCGGCGAACCTTTGGCCGTCACGACCGTTGGTCGAGACAGGGAGCCGGAAGTTTGGCCCGGCGGCCATAGGCACAAAGCGGACGGGAGACCAAGATGGACGACGTGAGCAGGAAGGCAGTCACCGAGATCCACGACAGGCGCAGCAGGCGCGTCTCCCGCGCGATCGCGGCTCGCCGCCGGATCGACCGCGCTCCCCTCCCTGCGCGGTTCGGCGGCGAGCCCGCGCGCACGGGTGGGCGCGTGTGGGTCAACGGCGTCGAGATGGGCGGCACCGACCCGCGCCACGAGGCGCTGGCCGCGTCGCACGACTAGCCGAGCAGCGCACGCAGCTCGCGCATCATCGGCGCCGGCCCCTCGAAGGCATCGCCGTAGGTGTAGCGGCGGAACTGGTCGCCGCGCGCGTACGCCGCGCGCTCGCGCCGGCGGTCCTGCTCCCAGGCGTGGCGCGAGCCGTGGTAGGTGTAGCTGTCCAGCTCGACCGTGAGCCTGTGCTCCGGCCAGCGGCAGTCGACGCGCCGGCCGCCGGCTGGACGGTTGGTTTCCGGCAAGGGCAGAACGGCATCTCTTAATAGGGTCAGGAACCGGCGTTCCAGCTTGCTCAGGGTGACCCTGGCTTCGCCGTGCAGGATGCGTCTCAGGTTCCTCCCGCCCGGCGCGTTCGGCCTGCGTGCCAGCACGGCCTCGACCTGCCGAGGGGTGGTGCGGTAGCGGACGCCGGCCTCGTGGCACGCGCGGGCGAGGTCGTCGAGGCTGAGTTCCGCCGCGAGGTCGACCAGCGTGCAGGGGACCGTGGTGATCGGGATGCCGTGGAGCTTGGCCGTGTCGCGCGGATCGAGGTGCCGGCGACGCGTTCTCACGCCCTTCACGTTCCGCTCGGTCGGGGCCGTCACCTCCGGCGCGGGCGGATCGCATTTACGCAGGAGGCCCTGGAGGTAGGCGGCGGACCGTCCGGAGAGCACCGCCCCCTCCCCGCAGGCCTTGACCGCCGCCATGTAAGTGGCCTCGACGCTCGGAGCGCGGTGCCCGACGCGGTAGACGCCACGGTGCTCACGGATCAAGAGACCCTTTTCCACGCGCCGCTTGATCTCCTGCGCGGAAACACCAGCACTTAGGAGCTCCCGGACGGTCACGACACCCCACGACCGTGACGCGATCCGAGCGAGTTTTCGTTCGACATTCCTGACTTTTGGGTCCATACGACCCATAAGTCAGGAACGTCGCGAAATTCGCCCCCTTCCCGGGGCCCATTGCGCCGCTACAGAGCGGACAACACGGCCTGGAGCTCGTCCGCCACGTCGCCGGTGAGCTTCAGCTCGGCGTCGCCGTCGTACGGGGTCGGGCCCTGGGTGACGAGGGCCAGGCGCCCGCCGGACTCCAAGGTCAGGCCCGGGAGTGAGGCCACCGGGAACACCTCGAGCGACGAGCCCACGCAGACCATCAGGTCCGCCTGCGCGGCGAGCGCGTGGGCCTCGGCCATCGCCGCGGCCGGCAGCATCTCGCCGAACAGCACCACGTCGGGCTTCAGTGGGTGGATGCAGGCCGTGCACTCCGGGGCGCCCGGGTGCCGCGCGAGGATTTCGATCACGTCGTCGAGCGCCACCCGCCCGCCGCATTCCAGGCAGACGCAGTGCTCGATCGATCCGTGCATCTCGATCACCTTCCGGCTCCCGGCCATCCGGTGCAGGCGATCCACGTTCTGCGTGATCACCCCGCGCACGATGCCGCGAAGCTCGAGCTCGGCGATTGCCTCGTGCGCGGGATTCGGCCGCTTGTCCACGAGCGAGGCGAAGCGGTCCGAGTAGAACTGCCAGAAGCGGTCCGGGCTGCGCCGGAAGGCGTCGATGTGCGCGACCTCCATCGGGTTGACCTTCTCCCAGATGCCCTTGCCGGGCGTCCGGAAGTCGGGGATGCCCGAGGGCACCGAGACCCCGGCGCCGGTGAGCACGACGGCGCGCTCGGCCCCGCGGAGGAGCTCCGCGAGGCGCACCGCCGCGCTCGTACCGACGGCCGGCGCCACCTACTTGCCCTGGAACCTCGGCGTCCGCTTGCCGAGGAAGGCGCCGATGCCCTCCTTGGCGTCCTCGGACCCGAACGCCTTGGCGAACCCGTGCGCCTCGGCCTCGAGGCCCTCGCCGAGCTCGCCCATGGCGGACACGCTCTTGATCTGCTCGACCGCGATCGGCGCCTTCTCGCTGAGCTTGCGAGCCCACGCGAGCGCGGTGTCGAACAGCTCGTGGTCCGGCACGACCTGGGTGGCCAGCCCGTACCGGAACGCCTCGTACGCACCGATGGCGTCGCCGGTGAGGTTCATTTCGAGGGCCTTGCCCTCCCCCACCAGCCGCGGCAGCCGCTGGGTGCCGCCGAAGCCGGGGATGATCCCCAGGTTGATCTCGGGCTGGGCGAACGACGCCGACTCCGCGGCGATGCGGAAGTCGCACGACATCGCCAGCTCGCAGCCACCGCCGAACGCGAGCGAGTTGATCGCCGCGATGGTGACCGTCGAGGACTTCTCCATGCTGGTCATCAGGCCATGGCCCGACTCGATCAGCTCGCGTCCCTCGGCGTCGGGGTTCATCTTCGTGAACTCCTTGATGTCCGCCCCCGCGGAGAACGTGAACGGGTTTGACGACGCGATCACGACCGCGCGCGCCTTGCCGTCGAGCTTGCCCCACGCGTCCGCGAGCTCGCGGATCACCTGCGGCGAGAGCGGGTTCGCCGGCGGGCGGTTGAGCCACACGATCGTGACCTCGCCGCGCGTCTCGATCGCGAGCGTCTCGTAGCTCGAGTCGGCGTCCGGCTGCGGGTAGGGGAAGAACCCCTGGCCGGTCTTCTGACCGAGCCGGCCCTGGCTCACCAGGCGCCGCAGGATCAGCGGCGGCGCGAAGTGCTCGCCCCACTCGGCCTGCGCGCGCTCGAGCGCGGCCAGAACCTCGTCGAGGCCCTGCGCGTCGGCGCGCTGGAACGGGCCGGGGAGGATCCCCGCGCCCATCATCATTCCGATGTCGATGTCCTTCATCGACGCCACGCCCTCCTCGAGGACGAGGCACGACTCGACGAGGGTCTTCAGGCCGAAGCGCTCGACCAGCGTCCCCAGGGACTGCGATTCGGTGCTAGCCGTGCTCATAGAAACCCTTTCCGGTCTTCTGTCCGAGGTCGCCGGCCCCGACCAGCTCCTTGAGCCGCTCCGAGACGTAGAAGCGATCGCCGTAGCTCTCAGCGATGTGCTCGGCGGTGTGCAGCGTCACGTCGAGCCCGACCATGTCGGCGAGGAAGTACGGGCCCATCGGGATCGTCTTCGACTCCTGGATGACCTTGTCGACCTCCTGCGGGTCGATCCCCTCCTCGTCGGTCACGCGCCAGATCTCCGACGCCGCCGAGTTGAGGATGCGGTTGACGACGAACCCGGGCACCTCAGCGCAGCGGACCGCGGTCTTGCGGATCTGCTGGGCGAAGTTCGCGGTCGCCTGCATCGTCTCCTCGGAGGTCTCGTCGCCCTCGATCACCTCGATCAGCCGCATCATCGACGCGGGCCAGAAGAAGTGGAAGCCGACGACCTTGTCGGGCCGCTGCGTGGCCTCGGCCATCTCGCTGATCGAGAGGGACGAGGTGTTCGAGCTGAGGATCGCGTGGCCGGGCGTGACGGCGTCGAGCTCCGCGAACACGGACTGCTTGATCTCCATCTTCTCCGGCACGGCCTCGATCACGAAGTCGACGTCGCCGAACCCGTCGTAGTCGAGCGTCCCGGTGATGCGGCCGACGATCTCCTCGATCTGCTGGTCGGCCTGGTCCTGGGTGATCTTGCCCTTCTCGACGAGCTTGCCGATCTGGCCCGTGGTCACGCCGCGGGCCTTCTCGAGGCCGGCGTCCACGAACTCCTGCTTCACGTCCTTGAGCACTACCTGGAGGCCCGCGCTGGCGACGACCTGCGCGATCTCTCCTCCCATCGTGCCGGCGCCGACGACGGCGGCTTTGAACACGTACATGCTTCGATGTCCCTCCTGTAGGCGGCCGGGGAAGGCTACAACTCCGCTTCCTCCGCGGCCTCCGTCGCGAAACGCCGCAGGGTGCGGACCAGCGCGTCCGACTGCGCGCGGCGTATGAACAGCACGTCGGTGATCCCGCGGAGGGGGCCTCCTCTCGCGAGCTCGTACTCGTACTCGATCTGCGCGACGGCGCCCTCCGGGTCGGGCTCGAAGGTCACGGTCTGCGTGCCGGCGCAGCGCTCCTCGAACACGTGCGTGACGAGCCTGCTGCCGGCCTCCGCCTCGGTCACGCGTTCGGTGACCGTGCCGCGCCCCTCCGGCGTCGACTCCCACACGAGCTTGGCGCCCGCTCCCGGCCACTCGTCGTCGAGGCGCTTCACGCGCGCGAAGCCGTCCACGAAGGTCTGCCAGCGGCGCACGTCGGTCCAGAGCCGGAAGGCGCGCTGCGGGTCGAGCCTGACGGAGATCGCCTCGCGGACCGTCCCCATCAGTCGTAGACCTCGCGCACGATCTCGTGGATGGAGCGCGCGATCGAGTCGAGGAACGGCCGCACGTCCTTGACGAGCCGCTTGTACTCGCGCCGGCCGTCCACGGTCAGCGAGTAGTAGCGCCGGCTGCGGCGCTCGGGATGCTCCCAGCGGCCCTCGATCAGCCCCTTCGCCTCGAGCTGGCGCAGCAGGGGGTACATCGTGTTCGGGTTCACGTGCAGCACGCCCACGGTCACCGCGGATATCCGCTCGATCAGCTGGTTGCCGTACGACGGGCCCTCGCTCATGAAGTGCAGGACGAGCATCGGGAGGATGCCGCGCTTGCGCAGCTCGCCGGTGAACGGGTCGCGGTCGCCCCCGCGCGGCTGGCGCTCGGCCGCCGGCCCCTCGAGCGTGCGGGCGGCGTCGCGCGCGCTCGCGACGCGCGTCGTCCGCTTGATCGCCTCGCGCGTCGCCTGCGTGCGCTTCTTCGGGGGCTCAGGGCGGGGCTTGCGAGGTGCGGCCATCGGCACCCCAATCGTGCCATGTACCGTGCGACCCCATGCTGCCGGATGGATTCAGGGTGGGCCACTGGAGCGACTCTGACGGCGCCACGGGCTGCACGGTGGTCCTGGCGCCGGAGGGGACGGTGGCCGCCGGGGAGGTGCGCGGCGGCGGACCGGGCACCCGTGAGAGCGAGCTCCTCTCGCCCGCGGCCAACGCGCCCGGAGTCCAGGCGGTCTGCTTCGCCGGCGGCAGTGCCTTCGGTCTCGCCGCCGCCGACGGCGTGGTGCGGTGGCTCGAGGAGCGCGGCGCCGGCTACTCGACCCCGGCCGGCCTGGTCCCGCTGGTGGCGGGCGCAATCGTCTACGACCTCACGCTCGGCGACCCGAAGGCGCGGCCGGGGCCCGATGCGGGGCGCGCAGCCTGCGAGGCGGCGCGCGCCGGGGAGGTCGAGCGCGGCTCCGTCGGGGCGGGCACCGGGGCGGCCGTGGGCAAGGTGCTCGGCCACGAGGCGTGGACGAAGGGCGGGCTCGGCCTCGCTTCCGACTCGATCGGCGGCGCGCGGGTGACCGCGCTCGCGGTGGTGAACGCCGTGGGCGAGGTGATCGCAGAGGACGGCGCGGTGCTCGCCGGTGCGTGGCGCGACGGCGGCTACGTGCGAACCGTCGACGCGCTGAAGGAGGGCTTCGGGCCGCCGGCGAGCGCGCGCGAGTCGACCACGCTCGTATGCCTCATGACCGACGCGGAGCTCGACAAGCGCGCGGCGTGGCTCGTGGCGCGCGCGGCCAGCGCGGGCGTCGGCCGCGCCGTGCAGCCGAGCGCGACCGCGCACGACGGCGACCTCGTCTACTGCCTCGCGTCGGGCGATGTCGAGGCCGCACCGTTCGCGATCTCCGCGCTCGCCGCCGACGTCACGGCCGCGGCGATCCGCGACGCGGTCCGCTCGGCCGCGGGCACCC
Source organism: Thermoleophilaceae bacterium (assembly GCA_036382905.1). Classification (GTDB taxonomy): domain Bacteria; phylum Actinomycetota; class Thermoleophilia; order Solirubrobacterales; family Thermoleophilaceae; genus AC-37. Next base: position 43,499 of record DASVPL010000037.1, on the reverse strand, counting down.
CCGTGTGCCCGAGCGCGGCGGATCGCGCCTCGTCCTGAGCCGCGGGGGGCCGCGCAGCCGCTTCATCGCTTCGGCTCCCATTAGCGATTAGGATGCGCGGATGGGTTACGCCTATGGCCTCGCCGCGATCGTCTTCGCCGCAATGGCGGCGATCGTCGCGGCGGACGGTCAGCCGCTGGGGGGGCTTGGGCTGGGGGCCGTGGCGGCCCTCGTCGCCTACGCGACGTTCAGGCGCGACCACGAAGACGACGGAGTGGCTCCGCGCTACATGGCCGTCTTCGCATTCGCCCTGGTCGGACTCACGGTCGTCCTGGCAGTGGCCTCGGCATGAAGTCGAAGGGCATCGAGGAGTCGATGCGCTCGCTGGGCTTCCTGGCGTTCGCCGTTGCCGTGGGGGCCTGGGTGGTCGGTGGGGCCGGCGGGCTCGACGCGGGGGCGGTCGTCGCGGTCGTCGGCGTGCTCCTGTCGCTCGGGGCGTTCGTCAGGGCGGTGAGGCGCGACGAGCTCCCCGGGGCGACGATGTGGGCGGTCGCCGGGCTGGCGCTCGACCTGGCGCTGTTCGCCGGCGTCTGAGCCCGGCGCTCAGCCGATCGGGTAGAACGCGCGCTGGACCTGCGACGGGCGCTTCGGCACGTGCGGGTTGTCGCTGTTCCAGAGGTCGTCGGGGCCGAACGCGAGCACCTTGCGGCTGAACGGGTTCCAGCAGGCGTGGACCACCTTGCGCCGGCCGCGGTATGAGATCGGCTTGAGGTGCTTGCGGTAGTGATCCCACTCCGCCTCGTCGAACCCCTCCCAGCTGTCGGGCGGGTACCAGACGATCGTGGCCGTCACGCTCTGCTTCTTCCTCAGCATCGCCGCCGCGCTCAGGACGGCCGCCGCCAACTCGAGGCCCAGCACGGGTGACCACGGGCTCGCCGCCGCGAGGGCTGCGTCGGCCGCCTCGAGGGCGGGCACGCCGGCGTGGTGCTGCCCGGGCGCCTCCAGGAGGTCCAGCGGCACGATCGGCTCCGGGCCCGGCTCCGGCCCAGGCTCCGGCTCCGGCCCAGGCCCAGGCCCCGGCTCCGTCCCCGGCCCCGGCCCCTGCCCCCCGCCTGGCTTATCGGGGAGCAGCTTCCGCACGATCGGCAGCAGTTCCTTCACCGCCTTTGCGATCTGGTCCGGGAGCACGTAGTCCGCGCCGGCGACCTGCTGGACGTTCTCGAGGATGAGCTCGTTGAGGCTGGTCGCCCACTCCCCGGCCACGCGCGGCGCTTCCTCACGCGAGACGTTCAGGCTGTCGAGCGACTTCACCGGGATGATCGATATCCCGTAGTCGGGCGTGAAGCTGAGCCCGAGCGAGTAGCAGCGCCAGTCCGGCTCCTCCTCGAGCACCGAGATGTGCGTGTACACCGCCTCGAACACGGGCGACTGGGCGACCTGCTTCGCCAGCTCCGTGTACTGCGCCGGGATCTTCAGCGGAGTGAGGGTGAGCTCCCCGAACTCGTCGAACGCGTTGAATGGGAAAATGGAATGGCCCATCCCGCGCAGCGCGGTGCGGATCCGCGGGTGGATCTCGAGCCGCGGGTCCGGCGGGTTCTCCTCACTGCCGCCCGTGGCCGCGTTCACCAGGCCGGCACCTCGGGCCCGGGGAAGGCCGTCCACATGTTCGAGACACACCAGATCTTCCGGAACGAGCTGCCGCCCGGCGAGGTCCCCACCTTCTCCGAGCCGGCGAATACGAGGCCCATCACCTCGCCCCCGTCCCCGACCACGACCGATCCCGAGTCGCCGTTGCCGACGGTCGGCTTCCCGCCGTGCGGCTGTCCCTCCCACCAGCCACCGACGGCCGGCGTGCCCCCGGCGGTGGTGCCCTCGAAGCGGAAGTGGAAGTCGCTCCACCCCGTCGAGGAGCCGTACTTTCGCCCGTGCCAGCCGAGCTGCATCGGCCCGCCGACCCAGCGGATCTGGCCGATGTACGGGATGTCGTTTCGGTAACCGGCGTCGGAGTCGAGCTGAGCCCACGCGCTGTCAGGTGCGGTTCGGAGCTCGTTGACGGTCGCGAAATCGACGCGGCCGCGATGGTCGCGAACCCTGCCGCCCACGCCGCCCATCTCGCTGAGCACGTGCGCGTTCGAGACCAGGCAGAGCGTGTTGTAGATACGCAGTACGCAGCCGCCGGTGCCGATCCAATCGCCCGCGCTGGTGTAGATCGGGTCCCCGCCGAGGAGGAATGCGCCCGCTCCACGGGCCGCCGGATCGTCCAGCGGCTCGACGACCGGCTCCCCCTGCTCCTTGACTATGAGCGGCTGGATGTCCTCGCGCTCGATGCGCACCGGGATCTCGACATCGCCGTCGATCTCGTCGTCCGCGGCGGCCGAGCGCAGCTTGTCGGCCGTGAGCGTCACGCTCGAGGGGAAGGCCGCTTCGGCCCGATCGTCCCCGTTCTCGTCGAGGATGACGACGATCACGCAGTCGGTGCCGGGCTCGCGCCGGGTCGCGTTCTCGTCCGCGAAGCCCACCCCCACGGCCAATACGGCGCTCGACTTCGCGCTCAATTCGTCGTGCATGAGCGTCAGCGCCGCCTTCACCTGGTCGTAACTCGCCACAGCCTCTCCCCCGTATCGATCTTCGGACCGCGTTCCAGACTCGCGCGGGCGTCGAGCCACCCTAAGCGACCCGCGACTACCTAGTCAAGACGGTTGACCGCTAAAGGGGTGAGTCACAACGAGCGGCTCCGAAACGCCGGAAGCCGCCCCGGAGGGGGCTTCCGCAAGGAGAGTGCTGCCGGCCTAGCCCGCCGTGAACGGCTCGCGGAAATGGCAGCGCGTGTCCGCATAGACGGGCCGGCACGTGCCCACGAAGCTGATGCTCTCCGGCCGGTCCTCGTGCACCGGCACCACCACCCACGATGGCGGCGGTGCCTGGGCGAGCGTGAGCGTGACCAGCGTCCCATGCACGTACGACCCGGGCGCAAGTCCGCCCCGCGTGCCGCCGGCCGTCACGACCGCCCTGTCGCAGCCGGTGCCGTACGGGTACAGGGGGTTGCAGCTGTCGCTGAACCCGCCGGCCTCGTAGCCGAACGGGTCGTCGGCCGAGCCGACGTATGCGCGGATGAAGGCGCCGAACAGCGGACGGCTGCACGACGCGGTCGACGAGATGTCGGCCGAGAACGTCCCGCCCGCCTCCGGCGCCGTGGAATGCGCGGTGCTGACGGTGCAGCGCGTGCCGTCGCTCCCCACGAACAGGTACTCCTTCGCGTCCGCGGCCGGCGCGACCAGCAGCGCGCCCACGACGGCGAACAGAACAAGACGCTTCATTCGGTGACCCCCCGTACCGAAAAAGATTGCCCCAGCGCGAAGGATCGTACCGGAACGACGAGGGCCGCCCCGCAGGACGGCCCTCGAGAATCCCTCGCTTGTCGGCGGGCTGCCTAGGCGGTGGCCGCCGCCGGCTCCGAGACCTGCCGCGGGAGCAGGACCTCGCGCGCGATGACGAGCCGCTGGATCTGCGACGTGCCCTCGTAGAGCTGCATGATCTTCGCGTCGCGCATCAGCTTCTCGACCGGGTACTCCTTGATGAAGCCGTACCCGCCGTAGACCTGCACGGCGTCGGTCGTGACCTCCATCGCGGAGTCGGCCGCGAAGCGCTTCGCGTGCGAGCTGGCCAGCGTGTTGCGCTTGCCCTGGTCGAGCAGCGAGGCCGACTGCCAGGTGAGCAGGCGGGCCGCCTCGACCTTGGTCGCCATGTCGGCGATCATGAACTGGATCGCCTGGTGCATGGCGATCGGCACGCCGAACTGGACGCGCTCCTTCGAGTACTCGGTCGCGAACTCGAACGCCGCGCGCGCGATGCCGACCGCCATCGCCGCCACGCCGGGGCGCGTGCGGTCGAGCGTCATCATCGCGAGCTTGAAGCCGCGGTTCTCCTCGCCGAGCAGGTTCTCGGCCGGGATCCGGACGTCGTTGAACGAGATCGTCGCGGTGTTGGAGGCGCGCTGTCCGAGCTTGTCCTCCTTCTTGTCGACGGTCACGCCGTCGAGGTCGCGGTCGACCACGAACGCGGAGATGCCCTTGTGGCCCGCGTCCTTGTCGGTCTTCGCGTACACCGTGTAGTAGTTGGCGTAGCTGCCGTTGGTGATGAAGCACTTCGAGCCGTTGATGACGTACTCGTCGCCCATCTTCACGGCGGTGGTGCGCATGCCCGAGACGTCGGAGCCGGCATCCGGCTCGGTGAGGCAGAACGACGCGAGCTTCGGCTCCTCGGAGAGCATGCCGAGGTACTTCTTCTTGGTCTCCTCGGAGCCGCCGAGCATGATCGGCGTGGTGGCGAGGCCGTTGCAGGTGAGCGACGTGCCGATGCCCGAGCAGCCCCAGCCGAGCTCCTCCTCGATGAGCGTTCCGCTCATGAAGTCGAGGCCGGCCCCGCCGTACTCCTCCGGCAGGTGGCTGTTCATCAGGCCGAGCTCCCAGGCCTTGTCGATGATGTCCTGCGGCCAGGTGCCTTCCTTGTCGTACTCCCAGGCAACCTTGCGGATCTCGTTGGCCGCGAAGTTGTGGGCCATCTCGCGCAGATCCTTCTGCTCGTCTGTCAGCGTCAGGTCGACCACTCGTGCTCCTTGTGTGGCGCCGCGGACGGCCGCGGGCGGTGGTTCAAAAGAGTCCGATTGACTCGTCAGTCAATGACTGCGAATGGTAGCGCCTCAGCCCGCCAGCACCCGGACCATCAGGTAAATCCCGAGCCCGATCGCGACGACGGTGAGGATCACGAGCCCGATCTGGTCGGGGTAGATCGCCGGCCGGCTCGGGGCCATCGTCCGGCGGCGTAGACGGCGCCACATGATCGTCCACACTGTAGGTGTGGAGAGCGCCTTCGAGACGGTCCTCTGGGTGATCGTGATCCTGGCGACGCTCGCGGCCTTCGCGGCCTTCGTCGGAGCCGGCGGCGTCTACGACCGGATCGGCAAGGGCGACTTCGCGCTCGACCAGCCGGATCGCACACCCGGCCCCGCGCCCGGCAGCGCGGCCGCGGACGCCGAGGCCGCCGCCGAGATCCGCCAGATGGTCGAGGCGAAGTCCGCGCGGCGCGAGGCGCGCGGCGAGGACGCGCTCGACATCGACGCCGAGATAGCGGCGCTCACGCGCCCGGCCGGCGCGGACGCGGCGCTCCGCGACGAGGTGCGCCAGCTCGTCGTGGCGCGCAACGAACGCCGCCAGCGGCGCGGCCAGGAGCCGCTCGACGTGGAGGCCGAGGTGGACCGCCAGCTCCGCGACATAGGCGCCTGAGCGCACGCCGGCCTGTTCGCCGCGCGCTTTTCGGGTATAGATACGGACCGATGGCCAGCGACCGCCAGTTCGAGCTCGACGAGCTAATCGTCCGTCCGGGCACCTACTTCAACCCTCAGACCGAGGTGCTCCTCGTCGTGGACGACTCCGCGTCGCTCGACAACGAGATCTTCAACCTCGAGGACTTCGAGGGCGCCGACTGGGTGCTGATCTCCGACGACCTGCCGGTCGACGAGGCCCGCCGCGACGAGATGGTCGAGGGCTTCCAGGCGCGCCAGGCCGGCGGTGACGGCCGCGACGTCACGCTCGACGACGAGGACGAGCAGGAGCGCCTCGACGCCGTAGAGGACGACGAGGACCCCAAGCCGGAAGCAGCCGAGGAGATCGAGTAGCCCCGGCCGCTTCGTAGGCTCTCCGCCCGCGTGCGCCGCCCCGTCTTTCTCCTCGCAGCATTCATACCGGTCGCGATCGCGCTCGAGATCGCGCACGCGAACCCGGTCCTGATCTTCTCCGCCGCGGCGCTGGGCGTGATCCCCACCGCGGCGCTGATGGGCATGGCCACGGAGGAGCTCGCCGCCAAGTCCGGCCCCGGCATCGGCGGCCTGCTGAACGTCACGTTCGGCAACGCGCCCGAGCTGATCATCGCGTTCTTCGCGCTGCTCGAGGGACTTCAGGAGGTCGTGAAGGCCTCGATCGTCGGCTCCGTCGTCGGCAACGTGCTGCTCGTGCTCGGCGCCGCGATGCTGGTCGGCGGCTGGAACCGCGAGAAGCAGACCTTCAACGCCACCGCCGCGCACGCGCAGTCGGCGATGCTGCTGCTGGCGCTCGCCGCGCTGATCCTGCCCGCCGTCTGGCAGCTGATCCACGGCGGCGGCCTGCCGGCCGTCGGGGAGGAGCGGGTCGACTTCGGCACCGACCTCGAGCACCTCTCGTTCGGCGTCGCGATCGTGCTGATCCTGACCTACGTGGCGGGGCTGGTCTTCAGCCTGAAGACCCACCGCGAGCTCTTCAACCCGTACACCGAGGGGGAGCACGAGGACACGCTCGGCTGGTCGGTGCGCAAGTCGCTCGGGATGCTCGCCGTGGCCGCCGTGGCCGTCGGAGTGATGAGCGAGATCCTCGTCGGCTCGATCTCCGACGCCTCGGAGGACATCGGCCTGTCTCAGTTCTTCGTGGGCGTGTTCGTCGTCGCCATCGTGGGCAACGCGGCCGAGCACTGGGTCGCGGTGCTGGTGGCGGCCAAGAACAAGATGGACCTCGCCGTGAACATCGCGATCGGGTCGAGCGCGCAGATCGCGCTGTTCGTCGCACCGCTCCTGGTGCTCGTCTCGTTCGTGGTCGGCGAGAACCCGATGGCGCTCGTGTTCAACGGCTACGAGCTGGGCGCCCTGGTCCTCGCGGTGCTCATCGCCAACTTCGTCACGCAGGACGGCGAGTCGAACTGGTTCGAGGGCGTGCAGCTACTCGCTCTGTACGCGGTCTTCGGACTCGTCTTCTTCTACGCCTGACGCCGTCGAGTCGAGCAGCGGCTCGCCGCGCTCGGGCGGGGCCCCCTCGGGGTCGCGCTTGTCGGCGATCAGCGACGCGCTGATTCCCGCCGCGAACGCCAGCGCCACGCCGGCGAGGCTCGCCTCGGGGCTGATCTTCACGATGTCCTCGATCAGCAGCTTCAGGCCGACCAGCGCGAGCACGATCGCGATCGTCTCGTCGAGGTAGCGGAAGCGCTTCATCAGCGCCTGGACCAGCACGAACAGCGCGCGCAGGCCGAGCAGCGCGAAGACGTTGCCCATCCAGATCAGGAAGCCGTCGGTGGTGATCGCGAAGGCCGCCGGGATCGAGTCGATGGCGAAGGCGATGTCGGCGAAGACCATCGCCACGAGGCAGAGGAACAGCGGGGTGACGTGGCGCTTGTCCTGGACCCTCGCGAACCAGTGCCGCCCGTGGAACTCCCCGGTCACCGGGAAGAAGCGCCGCACCACGCGCACCATCAGGTTCTTGTCGGGATCGACGTTCTCGGCGACGCCGCGCAGGATCCGGTACGCGAGCACGAGCAGCCCCACGCCCAGCACGTAGATCACGAAGTGGAACTGCTCGATGAGCGCGACGCCGCCGAGGATCGCCAGGCCGCGCAGCACGAGGGCGAAGCTGATGCCCCAGAACAGGAGCCGCCCGCGCTGCTCCTGGGGCACCGCGAAGTACGAGAACAGCAGGATGAAGACGAACAGGTTGTCGAGCGAGAGCGAGCGCTCGATCAGGTAGACGGTGGTGTAGAGGACGGCGTCGTCGCTGTCGCGCACCGCCGCGACCACGAACCCGGCGAGCAGGCTCACGACGAGCCAGCCGATCGACCAGATGGCGCCCTCGCGGAACGTCGGCTCGCGCCCGCGCGCGAAGAAGTGGAGGTCGAGCCAGAGGAATACGAGGAGCGCCGCGACCAGGATCGCGATCGATTCGATGTCGGCGACCATCACCGAGGAGCCTACGCGGCGGCCTGCTCCCCGCTCTCGAGCCAGCGCCCGAGCGCCCTCCCGCTCAGATCCACGAGCGGCATCGCCACCGCGGCGACCACGACCTGGAGCCTGGCGAGCGCCCCGACGGTGTGCTCGCGACGCGGACGCTCGGCCGCATCGACCAGGGCGGCGGCGACCCTGTCGGCGTCGTAGGCGAGCGGGGGAAGGCGCGGCAGCCGGCCGGTCACGCTGTTGACCCGGCCCCAGAACGGCGTGTCCACATGGCCGGGGTGAACGATCGACACCTGCACGCCGCTGCCGTCGCGCTCGAGCTCGATGCGGAGCGCGCCGAGGAAGCCGCGCAGCGCGTGCTTGGCGGCCACGTAGCCGGAGAACATCGGCACCGGGAAGCGGCTGAGCACCGACAGGTTTGCGACCACGGAGCCCTCCGACTCGTCGAGGTGCGGGAGGGCGGCGCGCACGGCGTTGACGCCCGTGCCGAAGGTCGATTCGATCGTGCGCTCGAAGTCCTCCGCCGGCGTGTCGCGGAACGGTCCGTACGAGGACTCGGCGGCGTTCAGCACGAGCACGTCGATCCCGCCGAGCCAGCGGGCGGCGGCCGCGATCGCCGCATCCGCGGAGTCACCCTCGCCGAGGTCGGCCGAGAAGGCGCGGGCGGCCGGGCCCGCCGCGTCCACCGCCTCCGCCAGACGCTCCTCGTCACGTGCGATCAGCGCGAGCCGCGCACCCGCGGCCGCGAAGCGCGGCACCGCGGCGAGCCCGATGCCGCTGCTGGCGCCCGTTATCACCACGCGCCGTCCGCTCAGCTTGTCCTTGCCCATGCGCCAGATACGCCCTAGGCGGCAATTGGGATGACCTAGACTGCGGCTCGGAGATGAGGCAGCGCAACTTCGGCACCACCGACCTCACCGCGTCCGAGATCGCGTTCGGGACGTGGGCGCTCGGCTCGACCTGGTGGGGCGAGACCGACGACGCCGACCGGCTGATCGGGCGCGCGCTCGAGCTCGGCGTGACGTTCTTCGACACCGGCAACGTCTACGGGCAGGGCAAGAACGAGGAGATGGTCGGCCGAGCGCTCGCGGGCGCCGACCGCGACTCGATCCAGATCTCGACGAAGTTCGGCTACGTGCTCGACTCGGGCCGGCAGGAGCACTCGGAGGGCGAGCGCCCCCACGACTGGTCGCCCGCCCACGTGCGCGAGTCGCTCGAGGGCAGCCTGCGGCGGCTCGGCACCGATTACGTCGACCTCTACCAGCTCCACAACCCGCGCATGGACGCGATCGAGAACGACGAGCTGTTCGCCGTGCTCGACGCGCTGCGCGACGAGGGCAAGATCCGCCACTACGGCATCGCGCTCGGGCCGGCGATCGGCTGGCGTGACGAGGGCGTGCTCGCGCTCGAGCGGCGCGGCATTGCGGCGTTGCAGACGGTCTACAACCTGCTCGAGCAGGATCCGGGCGCGGACTTCCTCGCCGCCGCGGAGCGCAGCGGCGCCGGCATCATGGCCCGCGTGCCCACCTCGAGCGGCCTGCTCGAGGACAAGTACACGCTCGACACCGAGTTCGGCCCCGGCGACCACCGCCGCCACCGCCCGCGCCAGTGGCTCGTGGACGGGCTCCAGAAGATCGACCGGCTGCGCTTTCTCGTGATCGAGGGCGAGCGGTCGATGACCCAGGCGGCGCTCAAGTTCATCCTCGCCCGGCCGCAGATGGCCTGCGTTATCCCGACGATCGGCACGCTGGCCGAGCTCGAGGAGTTCGCCGCCGCCGCAGACGCGCCGGACCTCACCGACGACGAGCTGGCGCGCGTGCAGGAGCTCTACGTGCGCAACTTCGACGTCGAGCCCGCCGCGGCGTAGTCGGACCTAGCGCAGCAGCTCGTTGCAGCGCTCGATCGTGGCCGTATCGCTCGGCTTGGCCTGGTCGATGCACTCGCGGTAGGCCTCGAGCTGCTGCTGCGTGGGCGAGTTCGGGCCGCCGGGCTGCGGCGCGCCGGTGGTCGCTCCGAACAGGAGGCCGATGATCCCGCGGCCGCCGAGCAGGTCGTTCAGCTCCTTGTACGGGCGCGACGAGGTGGGCGCCTCGACGCGCTGCGGCTGCCCCACCTCGTTCAGCTCGACGTCGAGCGTGACCGTGCCGCTGCGCAGGCCGTTCAGGCGGCGGCGGTCGCGCTCGGGCACCTCGAAGGCGAGGTCGAGCGAGAAGCGCCTGAGCTTGCCGTCGTCGCGGCCGACGTAGACGTCGAGCTTCGGGTCGTCGACCAGCTCGGAGACCCGCTCGACCTGCGCGTCGTCCAGGGTGGGCGGCTGGCTGCCCGGTGCCGCTGTGCGCGCGACGACCCTGTTCAGGTCGCCGAGCGCCTTCTTCACGTCAACGTCCCCGCGCACGTGGCGCGTCGCGTCCCCGCCGACCGTCGCCTCGCCCTCGTCGCGCGGGTCGGCGATCCAGTCGAGCGGGTCGACGCCGAAGCGCTGGCGCAGCGCGCCGCGCAATCCCGGCCCGCCGCCCGGAGCCGGGGAGTCGCCGCCGTTCAGGCGCGCGACCGTCGCGGCGCTCACCTCGTACGCGCGCCCCCCGAACTCCACGAACGCGCGCTCGTCCGCCGAGATGAGGCCGAGCGAGAACGTCTGCCCTCCCCCGGAGATCGCCATGTCGAGGTCGGCGTCGGGCAGGCGCCCGGGCGGGCCGGAGCGGTACGGGCCGTTGAGCTCGATCCTCACCGGACCCTTCTGCTGCGGGATGCCCTCCAGCTTCGCGGTGAGGTCCACCGTGAGGCGGGCCGTGCCGATCGACCCGCCGAAGCCCTTCTGGAGGATCTCGCGCGCGTCGCCCTCGCTGCCACCGCCGTTGCAGCCGGCGAGGAGCGCTGCCACGGCTGCTAGAAGTACGAACGCGCGCAAGCGATCGAGACTACAAGCTGTGACTGCGGTCAGATTCACCTGCACACTGTGCCTTTTGGCGCTCGCCCTCGCGGCCCCGGCGAGCGCGAGCCCCGTCCTGCACTGGGACGGCGACCGGCTCGAGCAGAGCGACGACCCGGCCCTGCCGCCGCCCGCACTCAGCGACCCGCCGGCCCCGCCCGGCCCCTGCGCGCAGCCGGCCCTGCGCGCGTCGGCCACCAGCGTGAACCAGGCGATCGACCGCGCCTCCTCGCGCAAGCAGATCGACGCCCCGGCGGCGGCCGAGTACAAGCGCATCTACCGCGAGGCGCGCGCCACGCGCGCGAAGCTCAGCGGCAGCTACCGCAGCGAGCTCTCGAGCGTGATCTCCCAGCTCGAGCGGATTGCGGCCGCCGACCGGCTCACGGGCAGCCGGATGCCCGCGCTCTTCCTCCAGCTCGACCGCAACGACGAGTTCTGGGGCGGCGACCCTGAGTTCCCCGCCCGCGAGGACGTGCCCGAGGAGCCCTGCCAGCCCGCGTCGAGCGGCCGGGCGGGCTCGCGGATCATGTTCTCCGGTAGCGAGATCGTCTACCAGTACTACCCCGGCAACGGACTCCAGATCCAGCCGCTCGCGAACTTCGGCAAGGCCAACGGGATCTACACGGCCTGCCGCCGCAAGGAGGCGCGCTGCGACCCGGTCGCGCTGCGCAAGCTGCTCGACGAGCTGGTCGCGATCCGCTCGAGCCGCGGCGGCTTCACCACCTGGGAGTACTGGTTCGCGTTCGGCGGCGGCTCCCCGCCGTGGGTGAGCGGCATGGCGCAGGGGACGGCGATGCAGGCACTCGCGCGCGGCTCGATCCTGCTCGCCGAGCCATCCTACCTGCGCGTGGCCAAATCGGCGGTCGGGATCTTCGAGAAGTCCACGCCCACCGGCGTGCGCGTGCGCGGCGAGGGAGGCGGCAGCCACTACGTGCTCTACTCGTTCTCGCCCGGGCTGAGGGTGCTGAACGCCTTCCTCCAGACGATCACCGGGATCTACGACTACGCGAAGACCGCGAAGGACGACGCCGCGATGCGGCTGTTCCGGGCGGGCGACCGATCGGCGCGGCGCGAGGTGCCGCGTTACGACACCGGCGCCTGGTCGCTGTACAGCCAGGGCGGCGCGGAGTCGAACCTCAACTACCACAACGTGGTGACCGACTTCCTCGAGAACCTCTGCACGCGCACGAAGGCGAGCGTCTACTGCCAGAAGGCCGAGCGCTTCAACGCCTACAAGAAGACCGCGCCGAAGGTCGCGTACGCCGGGCCGTCGAGCGCGCGGACCGGGCGGCGCACCGCCCTGACGTTCACGCTGAACAAGGTCTCGTGCGTGACGGCGACGATCAAGGACGCCGCGGGCGCGCAGGTCTACCGCAGCCAGATCAAGTTCAACCGCGGCCGGCGCTCGTTCACGTGGCAGCCGCAGACGGCGGGCAAGTACACGCTCGAGATCGACACGCTCGACCTGCGCAAGAACCGCACGGTGCTCACGCGCACGATCACCGTCCGCAGCGGCTAGTCACCTACGATGGGCGGTCGAATGCCGCCCCGTACGATCCTCTACACGGGCAAGGGAGGCGTCGGCAAGACGAGCGTGGCCGCGGCCACCGCGCGTCGCTGCGCGGCGGCCGGCCTGCGCACCGTGATCGTCTCGACCGACCCGGCCCACAGCCTGTCGGACTCGCTCGAGACCGAGCTCGGCGGGTCCCCCACCCCCTGCGGCGACGGCCTCTGGGGCCAGGAGGTGCAGGCCCAGGAGGAGATGGAGCGCCACTGGCACGCCGTACAGGACTGGATGGGCCAGATGCTCACCGAGCACGGGGTCGACCGCATCACCGCGGACGAGCTGACCGTCCCGCCCGGGATGGACGAGCTGTTCTCGCTGCTCCAGATCAAGGCCCACCACGAGAGCGACGAGTTCGACGCCGTGATCGTCGACTGCGCGCCCACCGGCGAGACGCTGAGGCTCCTGTCGTTCCCCGACGTGGCGAGCTGGTGGCTCGAGAAGGTGTTCCCGATCGAGCGCCGCCTGATGGCGGCGGCGCGCCCGTTCGCGCGCACCCTGCTCGACGTGAACCTGCCGCCCGAGCGCGTCTTCGACGACGTGGAGCGGCTCGTGACCAACCTCGGCTCGATGAACGGGATCCTCCGCGACCGCTCCACCACCTCGATCCGGCTCGTGATGAACCCCGACCGGATGGTCATCCGCGAGGCGATGCGGACCTACACGTACCTGAACCTCTACGGCTACCTGACCGACGCGGTGGTGGTGAACAGGGTCTTCCCGGAGGAGGCCGGGGAGGGGTACTTCGCGGGCTGGCGCGAGGTGCAGCAGGAGCAGATGGAGCTGGTGCGCTCGGCGTTCGCGCCCGTGCCGATCCTCACCGCTCCGTACCTCGAGCAGGAGGTGGTCGGCGGCGCGATGCTCGACCGGCTCGGCGACGAGGTCTTCGACGGCGACGAGCGCGCCGAGGCGATCCTCCACCAGGACCTCTCGCAGGAGCTCGTGTCCGAGAACGGGAGCGCGACGCTGCGGCTGGCGGTCCCGTTCGCCGCCAAGGGCGACATCGACCTCAAGAAGATCGGCCTCGAGGTGGTGGTCCGGGTGGGCGGCCAGAAGCGCACGATCATGCTGCCGGCCACGATGGCCACGTACCGGCCGCGCTCGGCCCGGTTCGAGGACGGGGCCCTCAGCGTGCTGTTCGAGAAGGAGGAGCATGGAGCAGCAGTCGAGTAACGGCGTACCGCCGCAGCCCGACCTGTCCGCGCTGATCGCGGTGCTGGAGGCGCTGCGGCGCGCCGTGCCGGCCGAGCTCCAGGAGCAGCTCACCACGCTCCAGCGCGAGCTGCTGCTGACCGTGCGCGCGCTGATCGACTGGTACCTCGAGCGGCTCGACAAGCCCGAGCTGGCCCCCCAGGTCGAGGACATCCCGATCGATTGAAGACCTGGATCCTCACCGGCTCGCCCGAGAACTTCGCCGCCACGCGCGAGCGCGGGTTCAAGCTGATCGGCATGAAGCAGATCCGCCGCCGGATGGCCGAGCAGGTCGAGCCGGGCGACCGGATCGTCTTCTACCTGACGCGCATCAAGGAGTTCGCCGGGATCGTGCGGGTGACCGGCGAGATGTTCGAGGATCGCACGCCGGTGTGGCCCGGCAAGCCCGGGAAGGTCGACGCCTACCCGTGGCGCTTCGAGACCGAGCCCGAGCTGGTGCTGGAGGAGCACGAGTACGTGCCCGCCGAGGCGCTTGCGGACGAGCTCGAGCACGTCCGCAAGTGGCCGCGAGAGCACTGGACGCTCGCGTTCCAGGGTCAGCTCCGCACCGTGAGCGACGCGGACGCGCGGCTGCTCGAGGAGCGGCTGCGCGCGGCCTCCGGCTCGCCCGCCCCGTCCTGATGGCGACGCGCCACTACACGGTCGCCGAGGCAAACGAGGCGCTGCCGTGGGTGCTCGAGCGGATCGAGCGACTGCGCTCGGCGCGCGTGCGGCTGACCGACGAGGAGGTGCGCGAGGCGCTCGCCGAGGCCGCACCGATGAACGGCGGCGGCGAGCCGGGCCGCCACGTCTCCGAGGCGTTCCTCGATATGCGCTCGGCGCTGGGCGAGCTCCAGGCGAGCGAGATCGTGCTGCGCGACCTCGACCGCGGCCTGATCGACTTTCCGGCGCAGCGCGACGGCCGCGAGGTCTACCTGTGCTGGGAGGAGGGCGAGGACGAGGTGGGCTACTGGCACGACCTCGACTCGGGCTATGGCGGACGCGAACCGCTCTGAGGCGCCGCGCGCCGAGGCGGCGCCGCCCGAGGCGGCGCGGCCCGAGGCGGCGCGGCCCGAGGCGGCGCGCCCCGAGACGGCGCGCGCTGAGGCGCCCACCCTCTCGGTCGCCGGCACCTGGAAGCGACTGAACTTCGATCAGCGTGCGGCGGCGGTCGGCGCCGTGCTTCTGATCGTCTCGACGCTCGGGCCGTTCTCGTTCGTGGAGGCGGCGATCGTGCTGATCGGCGCCGGTGTGCTGTTCCTGCTGCGCAAGCGCGCCGAGGGCAAGCTGTTCCACGTCCCGTTCGGAGACGGCGCCGTCATCGCGGCCGCGGGCGCCTGGGCCGCGCTCCTGATCGTGGTCCGCCTCCTCGATCGCCCGCCGGGTCAGAGCCTGCTGGCCCTCGTGTGCGCGGCGATCCTGCTGCTCGCCGGGCTCCGCGCGCACGCGAACCGTCCGCCCGACGACCTCCCCGCGGGCGCGGCCGAGCCCGGCCCGCCGGCGGCGCCGCCGCCCGACCCGGATGACCGCGAGCCGCCGCCCGCTCCACCCCGCGCTGGCGAGCCGGGCCCGGCTCCGCCGGGCCCCCCCGCCTCGGATCCGCCGGGCCCGCGCGAGCTGGCGCCGTCCACCCCGCCTCGCCCGGCGCCGGGCGGCGAGCAGCCGACCGCCGAGACCCAGGCCCTGCCCGCCCGCGTGCTCCCGCCCGCGACGCCGCGGGGCGCCCGCCGACCACCCGGAGCCCCCGCCGAGCCGGCCCCTCCCCAGCCGCCGCTGTGGGACGAGCCCGACGCGGACTCGTCACAGTCGTAACCCTCCCGTAACGCTCGCCGGGGCCGGATCGGCAACTGGGCCATGTTGACGTCGTATAGCGACCCTAACTTTGCCCAGTTCCGAGGTCGAGGCGAGCGACGTGTTACGGCGCGGGCCGCGAGGGCCGCGCCAGGCGAGCGGCGTGTTACGGCGCGGGCCGCGAGGCGCGCGGCCGCAAGACGCCGGCTGGCGGCTAGCCGACTTCGTCTGGCGAGCGCGGCGCGTGGCCGACGTACTCGGCGGTGGGCCGGATCAGCCGACCCTCGCGCTTCTGCTCGAGGATGTGCGCGGACCAGCCGGCCACGCGCGCGCACGCGAACATCGGCGTGAACAGGTCGGGCGGCACGCCCGCATAGTCGAGCACGACGGCGGACCAGAACTCGACGTTGGTGGCGAGCACGCGGTCGGGGTAGCGCTCGGCGAGCTGGGCGAGCGCTGCCGCCTCGAGCTTCTCGGCCACCTCGAGCCGCGGCGCGCCGATCTCGCTCGCGGTCCGCCGCAGCACCCGCGCGCGCGGGTCCTCGGCGCGGTAGACGCGGTGGCCGAAGCCCATCAGCCGCTCGTGCTTGTCGAGCGCGTCGCGCACCCAGCCCTCGGCGTCGCCGGACGCCTCCACCTCGTCGAGCATCTGGAGCACCCGCGACGGAGCCCCGCCGTGCAGAGGGCCGCTCAGGGCGCCCACGGCCGCCGAGAGGGCCGCGGCGGCGTCGGCCCCGGTCGAGGCCACGATCCGGGCCGTGAACGTCGAGGCATTCATACCGTGCTCCGCCGCGGAGATCCAGTAGGAGTCGATCGCCTTGACGTGATTGGGGTCGGCCTCGCCGCGCCAGCGGATCAGGAACCGCTCCGGGATCGAGCGGGCCTGGTCGACGTCCCGTTCCGGCACGGGCGGCTGACCCATCCCGCGCGCGGACTGCGCGACGAACGACAGGGCCATCACCGAGGCCCGCGCGAGCTGGTCGCGCGCCTCCTCGTCGGAGATGTCGAGAAGCTGCTGGAAGCCCCATGCCGGAGCGATCTGCGCGAGCCCAGCCTGCACGTCGACTCGCGTGTCGCCTGTCCTCAGCGGGATCGGGTACGGCACCGCCGGCGGCAGCCCCGGCTCGTACGAGTCGTCGGCCAGGAGCCCCCAGACCTTCGCGAAAGGCACGCTGCCGACCAGGTCCTCGATGTCGACCCCGCGGTAGCGGAGCGCGCCGCCCTCCTTGTCGGGCTCCGCGATCTGCGTCTGGAAGGCGACTACGCCTTCGAGCCCCGAGGGCGCCTGAACGGTCATGCGCTCAGGATATTGCGCGGCGGTCGCGGGGGCCGATCAGGGGGGCGTGATCGGCATCGGGCAGTCGCCGGGCTGGGCCTTGTAGCCCTCGGGCGTGGCGTCCTGCTCGATGCCCGCGTCGATCTCGGTGACCGGGATCAGCGGGTTCCTGCTGGCGAGGAAGGACTCGACGAGCGGCTCGTTGTTGCCGCTGTCGGCGGGGAGCCCCTCGAGGCGGAAGATCGAGTCGTCGAGCTGGCGCGTGCGCAGCTCCGTCCCCGTGGTGGAGCTGGAGCCGACCGACTCGGAGTCGTTGTTCGCGATGTCGGCGCACACGTTCGAGTCGAACGCGGCCTCGACCTCGATCCCGTTCAGGTTCGTGAAGGTGTCCGGCGAAGGCAGGTTCTCGATCTCGCTCACGACGTTGTCCCGCAGCGTGAGGTTCACGTTGCTGACGCTCCCGCCCTGGAGCAGGAAGTCGCGGGCGTAGAGGAAGATCCCCTCCTGCG
This sequence comes from Thermoleophilaceae bacterium, assembly GCA_036382905.1. Taxonomy (GTDB): domain Bacteria; phylum Actinomycetota; class Thermoleophilia; order Solirubrobacterales; family Thermoleophilaceae; genus AC-37. Next base: position 26,516 of record DASVPL010000037.1, on the reverse strand, counting down.
CGGTCTCGCGGATGGTGTTGTTCGAGATGTTCAGGTCGGCGTCCGAGCCGTCCTCGATGCCGAGCACCAGGCCGAAGTTGCGCAGGGCGCCCGAGCCGTTGACGCCGGCGGTGCCGATCCGGTTGTTCGTGAAGGTGCCGTCCATCGAGCCGCTCTCGATCGGGTTGATGGTGACGGTGCTGGCCGCGCTCTGGTTGTTCGGCGCGACGTTGAAGCCGTTGAAGTCGGAGTTGTTGACGCGCCAGACCGTGGTGCCGCGGCCGAGGTGCGAGAGGCCGAAGCTGCCGGGTCCGTCGAAGTCGACGTTGTCCACGTCCGAGTTGATCGTCGCGCCCGCTCCGGTCGCGTTGGTGACCATCGCCGCCGCGGGGTTGTTGTCGATGAGGCTGTCCGCGCTCGCACCGCCGTTGCCGACGTTGAGGGTGGCGGTCGCGGTGCCCTGGCTCTCCACGGAGAGCCCGTTGGAACCGGTGCCCGCGCCCTGGCCGCCGTTGATCACGTCCGTGTTGGAGATGTTCAGCGTCCCGGTGCCGGAGGCCTGGAGCCACTCGATCTGGTTGTTGCGCGACGCCTCGACGGTGGTGGTGCCGGCCGACGAGTTCGGTCCGGTGATCGAGTTGGTGCCGGTGATCGACCCGAACGCGATTCCTGCCTCCGGGACCCCCGGCGCGCTGACCGCGTCGCCGTTGTTGTGGATGTGCAGGTCGTTGAAGGTGTTGTTGCTCGTCCCGCTCGGCGCGTAGATGCCGGTGCCGTCGCTGTCGCCGATGTACATGTCGGTCAGCGAGGTGCCGGCGGTGCTCGTCAGGCGCACGCCGTCGGAGGTCGTGTTGTGGATCACGCCGCCGGTGCAGCTCGCGGTGGAGGTGCAGTCGCCGCCGGTACCGGTCACGGCCAGGTTGCCGGCGTTGCCGGTGGTGTCGAGGCGGATGCCGATGTCGGGTCCGGAGCCGGCCAGGTCGCTGTTGACCCGGACGGAGTCGAAGGTCATGTCGGCGGCCGCGAAGTCGGTGTTGGCGACGTTGATGGCGCGGCCGGTGTCGGTGAGGACCGTGTTGCCGCTGCCCGAGATCTGGATGGTGCCGCTGGTCTCCGCGTCGACGCCGCGACCGCTGGTCGTGTCGATGTCGGTGCCGCCGCCGCTCAGGACCAGGGTGTGGCCGTCGCTCGACTGGAAGTCCACACCGTCGACCGTGCCCGTGTTGAACTGCTTGGTCGCGCCGGAGAAGACCGTTGAGCCGCCCGTGTTGCCCGTGACGTTGATGCCGCCGCCGCTGTCGTTCGTGTCGCTGATGCTGCCCGAGAGCGAGACGACGCCGCCGCTGCGCCCGGTGATCTCGGACACGTAGGTGCCGCTGCCGTTGGCGAAGGTACCCGGGTAGGTGATCGCGCCGCTGCCGGCGTTCAGGTCGAAGCCGATGCCCGCGTAGCCGCCGATGTCGCCGCTCGTGGCGCTGAAGGTACCGGTGCCGAGGCCGTCGATGTTGATCCCGTCGTTGGCGCTGTTGGTCGAGTCGACGTCGTCGAAGCTGTAGGTGGCGCCGCTGGTGGCGGTGGTGTCGAGCGCCGGGCCGCCGGTCGCGTGCAGGTCGTCCGCTCCGGCCGAGTCGACCGTCAGGGCGCCGCCGGTGTGCGAGTTCACGCGCAGGGCCGCCTCGGACCCGGACGTCGTGGTCAGGCTCAGGTCGGACCCGGTGCCGTCGCCGAGCGCGACGGTGCCGGTCGTGGTGTCCATCCGCACGCCGCCGACGCCGGAGCCCGCGACGGTGATGTCGTCGAAGGTGCTGGTGCCGAGGCCGGTGCTGGCCGCGTCGAGGCCCTTGGCGCCGTTGATGCCGATCGAGATCTGGCTCGAGGGTGCGAAGTTCACCGTGCCGGCGTTGTTCAGGCGCACGCCGGTGGCCGTGTTCGGCGGCGAGACGGCGGCCTGGTTGTTCACCACGAGGTTCGAGATGTTGAACGTGCCGGTGGTCGAGTCGAGCTCGAGCAGCGGCTCCGACCCCGCGACCGCGGTGTCGAGGATGTTGACGTCGTCGATGGTGCCGCCGCCGGTGTCGCCGGAGGCGCCCGCGATGCCGCTGCCGGTGCCGACCGGATCGAGGTTGAAGCCGCGCACCTCGTTGCCGTCGTCGAGCGCGACGACGTCCTCGTTGGTGCCGCTCAGCGTCGGGTGGGCGCCGGGGTTGGCCGGGTGCAACGTGTCGGCCGACATCGAGCCGCCCTGGTCGGCGTCTACGACCAGGCCCTCGTGCTCGCCGATCAGCCGCTCGCCGGAGTTCATCTGGTAGCCGGTCTGGTAGCCGGTCGAGGTGTTGTCGCCGTCGAAGACGAAGACCGTGTGGTTGGCGCCGGAGGCGGTCTCGGCCTGGGCGAGCGTGTCGAAGGGCTGCGTGCTCGTGCCGGCGTTCCCTGGGGCGTTGTTGTTCACGTACCAGACACAGCCCTCGAGGTTGATGGTGACCGTCCCGATCGCGGTGCCCGGAATCGGCCCGGCGCCCGAGCTCTGCTGGTCGGAGATCTTGTAGTTGAAGGTGTCGGTGCCGTTGTCGCAGCTGACCGAGGCCGGCGGCTGGTAGACGAAGTCACCGTCGGGCTCGATGGTCACCGTGCCACCGTCGGCGGTCTGGCCGTTGGTCGCACCGGCGTCCGAGCCCGCGCTCTGCACGATGCGCGGCGTCGGGCCATCGACGTCGGTGTCGTTGGCGAGGATGTCGCCCTGGATCTCGGTGTGCGGGTTGGTCGGGGCGGGCTTGTTGTCGTCGCCGCCGTCGTTCGTGTCGTCGACCTGCATGGTCGTGTTGCCAATCGCCTGGTCGTTCACGTTGCCGGCGCCGCCGAAGGTGTCGTTGTTGGCGACCGGGGCGTCGTTGACGCAGGTGACGGTCATCGAGACGGTCGCGTTCGAGCCGCCGTTCACGGTGTAGCTGAAGGTGTCCGGCGAGCCGCTCGGGTCGTTGCAGTAGTTCGGGTCCGGCTGGTAGGTCAGGCCGGTGTGCGCGCCGGGCGAGCCGCCGGTCAGGACGACCGTGCCGTTCGCCGGGTCGGTGGCGCTGCTGATGGTCTTCGGGCCGCCGTCGGGGTCCGTGTCGTTCGTCAGGACCGGGACCGAGGTGGCCGCGGCGTCCTCGAGCACGGTCGCGGAGTCGTTGACCGCGACGGGCGGGTCGTCGACGGCGGTGACCGAGATCGTGCGCGTGTCCGAGCCGGTCAGGCCGGGCTGATCGGTGGCGGAGAAGGTGACCGTGCGGTTGGCGGTGATCGGGTTGTCGGACACGTTCTGGTACGTCACCGCCCGCAGAGCCGCCTCGTAGTTGGCCTCGGTGTCGAGTCCGGTCAGGACGACCGTCTGCGCGTTCGAGTTGACGCCGTCGAGCGTGATGTTGTCGGCCAGGTTGTTGTCGGTCCACGCGAGGACGTCCTGGCCGGCCTGGTAGTTCGCCGTGATCGACGCCGAGCCGCCCGAGAGGTTGTCGTTCTCGAGGTCGTCGATCGTCAGCCCGGAGTCGATCGCCGTGGCGGGATCGTTCTCGGTGTAGGAGAGCGTGGTGTTCGTCGCGTCGACGATCGGGCCGTCGTTGGTCGGCGTGACCGCGAGCTCCTTCGTGGCGAGGTTGGAGTCCACGTCGCCGTCGTTGACCTTGAACTCGACCGTCTTGGAAGTGACCGGCTGCTGGTTGGTACTCCGGAACTTGATGCTTCGCAGCGCCGCCTGGTAGTTCGCGACCGAGGAGGTGCCGGTGAGCGTGAGGACGCCGGTGCCGGTGTTGTAGACGCCGGAGATGCCGCTCTGGTTGACGAAGACCAGGTCGTCGCCGGTCTGGAAGCCGCTCGAGATCCGGACCTGGCCGCCCTCGATGTTGGTGTCGTCCTGGTCGGTGACCGTGAGCGAGCCGTCGATCGTCGTAGCCGGGTCGTCCTCGGTGTAGGGCGTGGAGCCGGCCGAGGTGGCCACCACGGGAGCGTCGTTGACCGAGGCAATCGTCACGTTGCGGGTCGCGAAGTTCGACGTCGCGGCGGACGAGTCGGTGGCCTGGAAGCGGACGGTCCGCGTGGTCGTGTCGGGCGCGACCGTGTCGGTGTTGTTGTACTTCACCGAGCGCAGCGCGGCCTGGTAGTCGGCGACCGAGGCCGTCCCGCTCAGCGTCAGGACGCCGGTGCCGCTGTTGTAGGCGCCGGTGATGCCGGCCTGGTCGACGAACACGAGCTGGTCCTCGGAGGAGTCGAAGCCGGTCGTGATCTCGACCGTCGCGCCGCTCATGTTGGCCGAGTCGGGGTCGGTCAGGGTGAGGTTCGGATCGACGTTCACCGCACCCGAGCTGTCCTCGACGAACGCCGCCGAGCCGCCGCTCGTGTTGAGCGTCGGGGCGTCGTTCACGGGGGTGATGGCGAGGCCCTTGGTGGCCAGGTTCGAGTCCACGTCGCCGTCGTTGACCTTGAACTCCACGGTCTTCGAGGTGGCCGGCGCGTCGTTGGTGCTCTGGAACTGGATCGAGCGCAGCGCGGTCTGGTAGTTGGCGATCGAGCTGGTGCCGCTCAGCGTGAGGACGCCGGTGCCGGTGTTGTAGACGCCGCTGATGCCGTTCTGGTTGACGAACACGAGGTCGTCGCCCGACTGGAAGCCGCTCGAGATCCGGACCTGGCCGCCCTCGAGGTTGGTGTCCTCCGGATCGGTGACGGTGATCCCGCTGTCGATCGCCGTAGCCGCGCCGCCCTCGGTGTAGGCCGTGTCGCCGCCCGTGGTGTTGACGACGGGGGCGTCGTTGCTCTGTGCGACCGTCACGTTGCGGGTCGCGGTGTTCGACGCCGCGGCGCTCGAGTCCGTCGCCTGGAAGCTGACGGTCCGTGTGGCCGTGTTGGGGGCGACCGTGTCCGTGTTGTTGTACTGCACGGTCCGCAGCGCCGCCTGGTAGTTCGCCACGGTGTCGGTGCCGGTCAGCGTGAGCACGCCGGTGCCGGAGTTGTAGTTACCGGTGATGTTCGCCGTGTTGGCGAAGAGGAGCTGGTCCTCGCTCGAGTCGAAGTTGCCGGTGATCGAGACGGTCGCGCCGCTCATGTTGGCCGAGTCCGGGTCGGTCAGGGTGATGTTCGGATCGACCGCCACCGCACCCGAGCCATCCTCGACGAAGGACGCGCTTCCGCCGCTCGTGTTGAGCGTCGGGGCGTCGTTGACCGGGGTGACCGTGATCTCCTTGGTCGGCGCGTTCGAGTCCACGTCGCCGTCGTTGACCTTGAACTCGATCGTCTTCGAGCCGACCGGCGCGTCGTTGGTGCTCTGGAACTGGATCGAGCGCAGCGCGGTCTGGTAGTTCGCGACCGAGGCCGTGCCGGTGAGCGTGAGCACGCCCGTGCCGGTGTTGTAGACGCCGCTGATGCCGTTCTGATTGACGAAGACGAGGTCGTCGCCGGACTGGAAGCCGCTGGAGATCCGGACCTGGCCGCCCTCGATGTTGGTGTCGTCGGCGTCGCTGACGGTGAGCCCACCGTCGACGGTCGTCGCCGCACCGCCCTCGCTGTACGCCGTCGAGCCGTTGGTCGGAGTCACGACCGGCGCGTCGTTGGCCGGCGACACGTTGATGTCGCGCGTCGCGGTGTTCGATCCCTGGCTCGGTGAGCCCGTGTCACCGGTCGTCTTGAAGCTGACCGTGCGGGTCGTCGTGGACGGGTTGTCGGAGGTGTTCTGGTAGGCGACCGAGCGCAGCGCGGTCTGGTAGGTGGCCTCGGAGGCCGTGCCGCTCAGCGTGAGGGTGCCGGTCGCGTCGTCGTACGAGCCGGTGATCCCGTTGGCGTCGACGAAGACGAGGTCGTCCTCGGCCTGCGCGAAGTTGCCGGTGATCTTGACCGTCGCGCCCGTGATGTCGTGGTTCTCGGGATCGTCGAGCGTCAGGCCGCTGTCGACGGGGACCGCGCCGCTGCCCTCGCTGTAGCTGAGCGCCGCGGCCGTGGTGGTGAGCACCGCCGAGTCGTTGACGCCCGTGATGTTGATCGTCTTGGTGTCGGTCGCCGAGTCGACATCACCGTCGTTGACCTTGAACTCGACCGTCTTGCCGCCGGTGGGGTTGTCGCCCGTGTGGCGGTACTGGATCGAGCGCAGCGCGGTCTGGTAGTTCGCCACCGAGGCCGTGCCGGTCAGCGTGAGCACGCCCGTGCCGGTGTTGTAGACGCCGCTGATGCCGTTCTGATTGACGAACACGAGGTCGTCGCCGGACTGGAAGCCGGTCGAGATGCGCACCTGGCCGCCCTCGAGGTTCGTGTCGTCGGCGTCGCTGACCGTCACGGCGGCGTCGACCGTCGTGCCGGGATCGCCCTCGGTGTAGGACGTCGCGCCGGCCGAGTTGTCCACGACCGGGGCGTCGTTGGCCGCGGTGAAGTTGATGTCCCTGGTGCCGACGTTCGACGCCGCGCCCTCGGCGTCGGTCGCCTGGAAGCTGACCGTCTTCGTCCCGCTCGGGTTGTCGTTCACGTTCTCGTAGGCGACCGAGCGGAGTGCGGCCTGGTAGTTCGCGACCGTGCTCGTGCCGCTCAGCGTCAGCGTGCCGTTCGTGTCGTTGTAGGAGCCGGTGATCCCGTTCTGGGTCGTGAACGAGAGCTGGTCGTCGGCGGAGACGAAGTTGCCGGTGATCTGGACCGTCGCGCCCTGGATCTGCGTCGAGTCCGGATCGCTCAGACCGAGACCCGAGTCGGCGGGCTGCGGGCCGGAGCCCTCGGTGTAGGTGAGCGCCGTCGCGGTCGTGTTGACCGTCGGCGCGTCGTTCACGGGCGTGATCGCGAGGCCCTTGGTGGCCAGGTTCGAGTCCGCGTCGCCGTCGTTGACCTTGAACTCGACCGTCTTCGAGGTCGCCGGGTTGTCGCCCGTGTGGCGGTACTTGACCGAGCGCAGCGCGGCCTGGTAGTTGGCGACCGTGTCCGTGCCCGACAGCGTCAGAACACCCGTGCCGGTGTTGTAGACGCCCGAGATGTTCGCCGTGTTGACGAAGACCAGGTCGTCCCCCGACTGGAAGCCGGACGAGATCCGGACCTGGCCGCCCTCGATGTTGGTGTCGTCGGCGTCGGTGATCGTCAGGGAGCCGTCGACCGTCGTGGCCGGGGAGCCCTCGGTGTAGGAGGTGTTGCCCGCGGAGGTCGTGACGACCGGAGCGTCGTTGGCCGTGGAGACGCTGATGTCGCGCGTCGCGACGTTCGAGAGGTTGTTCGCGCCGGCGCCGTCGTTGACCTGGAAGCTGACCGTGCGGGTCGCGGTCGACGGGTTGTCGGACGTGTTCTGGTACTTGACCGAGCGGAGTGCCGCCTGGTAGTTCGCCACCGAGGCCGTGCCGCTCAGCGTCAGGGTGCCGGTCGCGTCGTTGTAGGAGCCGCTGATCCCGTTCTGGTTGGTGAAGACGAGGTCGTCCTCGGGCTGCGCGAAGTTGCCGGTGATCTGGACGGTGGCGCCCGCCAGGGTCGCCGAGTCCGAATCCGCGACCGTGATCCCGTTGTCCACGGCCTGCGCGCCGGAGTTCTCGCTGTACGCGAGCGCCGCGTCGGTCGTGTCGAGCACCGGGTTGTCGTTGACGCCGGTGACCGCGATGTTCTTGGTGGACGCCGCGGAGGTGGCCGTGCCGTCGTTGACCTTGAACTCGATCGTCTTGGGGCTCGAGGGGTTGTTCTCGGTCTGGTTCTCGTACTTGATCGAGCGGAGCGCGGCCTGGTAGTTCGCGACCGTGTCGGAGCCGGTGAGCGTGAGGACGCCGGTGCCGGCGTTGTAGCTGCCGGTGATCGCCGAGGTGTTGGTGAAGTTGAGCTTGTCGCCCGCCTGGAAGCCGGAGCTGACGCGGACCGTGGCGCCCTCGAGCTGGGTGTCGTCGACGTCCGAGACCGTGAGGTTGCCGTCCACGACCACCGCGGCGGCCTGCTCGGTGTAGGGCGTGGCGTTCTGCGAGTTGGTCACGACCGGGGCGTCGTTGCCGGCGCCGACGTCGATCGAGACCTTCGCGGTGTTGCTCTCCGCGCCCTTCGAGTCGGTGACCTTGAAGCTGAAGTCGTCCGGGCCGTTGTAGTTCGCGGCCGGCGTGTACGTGACGTTCGCGCCGCTGCCCGAGAGCGTGCCGTGGTCGGGCTGCTTGGTGATCGTGAAGGTGAGCGGATCGCCGTCGGGGTCCGAGCCGGTGAGCGTGATGGCCTTCGGCGTGTCCTCGGTGGCCGCGACGCTCTGCGGGTCGGCCTTCGGCGGCAGGTTCGTGCCCTTGCCGGAGCCGCGCTTCGCGGCGTAGAGCTGCGGGTTCGAGCCGAGGTCGTCGGCGAACCCGTCGCCCTTGCACAGCTCCTGCGAGCGGGCGAGCATCTCGGCGAGAAACGAGACGCCCTCGTTCTGCGCCTGCGTCGCCCTGTCGATCTCCTCCTTCGAGGAGAAGAAGGCCTTGAAGCCGTTGAGCTCGCAGTTCGTGAACTCGAGCAGGCCGGCGGGGTTCGAGGGCGCCGAGACCATCTGGCCGTTCTGCGCGACCTCGGGGATGAACGAGAACGCGGTGTCGCCCTCGGCGGCGGGCGTCTCGATCAGGAGCACGTTCGACAGGTCGCGCAGGCGGCTCATGAACCCGCCCGAGTACGGCGCGTCGAACTTGAACTTGAAGGTCACGCCGGGGCGGCCGGACACGAGCTTGCGCAGCTCGCTCGCGGACAGGTTCTGCTGCGCGAGCAGGCCGCCCTTCATCACCGAGGTGCCGAGCTGGATCACCGGGTCGCCGCCCTGGTCGTAGCCCTGGCCGGCGACGTAGAGGAGCATGTCCTTGCACCCGGCCGCCACGAGGCGGTCGACGCTCTGGGCGAGGGTCTCGCCGGAGCGGGCGCCGTAGCGATCATCGATGAAGCCGCCGTTGTCGCGCTCGAGCTTCTCGAACAGCGTCCCCACGTACGTGCGGGTGAGGTTGAGCTGGTTGACGTTCCAGAAGGACGGCAGCGTGTCGGTCACGCGCAGGATGCAGGAGTGCTCCGCGGCGAGCCGGTCGGCGATCGCCTTGGAGTTCGCCATGTCAGGAAGCGGACGTCCGGGGCCAAACGGGTCCTGGTCGAAGAGGTTGCGGTTCGCGGTGCGCGGCTGCTGGGCGGAGCCGTCGATCGCGTACGGGCGGTAGAGGACCTGGTACTTGGCCGAGCGGTAGCCGCCGGCGCTCTTCAGGAACGCGGGAAGCCGCCCGTTCAGGAGCGGCGGCCAGGTGATCGTCCGGGACAGCCGGACCGCCCCGGTCTGGGCGTCGACGAGCGCGACGCGGCCGGGGTGCTGGTAGAGCTCGAACGGGCCGCGGTCCTCATAGAAGAAGTACGAGCGCTTGGTGACGGTGAGGACCGCCGGGGCCTTGACCATGCGCACGCCAGCGGAGCGCAGGCGGCTGCTGATCCCCTTCGTAGAGCCCTTCGTGGACTTGGCGGTGCCGGCCTGGGTGACCTTGGTGCCGGCCTTGAGCGGGGTCGGCAACCCGAAGACGACGACCGCGTCGCTCCGCTTCTCGGACCCGAGCGCCGCGAGGGCCTTCTTGGCCGCCTGCTTCTGCGTGACTGCGGCGGAGGCGCTCGACGCCAGCGCCAGCAGCATCAGGCATGCAAGCAGGGCCGCCGTGAGGGCGGGGGTCCGGCGGAGGGGTGAGGGAGTAGCCAGTCTCAGACTCAAGTCACGAGTCCCATCGGCATGGTGGGCCTGGGCCACAAGCCCCCCATTGGGGTGACCGTAACATCGGTCGCGGCGGTTCGCTAGAGGCAATTTGTTAAAGGGATGTGAGGCCCCCCGAATCGGGGGATGCCCTATCTGCGAGTCGCCCGGACGGCGATCCGGCTCTTCATTCCACGCGCGGCGTGATCCGCCTGCGTGCACACGAGCCGGTAGACCCCGGGCGTCTTGATCTTGATCCGCAGGACGCCCTGCTCCCCCGCCGCAATCGCGCCCGTGGAGCCGAGCTTCCGGCCCCGGGGGCTGACGAGGACCAGGTCGTGCACGTCCTCGCCGAAGTTCCTCACGTTGAACTTGAGGGTTCCGGTTGGGACCGTCCGGCGGTACGGCGAGATCCGGAACTCGCGCTCGGAGACCCCGACGGCGGTGCCGCGCACGTCGAGCGGCCCGTCGCCGGAGCCCGCGGCGCCCGATGCGGCCGGGGCCGCCAGGGCCGCCGCCGCGGCCAGGGCGCCCGCAATGGCGCGCCGGCGCGTCACGAGACGAGCTCCATGCGGCCGAAGCCGGCCGCGTTCGGGATCACGGCTCCGGCGTCCGCCCCCATCCACTGCTCGAGCAGCGAGCAGTAGACGCGGCGGAAGTCGACGGTCACGGCGAGGTTGTCCTGGCGGTCGAGCCGCCCGAGGTCCGGGTAGTCGCTCAGCACGCCGGAGCGCGCGCGGGTTCCCTGGACCCAGGCGAGGCCGCCGGCGCCGTGGTCGGTGCCGGACGACTCGTTCTCCTGCGGGCGGCGTCCGAACTCGGACCACACGAACGTCAGGACGCGATCGGCGAGCCCGCGCGCCTCGAGGTCGGCCTGGAATGCGGCCAGCGCCTCGCTGACGTCCTTCAGCCCGCGGGCGAGGTCGGCCGGCTGGCCGTCGTGGGTGTCGAACTCGCCCTCGGCCTCGACGGCGGCGACGCGGATGCCGAGCGGCTGCGAGAGGAGCCCGCCGAGCTGGGACAGGCGCTCGGCCAGGTCGTTGTCCTTCGGGTACTCGACGGGCGAGGCCAGCGGGTTCGGCTCGTCGTCGTCGTGGCGGTAGGGCGCGAGCCGGTCCGCGACCTGCTTCGCGAGCCGGGCCGAGGTGGTGGCGGCGCGCTCGCCCGGGCCGCCGCCCTGACGCTCGGCCATCTCCGACCAGGCCTGCATCGCGATCTCCTGCGAGCTCCCCCACATGCCCGGGATCCAGAACTGAGCGGCGTTGGGGGAGTGGACGGCCGCGACGGGGGCACCGGCGGTGCGCAGGAGCGGCGAGAGCGTGCCGGACAGCGAGATGCCCTGGAGCGGGTTGTCGGCCGAACCGCTCCTGTCGAGCATCCGGCCGAGCCAGCCAGTCCCGGCGGTCTGCGTGATCAGGCCCGTCTCCCAGAAGTGGCGGGAGTGGAAGTGCGAGAGGTCCGGGTTGGCGTAGTCGATGCCCGGGAGCAGGCCGATCTTGCCCTGCTCGAAGAGCCCCTTGATGCCGCCGCCGGCGCCGGACGCGAGCGAGGGATGCACGCCGAGGCCGGTGGAGCCGAGCGCCGCGGGGTCCTTCTGCTTGAGCTTCGGGCGCAGGTCGGCGTAGCGGCCATACTGCTCGAGCGGGACGAAGCTGTCGAGCAGGTCGCAGCCGCCGGGCAGGAAGACCGACACGAGGATCGGGGCCTCGGGTCCGGATGCTGCGGAAGCCTCTGCGGCACCGAACACGTCGGCGATCGACATGGCGCGCGAGGCGTAGACGGCGAGCCCGGCGCCTATCCCGCGCGCGAGTATCTGACGGCGGGTGGTCCCCGAGTCGAGGAACGAGCGGCGGGTGGCCTCGCTGGTGGCGTGGAAATCGTCGCAGGCGCGGTGGGTGCTCTTGGGCATCAGTGCAGTTGGGCGTCGGGGCCGGAGAGGAGGAGGTGGCGCAGGGCGCGCTCGCGCTGATCGGCGCGCTGCTGGCGCTCCCAGGACTTGAGGCCGGCGACCATCGTCGTGGCGAGGCGATCGAGCGCCGCGTCGGTCTCGGGCGAGGTCCAGGGCCGGCCGGTGGCCGCGCGGGCGCTCTCGAGCGCGTCGCCCACGGGCACGCCGATCGCCACGGACTTGTCGGGCACCTCGAGCGGGCCGTCGTCGGTCATCAGGTAGGTGACGATCTGGAAGCGGGCCTTCATCGTGTTCGTCGAGAGCCAGGCCGGGCCCCAGTCCCAGCCCGCGACCGACGGCGGGTGGAAGAGCTGCTGGCCCATCTGCTCCGACAGCCAGACCCACGACTCGCGCTGCACCCCGGCGCCGGTGGCGCGCAGAGCTCCCGCCAGGTAGACGATCGGCGCCTTGACCATGTCGGGCCGGTCGAGCCGCGCGTAGAGCGCCGGGTGGGCGAGAATCTGCGCCACCACGGGCTCGATCCGCAGCTTCCCGCGGGTATAGGTCTTGACGAGCGACCTCCTGGTGCCCGGGTCGAGCGGCTCGGTGACGAAGAACGCCCAGAGCTTCTCGACCAGGAACGGCGCGTGGCGCCTGTGCTCGCAGACGATGTCGCAGACGTCGCGCCAGTCGAAGCGCCCGCGCCTGCCGAGGATCCGCTTCTGGCCCGTGTCGTGCCAGTCCTTGCGGTAGCGGATGCCCTTGAAGCCGTCGTCGGTCCAGCGCGCCTCGAAGCCCGTGAGGGCGCGCGCTGCCTCGCGGATGTCGCGCTCGGTGTAGCCCGAGCCGAGCGTGAACAGCTCCATCAGCTCGCGCGCGTAGTTCTCGTTCGGGGCCCACTTGGTCGAGCCGGCCAGCGAGAGGAAGAGCTGCATCGCGTGGTCGCGGGTCACGTCCTTCAGCAGCGCGCGGAAGTCCCCCAGCGCGTGCTTGCGCAGCATCTTGTTCTGGCGCAGCATCAGCGGGGTGTCCTGGCCGCTCGTGGCGAAGTGGTCGTGCCAGAACAGCGTCATCTTCTCGACGAGCGGGCGGCGGCTGCGGACCATCCGGTCGAGCCACCAGAGGACGTCGTGGCCCCACTCGTTCACCGGGTCGAGCGGCTGGCCGTCGGCGCTGGGCTCCGGGCCCTCGAGCTCGGCGCCACCGTCACCGCGCAGCACGAAGCGAAGCGTGGCGTCCATGCCAGCTTGCGCGAAGCGCGCCGCCTCCTGCGGCGTCGCCCCGAACCCGGCGCGCCAGAACAGCCGCCGGACGTGAGCCTCGGTCCAATCCATGCACCGTTGTGATCGGCGCTGGGAGCGGCGGCTTGAGGGGGACGCCGTGTACCCGGAGTGGGGCTAGAGCGGCTCGGGTGCCGTGATCAGCTCGACCGCGGTCGCGCGGAAGTTCAGCGTCAGCTCGCCGACCTTGAACTCGAAGCCGCCGAGCTCGTCGGAGACCCGGTTCCAGACCCAGTGCTCTACCAGGGCGGAGCTCTCGACCGCGAAGTCCGGCGCGAGCACGGTGTGGAGGCTACGTACGCCGGTGAACCTGAGCTCGAGCGCCGTGCGTAGGTCGCCCTCCCCGGGCGTGTGCAGGTGGTCGGGGTCGTACACGAAGCGGAACGCCAGGGCGCCCGGCGGCGTCCACTCGACCCCGCGAAAGTCGCCCGCGTTGTGGAGGTCGTAGCAGTGCGACTCCGTCTCGCACTCGATCACCGGCTCGTTCATGGGCCACTCGCGCAGCCCCACGAACCTCAATTGCCGGCGCGACGGCTGAGCGCCTGCCGCACGATCCGGATCTCCTGCCAGCCCGCGGAGAAGACGTCCGAGTCGGAGAAGGTGAACTGGTTCGGGTCGAGCGGGTTCTGGTTCCGCGTCTGCATCTTGACGTGGGGAGTCGGCACGTTCCGGCCCTGTGCCTTGGAGTAGTGGGCCTTGCCCTGGAGGTCGACCACCATCCGACCGCCCGGGGTGTTGATGGTAACTCGATTCTTGCCGCGGTTCAGCTGCTTGAGCTCGGCGGCGGCGGCCTCGAGCGCGGCGTCCACGTCGCACGAGCCGGAGTTGTGGACGAGCACCGGCCGGTCCCCGGCGTAGTAGGTGTGGATCCCGTTGACGGTCAGGTTGTAGACGGGGACGTCGGCATCCACGTCGCGCACCGCGCTCACCGGAACGGGCTCGCCGTCGGCGCCGAGCAGGAGATCGCCGACCTCGAGGTCCGCCGCGTCCACCCAGCGGCCCTTCTGCAGGACGAACACCGGATGGTGATCGGTCGCGGTGATCCGGCGCCCGCCGACGGTGATCACCGTGAGGTCCTTGCCCGCCGAGGAGCGCAGCAGTCCGTTGACCCGAGCGGCGACCGTGCGACCGGTGGCCGAGTCCGTCGCGACGACGTAGTCGCCGAGACGCACGCGGGCGATCGGCTTGCGGGAGCCGTCGGCCATCACCACGGGCGTCCTCGCCGTGAAGCTGTTGCCGCACTGCCGCAGGCGATTCACGAGGCTCGCGTTGTCACCCGCGCGCGACACCGCGCCCGCCAGCAGGGTGCGGACCTTCGAAAGCGCCTTGCCGACCTTCCCGGCCTTGGCGACCCGGGCGGCGAGCTTCGCGCCCTTGAGCGCGATCTTGGCTCCCTTCGCGCCCTGCGTGGCGCCCGTGGGAATGGCGGACGCGGCCGTCAGCAGGATGTCCAGCGGGTCCGTCGGGTCGAACACGACCTTCGCGTAGTCCCAGAACCCGGGCTTCTTCGGCTGGGCGGCCTCGAGCGGGCCGACGGCCGCCTGAAGCGCCTGGACGCGGCGGTTGAGCTTGGCCTGGTCCTGCTCGATGATCACCGCGAGGTTCCGGTAGTAGCGCTTTACGTCGCCCTGGGCCAGCGCCTGCCGCGCGTTGTTCTGGGCGTTCTTGACGATCGTGTCCTTCCGGCGCTGCTTCTGGATCTGCGCCTGGCGGCGGTGCCAGCGCCAGTGCTCGTACGCGCCGCTGCAGTGGTCGGCGCTGTAGCAGCGCATGATGTGGTGGCCGTCGAACTCGACGTTGTTGACTGGATTGCCGCCGGCGAACGCGTAGCGGTTCTGCGTGAGGGGATCCGCTTGGAGCAACTTGTCGCCGACCGCGGCCTCGTAGCGATCCTCGGAGAGGAAGCGGCCGATGTCGGGCCGGTAGTCGCGGGCCTGCATGTCATAGGTCTTGACGCCGGAGTCGAAGTAGAACCCCTGGAAGCGGAACGGGTTCTCCTTCGCGGCGTCGGAGAGACCGGGGTCCTCCGTCTCGTTGAGTCCGCCGACGTTCTCGGACTCGCCATAGGGGTCGTACAGGTAGGTGTCCCGGTTCAGCTCGCCGAAGCGCCCCTCCGTGTCCTCGAGACCCTCCACCGAGCCGCTGGCGTCGGTCGCGTACGGCCGGTGCGTCGGCGCCGAGTCCCCCGATGCCTTGACCGACTGCCCTAGCCGGCGGCCGTCCGAGTCGTAGTCGTAGGTCTTCTTCTTGCCGTCCTTGTCGGTCTCCCGCGAGAGGAGGTCGTTCAGGCCCACGTAGGCGTACTCGTGGACCTTGGGGTCGCCGTTCTCCTCCACCGTCTTGCGGTCGCGGCGGTCGAGGCCGTCGTAGACGTAGATCGTCGGCTTCTCGATCCCCGACCCGCGCGACTGGACGCGTCGCTCGAACTCGTCGTAGCAGTAGCGGGTCACCTTCGCCTCGGCCTCGTTCGGCATCTCGGAGCAGCTGACCGACGACGGCGGACCGTCCGGAGGCTCGTTCGGGTCGCTGCCGGGGCCCGTCTGCTCGTGCACGACCTTCGTGACGGACCCGAAGTCGTCGTACGAGTAGTCGGAGTGAGTCGTCTGGGTGCCAGAGACCGTGGGCCGCGAGGTCTCGGTCCAGATCAGGCGCTCGCCGTGGTAGCGGTAGGTGGTGGTCGTGTCGCCCGTGATGCCGGTGGGCTTCCAGTTGTCGACCTCCTTCGTCACGTCTCCGCCGGCGTTGCGCTCGTAGGTCACGACCGTCCCGTCCTTGTCCTTCGCCTGCTCGGAGTGGCTGTACTTCGGCCCGCGCGTCCACTTGACGAGCTGGCCCCGCGGGTTGAAGACGTGGGTGCCGCGCTCGTCCTGCGTGCGGTTGCCGTCGCGGTCGTAGTCGTAGTCCTGCGTCTCGGTGTCGCCCTCGTCCGGGTTGCGCCGCTTCTGCGCCATCTCCCCGCGCGCGTTGTAGAAGTAGGACTCGACGGTGCCGTTCGACTTCGTGCGGGTCTTCATGTCGTTCGAGTCCCACCACGTGGTGGTCGTCGTCCGCGTGTCGCCCTCGGCCGGATCGACGACCGCGGAGGTCTCGCGGTCGAGCGCGTCGTAGTCGAACGTCGTGACCTTGCGCTCGTCGCCGTTGTAGGTCGTCGGGTTCACGTAGATCCCGTCGGTCTTGCGGGTCGTCACGTTGCCCGCTCGGTCGTACTCGAGGACGGTGTCCCGGCCGCCGTCCCAGTCCTCGTTCACGACGCTCTCGCGCTCGGCCTCGTCGCGCTTGATCTTCGTGGAGCGAGCACGCCCCGTTCCGCCGGCGGTTGCGTCGAAGTCGTCGATCCGCACCAGCGAGCGGTTCTCGTTGTAGAAGTAGTCGTAGGTCCGCCTCGTCTCGTCGTCCGTGCCGGCCTTGGTCTTGTAGGCCTCGCGGCGCTTGAGAGTCCCGTCGTCGTAGAAGAAGCGCTTGACGAGCCGGCCGTCCGGGCTGTCGCCCGCCTCGTCCGTCTTCCAGACCGTCTGGTTCCCGGCCTTGTCGTAGTCGTAGGTCACGTTCGCGGTGCGCACGGGCGCGGTGCTCCCGGGCCGGACGAGCTTCTCGTCGCTCTGCGTCTTGACCCACCCGTTCGCGAAGTAGGTGTAGGAGGTGCGCGCGGCCACCGTGTCGCTCGACTCGTGCGGCGCGACTATCGACGTGACGCGCCTCAGCGGGTTGCCCGCGGTGGGGCGCAGGAAGTCCTGGACGATCTTCCTGTCGTCCCCGCCCGTCTCGGCGTCGGAGGGCCCGTCCGGGTCGTCGACGGCGGGTGAGCCCTCGCTCGGTGGCCTGCTCCACGGCGAGTGGACCGCCACGAGCTGGTCGTCCTCGTCGTAGTCCCGCAGGGTCGCGTGCCAGGTCACGTCGGCCGTCGACGTGCCCGGTGCGTCGAGCACCTTCGCCCGGCTGTGGTCCTCGACGCCCTTCCCCTGGATCATGCGGCGCAGGTTTCCGTTGGCGTCGTACTCCTGGATCTGGGTCCGCTTGTCGTCGCCCCCGGCCGTGGACGTGGTGCGGCGCCAGGCGAGACGGCGGCCGTCGTACGAGCTCGTCTGCTTGCGCCGGGCGGAGGCCGCGCCGTTGGCATCCGCGGCACCGCCGCTGGTCATCTCGGTCACGTTGCCGTCCGCGTCGTACTCGTACGTCGTGAACCCGTCACCGAGGCCCGGGTCGTCCTCGGTCATGCGGTTCGCGGGGTCGTAGGTGAACGTCCGCTCGAAGTCCGGCTTGTCGCCCGCCGTGGCGCTCTGGTAGCGCGGCGAGCGCTCCTTGACCCGATTGCCGTTGACGTCGTAGTCGTACTCCCACGTGTCGTTGGCGGGGTTGGCCTCGCTGATCAGGTGGTCGGTCGAGTCGTACGCGAAGTCGAATCGCAGCGCCGTGCCGCGCGGCGTCTGACGCCACTCGAGATTGTCGTTCGCATCGTAGGCGAATCGCGTGACCTCCTCGGTGAACGCGTCGCCCGGCGCCCGCCCGGCGCCGCGCGTGGTCTCGCTGATCCGCCGGTCGAACCCGTCGTAGCCGTAGGTGGTCGGCTTGCCGCGACCGTCGGTGTACCGCTCGAGGTTGCCGTTCAGGTCGTACTCGAAGTCGTGCGTGATCGGGTCGTCGGGCTTGAACGGCCAGCTCTTGCCGATGACCCGGCCCGCCTCGTCGTAGGAGATCGTCCGATCGCCGCCCGCCGCGTCGCTGATCGTCGTGAGCCGCATCTCGCGGTCGTAGTCGAGGTTGGTGGCGCCCGCCTCCGGGAGGAGGTCGCCGGGATCCTGCGGGTCGACCTTGCCGAAGTCGCCCTGTCCGTGCGTCTCGGGCAGGTCGGAGCGCTCGCCCTCGGGCTGTGCGTTGCGGGACATGATCTCGCTCTCGCGGATCTCCGGTCCGCCGTCGGCCAGCTCGAAGTCGCCGCCGGCATCCTTCTCCTGCTTGTAGCGCTGCGCCGGGTCGCGGGGGGCGTGGTCGTCACTCCACTCGAGCTCGTACCAGGACGGCCGCGTCGTGGAGCGGAGCTGACCGCCGTCGAAGAACGTGTTGTCGAACTCGTTCCCGCGGGGGTCCTCGATCGACGTCGCGTTGCCGACGTCGTCGCGCTCGTAGGTGACCTTCCAGTTCTCGAACTCGGAATCGGCGCGGCCGTACTGCCCCTGTGCGAACGGGATGGTCCGCGACGCGAGGTTGCCCTGCGCGTCGTAGGTGAGCTTCGTCGTGTGGTACTTGAACGGGCCGGCCGCCGAGCAGTCGTCGGCGTCCGTGGCGGTCGTGCCGCGCGGCGCGGTGATGGCAGTGATACGGCCGTCCTCACGACGCTGGTAGGCCGAGCAGCCGGCGGGCGTCCGCACCGCGACCTCGAGATCGCGATGGTCGTACGAGGTCTTCGTCTGGTAGTCGCGGTCGGGATCGCTCGCGGAGCGGCCGACGAACGCCTTCGGCGGGAGGACGGTGAGCTTGTTGCCGTTCGCGTCGTACTCGTACGCGGTGCGCTTCGCGGGGAGACGGCCGTCGGGCCCGGTCTCGGTGACGTGCTCAATCTGCGCGGTGCGCTCGTCCACGCGGTCGTACTCGTACGTGAGCCTGCGCGAGGTGGTCAGCGGATCGGAGACCTGAGCGGCGTCGGTCGCCTCGCGGATGCTGCGCCCCGAGTTCCGCAGGGGGTCGACGATGCCGGTCACGTTGCCGCGGCGGTCATAGGCGAACGACTTGATGAGGGCGCTCGGGCCGCCGTTCGGCGGGAGGACCGTCGCCGCCCTCACCTCCGCGATCATCTGCCCGCCGCGATCGAGGCAGTACCGAGTCATGTGGTCCACGACGGGGGGGTCGACGCTTGCGTCGGTGCACGCCTTCTGGTGCTCGCCGGCCGTCGCCACCGTCGCGCCCGTCCCCTTCGGCTCGACCCGGGCGATCAGCCGGTCCGCGTCGTCGTAGACGTGGTCGGTGGTCTCGGGCCGCCCGGCCTTGCCCGGCGCGGTGACGCGCAGCGGCTGGTCCATCGGCGTGTAGGTCATCGACGTGGTCGTGCCCTCGCCGTCGGTCGCTGTCTTCAGCGTCCCGTTGCGGTTGAACTCGCGGCTGCGCAGGGTGAACCGCTTGGAGTCGGGCAGATCCGAATCGGCCGACAGGCGCGGGATCCTCTCGTTCACGAGCCGGTCCAGCGCGTCGTAGCCGAGCGTGGTGGTGTAGGGCAGGCCCGCCGCGCCGCTGCGGTCGGTCGCGCGCGGGTCGACGACGGTCGTCAGGTTGCCCACCGCGTCGTAGAGGTAGTCCCACCGCTTGCCGCTCGGATCGAGCACCTTCTGCGGCTGGCCGGTCGGGTCGTGCTGCTCGTAGATCGTCGGCCCGTTCTCGGCCACCTCGTCGTCCTCGGAGATGATCTGGCCGTGGCCGTCGTAGAGCGTCGTCGCGACGTTGCCGCTCTTACCCGGCTTGTCCCAGCGCTTGGTGACGTTGCCGGTGTAGGCGCCGGCGACCTGCTCGATCTCGAACGACTGGCCGGTGCCGGTCTTCGGGTTGCGTACCTCGGTCATGTCCGCGACGAACTGGCCGTCGGCGTCGCTGACGCCGCTGGCGGTGCTGTGGTGGCGGCCGTTCGAGAACTGGTAGGAGAAGTTCGTCACGCGCGCGCCGTCCGTGCTCGGGAAGTTCGGGTACTTGCGCTGCTGGGCGATCACCGCTGTGCGGTTTGCCTGGTCGTAGTCGAGCTCGGTCCGCGACGCGTCGTCCGTCCCGCTCGCCTCCTCGATCGAGCTGACGGCGTTGACGTCCTCGTTCCAGGTGAGCGCCGTCTTGACCCCGTTCGGGTCGGTCACGGCCTCGGGGCGGCCCTCGTCGTCGATCTCGTGGACCGTGGTGCCGACCGTTGCGCTCTCCCCCACCGCCTGCGCCCGCATGAGGATCTCGTCCACCTCGAACTTGCGTGGGGTCGAGCCCTCCGGGGCCGTGTAGTCGTAGGTCTTCTCGAGGTCGTTGTCGGCCGTCCGGCACTCCTGGTTCGCCACCGGCACCGACTCGAGGTCGCCGACGCCGTCGTTGCGCTTCGTGACGCCGCACGCCTGGCGCGGGAGCAGCAGCACGCCCGGCGTGGGCAGCGTGGTCCGGTCGTCCGGGTGGACGTGCCGGATCAGAGTCTTGCGGCCGGTCTCGCCCTCCTTGACCTCGATGAGCTGGCGGTCCTGGCCGATCGCCTCGAGGCCCGGCTTCCAGTCCTCGTAGGCGAGCTCGGTCGTCCGCTTCTCGGGCCTGTTCGCCGCCTCGACGAACTTGGTCAGGTAGCCGTGGTCGTCGTACTCGAACGTGTACTCGCGGTTCGCGTGGTCGGTGATCTTGTTGATCCGGCCCGCGCGCCCGCCGATCAGGCCCGGGAAGTCGGCGCGGAACTCGATGGGGAGCTTGCCGTCGGCGAGGCCGAGGTAGCTCGAGTCGTAGTCGTTGTAATCGATCTTCAGCTCGCGCCCGGCGGGATCCTTGACCCGGCTGACGCGCTTCGCGCAGAACACCGGCACCTCGGTCCCGTCGGGCAGAGTCACCTCGGTCTGCTTTCCGAGCTGCACGCCGTCGCAGAGCGCGTAGTCGAGGTTCTGGCCGGACGAGGTGACGACGCTCTTGGTGACGTTGCCGGTCAGCGCGTCGTAGGGCTCGTAGATGTACTCGAGGACGTTGTCGTTGCGGTCCTTGGTCTTGGTGAGGTAGCCGAGGTTGTCGAAGAAGTGCGTGATGCCGTCGGGCCGGGTGAGCGCCCACTTCTCGTCGATCGGGTTCACCAGCGTGCCGCCGTTCTGGAACCGGCGCAGGCGCATGCTGACCCCGGGCGGTGCGATCCACTCGCCGTCGGCGCCCTTGGTGAACGTGTGCACCGTCCCGTCGGAGTCCGTCATCGTCACGACGAGGTTGCTCTCGCCGGGCAGCGTGCCGGTGAAGCCGGGGATCGCCGCCTCGCCCTCCTCGACGGCCTGCGCGATCAGCACGCCGCCAAGTGGCTCGTTCAGGCGCGTGGGCCCCGAGATCCCGAGCGAGAACCCGACCCCCGCCTCCGAGTAGGAGAGCCCGGGCAGGTCGTTGTTGAGGTCCTGGCCGCTCAGGTCGACCAGCGGGACGCGGCCGAGCGTCGAGCCGAGCACGCCGCCGCGGTCGTGCGAGTTGTAGGTCAGGTTGACGACCGTCGAGAGGCCGCGACCGGGGTTGACGACCGGCACGCTGTGCCAGACCGTGTTGCCGGTCTCGCCGTTCACGTAGACGGACGAGTCGCCGCCCGCGGCGGTGTCGTCGTAGTCGAACCAGTGCTCGAGGCCGAGCTTCGACCGGCTCGACGGGAGCAGGTCGAGCACGTGTATCTCGTAGCGCTCCTCGGTCCTGTGGCCGGCGTCGTCGGTGGCGACGATGAGGATCTCGTGCTTGCCGGGCGGCGTCGCCTGGTCGAGCGCCCAGTCGGTCTCCGCCACGGAGGGGCAGCCCGCAGAGCAGTCCGGCTCGTGGCCGTGCTCGCGCTCGTCGGAGGTAGGCGTCAGGTCGGGGTCGAGCCAGAGCTCGATCTTCCTGACGCCGGTGTCGGCGGGCCGTTCCTCGAGCGCCTTGATGTGGACGGAGCGTCCGGTAGCCAGCGGCGGCCGCAGGTCGCCCGAGAGCTCGAGCTCGGGGCCGGCCTCGTCCGCCGCGACCGTGACCGTCACGGTCTGCTCGGTCTGGTTGCCGACCTTGTCGGTCGCGCGCACCGTGATCGTGTGCGCCCCGGGGCCGTGCTCGGTCGGCGAGAACGTGTAGTCGCCCTCCATCGCGCAGCTGTCCGGCGTGCACGCCTGGCTCTGGTCGTGGTCAGCCGGGTCCTGCGGGCCGGCGCGGTCCACCCACACCTGGAGCCGCTCGGTGCCCGAGCGGCGGGTGGCGTCGTTGCCGGCGCGGCCGTCGCGCGCGTCCATGTGCAGCGCCATGTCCTCGCGGTACACCGTCTGGCCGTCGGCGTCCTTCAGCGCGCCCGAGAGCGCCAGCGCCGGGCCGCTGCGGTCGAGGCCGACCGCCCACTGCGTCCCCTGCGTCTGGTGGCCGACCGGATCGGCCGCGGTGGGCGAGACGTGGTGGAGCCCCTGGGGCTCGCCGGCCGTGCTCCAGGTGAAGCTGTGGCTCATGGGGCCGGCACAGCCGGTCCGGTCGCAGCCGCCCGACTTGAACGGCTCCTCGTAGTCCCCGCTGCGCAGCGGCTGGACGTCGAGGTCGTCGAACGCGGTGGACTGCGTCACAGCGGCGCCGTTGATGGCGCGCAGGCCCAGCCGCGAGCCCCCGGAGTAGACGTAGGGGTCGGAGATCAACACCTGCGGGAACGCGGGCTCCGGCGTGCCGACCTTCCAAGCCTTGGCCCGGATGCTCATCCCCCCCGGCTTTTGGAAGGTGAGGTAGTAGTCGTCGCCCGCCACGTGGCTCATGCCGAGGTCCGTGCGGGCGAGCTCGTTGTTGGCCTTGTCCCGGAACAGGAGCTCGAGATGCCCGTCGGGGTAGAGCTCGAGGGCTGCGCGGACGTGGAAGCTGCCGGACGAATGGCTGTTCACGATGGCGGCCTCCGACCACCCCGAGGCCGGCGGCACGTCGGGCAGCCGGACCTTGACCCGCGCCATGAACGCGCGCGCCGGGGTGGAGCCGAGCACGGCCGTCCGCGGGCTCCCCTGCGGCGAGGACACGCTCGCGCGGCCGGCGGCGACGCTGAAGTCGCTCGCCGGGCCCTCGATCGCGCTCCACGGGCCGCCCGCGTCGGCCTCGCCCCAGCCCGCGAGCGCGGTGCGCTCGAAGCCGTCCAAGGCGAGCGAGGGCGCCTGGAAGGCGACGCGGCTCGAGGAGACGCCCGAGAACGCGTCGTTCCAGTCGACCGTCACGTCGTGCTCGCCGTCGTCGAGCCAGAGCCCGTCCACGGAAGCGGTGCCGGACTTCGAGACGAACTGCGGCGCCGACTTGTCCACCTTCACGGTGCGCGTCACGTCCCAGCTGTTGTTTCCGGCCACGTCGGTCGCCCTGCCGGTCACCGACACCTGTCCCTCGGGCACGTTCGCCAGGCCGTAGCCGAACGGGTGCGAGCCCGAGGTGGCGCACGTGGCCGGGACCACGTTGGAGCAACCGAACGGATGGTCCTGGACCGAGGGTCCGCCCCCCAGCTGCGGCACCGACAGGCGGACGCTGGCCACTCCGCTGGTCGAATCGGTCGCGTTGACGGTCGCCGTCCGCTGCGCGGTCTCCGAGTACCACCAGTCCTCGGGGTCCGCGTGGGTCGGCGAGGCCGCCGACGGCGCCGTCCTGTCGAAGCCGGCGTACCAGTCTCGCTTCTCGACGTGACCCATCTGGTCCTCGACCTCGACGCGGATCAGCCGGCCCGCGCGCGTCTCGTCGGTGCTGAGCGGGCTGAAGGTCGTGTCCCAGGGCTGCGTGCAGTTCTGCGTCGCGCAGGTCTGGACCGGGCTCTCCTTGCGCAGCGTGAGCGAGCTCGGGTCCGCGCCCACGAGCAGGCGGATCTGCTTGACGCCCGAGCTCGGGCTCTGCGACGTGCCGTCGCTCGCGTCCACGTGGACGGTGAAGCTCGCGCCGTTCACGAATTTGCCCTCGGCGTCCTTCAGCGTGCCGGTCACGGTCGGCACGGCGGGCTTGTCGTCGTCGACCCGGACGTTCCAGGTACGGGACGAGCCCGGGTTCCCGGCGAGGTCGTTGGCCTTCACCCTCAGCGACGGGTCGCCCTGCCCCGTGTACGGATCGGGCACGGTCCAGCTGAACGTCTTCGGCGAGGGGTTGGACGCGCAGCCCTGGGGGGTGCAGTTGTCGCCGGGCTGGGTGGCCTGGAGCTGCTCGTTCACGAAGAACTGGATCGACTCGACCCCGGAGAGCGAGTCGGAGGCCCCCGACTCGAAGCTGTAGTTCACGCCGGGCCTGACCCAGCGACCGGTCGTCGACAGCGGGCCGGTTACGGGGCCCACGTTGGCCCCGGTGCGGTCGACCTTGACGTCCCAGCTGCGCTCGGCCGACACGTTGGCGACCGTGTCCTCGGCGACCGCGCGAACCCGCTGCGCGCTGCCCTCGGGCATGTTCCCGGCGGTGTAGGTGAACGTGTGCCGCTCCGAGGTGTCGCAGAGGTTGTCCACGTTCTCGGAGCAACCGTCGTACGACTTGGTCTGGAGGTCCTCGCCCCCACCCTGCTTGGCGGTGAACAGCTTGAAGCGCTTGATGCCGCTGACGGGATCGCTCGCGGCGAGCGTCGCCTGCATCTGGGTCGTCCCGTTGACCCAGGCGGTCCCCGACGGAGTGCGCACGGGTGCGTCCAGCACCGGCGCACCGTTGTCGAAGACGACCCGCCAGTCGTAGACGTGCTGCTTTTGAAGGCGCGCGACGTCGGCGCCGCTGAGGGCGGCGGAGTAGAGCGCGACATCGTCCACCCACCCGTTCCACTTCTCCGGATCGGCGGCCGCGCTGGTCCCGATGTTGAGCGGCGCGGAGTTGTTGGCGAGGGTCAGGGTCGAGACCGCGCCGGACACGTCGACGCCGTCGAGGTAGATCTTCGCGGCGGGCCCGTCCTTCGTCGCCACGACGTGGTGCCACTGGCCGTCGACCCCCGGCGTGGCGGTCGACTGCACGATGTTGCCGGCGCCTCCCTTGCGCAGCGTCAGCTTGCCGCCGGCGATCATCAGGACGTAGGCGTCCTGTCCCTTCCCGACGAGGATCTGGTCCCCGGTCAGCGAGCTGCGCTTGAACCAGGCCTCGATCGACAGCCTGTCGCCGAGGTCGAGAGTCTGCGCGTCGGGCACCGCGACGTAACCCGACGACCCGTTGAGCCTGACGGCCCTGTCGGCGTCGGCCGTCGCGCCCGGCTCGTTGAGGGTGTAGCCGCCCGTGTAGGTGCCGGCGTTGTCCTCGGTGACGGTGGCCGCGTCCACGTAGAAGGTGGACGGCGGGCCACCCGCGTTCGCGGCGCGGACGTAGAGGCGGTAGGTGCCGGTCCGGCTCGGGGTGGCGACGCCCGTGTACTCCGTGTAGCCCGCCGAGCCCGGCACCGCGTTGCTCGCGATCACGAGCTCCTCGTTGGGCGACGCGATCTCCCCGAGCCCGACCCTGATCTGCTGGCTGCCGGGCTCGCGCTTGAGCTTCACCCGCACCCGGTAGCGGCGCCCGGCGGTGAGGAGCATGTCGGTCCCGATCCCGCGCTGCCACTCCGGGGCCTCGACCTTCGCGACGTAGTCGCCGTCGGGCGCCTCGCTGTCGGCCACACGGGTCAGGGTGGAGCTGCCGAGGAAGAACGCACCGGTGCTGGCCCAGCCGCTCGTATCCGATTCGAAGCTCGTGTTCGAGACGTGCTGGTGATGCGGCGCCGAGTCGGCGGCCGTGGTGCCGGTGCTCTCGTTGAGCCGCCAGTACGCCACCCGCGCGTCGGAGGGATCCGGGCTGTAGAGCCGCGCGATCTCGGTGGCGCTGAGCGCGCGCGGGTAGACCGCGACGTCGTCGAGCGACCCCTTGAACCCGTTGCTGCCGCCCGCGTATGCCCCGAACGAGAGGTTGCCCGGCGTGGCGTTGTACGGGTCGGTGACTGTCCTCACGCCCCGGCTCACCCCGTTGATGAACAGCTCGGCGGTGTCCGCGACCTCGTCGAACACGTACGCCCAGTGGAACCAGGCCCCCGTGGGCGCGGCATCCGGCCAGCGCGTTTGCCCCGTGCCCACGTCTGAGTACCAGAGGATGTCCCGGCTGCCCTCCGGCACGTAGAGGATCGGCGCGCGCGTACTCGCGTTGCCGCCGAAGAGAGTGTGGGTGCCGCTCGTGTCGGTGCGCTTGGCCCAGCCCTCGAATGTGCTCGCGGTGCCGTTGACGAACGGCTTGTAGTGGGTGCCGACCCGGCCGTTCGTGCCGTCGAAGGAAACGGCCTTGTCGCCGTCGGTCGTCGCGCCGGGCCGGTCCTGGGTGTAGCCGCCCGCGTAGGTCCCGCCGTAGTCCACCTTCACCGACGCGGAGTCGACGTAGAAGGTCGTCGGAGGTCCGCCGTAGTTCGCCGCGCGGACGTACAGGCGGTAGGTGCCGGACCGGTTCGGCACGACCACGCCCGTGTAGTCCGAGTAGCCGGTCGTGCTCGGCGTGGCGTTGCTGGCCACGACGAGCTCCTCGTTCGGGGCGGCGATCTCGCCGAGCCCGATGCGGATCTCCTGACCGCCCGGGTCGCGCTTGACCTTGACGCGGACCCTGTAGGGAACCCCGGCCGTGACGGTCACGTCGGTCCCGATCCCGCGCTGCCACTCGGGGGCCACGACCTTCGCGACGTATCCGCCGTGCGGCGCGCCGCTGTCGGCGATGCGCGTGAGCGTCGAGTTGCCGAGGAAGAAGGCGCCCACGCTGGCCCAGCCGCTCGTGTCGGTCTCGAAGCTCGTGTTCGTGACCTGCTCCGCGCGCGGAACCGAGTCGGCGGCGATGTTGCCGACCGTGTCGTCCAGCCGCCAGCGCACCGCGGGCGCCGGCGCGCGCTGGCGATCCGAGCTGGTGTTGCCGGCTTGGTCGGTGGCCTGGACGCGCATGCGCCGCGGCGTGCGGCTCTGGTCACCCGCGGCGGGGCTGAAAGTCGTGTCCCACGTCTGCGTGCAGTTGCCGGACGGGCAGTCCTGCACCGGGCTCGCGAGGCGCTCGGTGAGCGAGCCCACGTCGATGCCGGAGAAGAGCTCGATCTGCCGGACTCCGGAGCTCGGGAGCGCAGCGACTCCGTCCT
>DASVPL010000036.1:0-9052 GCA_036382905.1 Thermoleophilaceae bacterium | reverse complement strand
CGCGGCACCACGGTCAACCTTCTGGCGGTCCCGCTCTCGGTGACCTCGATCCTCGGCGCGATGCTGCTGTTCACGATGGCGCCCGCCATGCGCCCGCCCCAGCGGATCGCGCTGCTGGCGGTGTTCGCGCTGCTCGGCGGGCTGACCGCCATGTTGATCGTGCGGGTGGCGATCGGCGCGCTGCCCGGCTCGTTCGCCGCGCTCACGCTGGTGGCGAGCCTCGCAATTGCAGCGATGGCGTTCACCTCGGCCGGGATCATGAGTGCCGTCGGTCCGTCCGGCACGATGCTGAGCTTCCTGATCTTCCTGATGGTCGCCAACCCCGCCTCCGGCGCCGCGAGCGCACCCGAGCTGCTGCCGGACCCGTGGCGCGAGGGCGGCCAGCTCCTGCCGGCGGGCGCGGCCGCCACCGGACTGCGCAACGTCGCCTACTTCGACGGCACCTCGCTCGCCAAGCCGCTGGCGGTGCTGCTGGCCTTCGCGGCAGGTGGAGCGCTGGTGCTGGTGACTACCGCTGCGCGAACGAGTCGATCTCCCACTCCCCCAGCTCGCGGGAGAGCTTGAACTCGATCGTCTTGCCCTGACGGGCCTCCTCGACCACGGTGGTCGCGGACGTGCCGCTCACGGTCACGCTCTGGATCGTGTAGTTCGCCGGCTGGCCCTCCTTGAACGACTTCTCGCAGCCGCTGCGGCCGCCGAGGCGCTCCAGACCGGGATAGCTCAGGTAGTCGCAGGCGGCGATGCCCTCGGCCGAGCCGAAGTTCAGCACCGTGGTCTGGACCGCCTTCTCGGCCGCGGCGCCGCTGGCCACCTTCGGCCGGTCGAGGTCGTCGACCTTCCAGTCGTCCCCCTGCTTCTCCAGGCTGATCTCCAGCGTCTCGCCGGAGTAGTCGCCGCCCTCGATCTGCGCCTTCGCCTCCGCGCTCGTGTCGCTCACCTCGACGTCGCTGATCTCGACCCCGGTCACGTCGTTCTCGGGGGTGGACTCCTCGCAGAGCTGGACCGCCGCGCCGCCGGCGAGACCCGTCGCCTTCTGGAGGTAGGAGACGGTGTGCCTCTCCTCGCAGACGGCGGGGTCCTTGCTGGTCGCGACCTGCTCGATCGTCTCCTCGACCTTCGCCTCCTCGCCGCCGCCCTCCTCGCCGCCACCGCCGGCCAGCACGAGCACCAGCACCACGACGAGGGCAACGGCCACCAGCGCGCCGCCGATGATCAGCGGCAGCTTGCTGCCGCCCGTCGAGCCGCCGCCGGGGGCCGGACCGGCGCCGGGCACCGCGCCCGCGGCGGTCGGTGCCGCGGACGGCGGCGGGGCGGGCTGCTGGCCGGGAGCCACCGCCGGCCCGCCCTGCGTGTACTCGGTCCACTGGCGCCCGTCCCAGTAGCGCAGCTGCGCTGCGCCGCTCGGGTCCGGGTACCAGTTGGGGGGAGCGTCGGTCATGGTGCTACTGCTGCTCGAACGAGTCGATCTTCCACGTTCCGACCTCGCGCGAGAGCGTGAACTTGATCGTCTTGTTCTGGCGCCTCTCCTCGACCACCATCGTCGCCGTGGTGCCGGTGACCGAGATGTCCTGCGGCGAGTAGTTCGCTGGCTGGCCCTCCTTGAAGGAGCTCTCGCAGCCGCTGCGCCCGCCGAGCCGCTGGAGCCCCGCGTAGCTCAGGTAGTCGCACGCCTTGACGCCCTCGGACGAGCCGAAGTTCAGGACCGTGTTGATGATCGCGCGCTCGGCGTCGTCGCCCTGCGCCACCGACGGGCGGTCGAGGTCGTCGATCTTCCACTCGTCGCCCTGCTTGACCAGCGAGATCTCGAGCTCCTCGTCCTCGAGCGGACCGCTGCCGGGGATCGCGGTGGCGGTGGCCTTCTCGCCGGTCACCTTCACGTCCTTGACCTCGGCGTCGGAGACCGTGTTCTGCCCGCGCGTCTTCTTGCACGCCTCGACTCCCTCGGAGCCGCTGAGGCCCGTCGACTTCTGGACGAAGCTGGTGGTGAGGAAGTCCTCGCAGCCCTCCGGCTCCTTGCCGGTGATGGCCTCCTTGACCCTGTCCTCGACCTTCGCCTCCTCGCCGCCGCCGTCGTCGCCGCCGCCACCGGCGAGCACGAGCACCAGCACGACGACGAGTGCGACCGCGGCCAGCGCGCCGCCGATGATCAGCGGGAGCTTGCTGCCGCCCGTGGAGCCGCCGCCCGCGGGCGCGGCGGCGCCCTGCTGGTAGGCGGGCTGGTGGTAGCCGCCGGCGGCGGTCGGGGTGCCCGCGGCGGGGGGGCCGGCCGGAGCGGGTGCCTGAGGCGGCGGGGCCTGGGCGGGCGGCGGGGAGGCCGGCGCGGCGGCGGCCTGGCCCGAGTGGGTGTGCTCGGTCCACTGGCTGCCGTCCCAGTAGCGGAGCTCGGCCTCGCCGCGCGGATCGGGGTACCAGTTCGGAGGCGGGTTGTTCATCTCGGGTGCGTGCTCTTTCTGAAGAGGGGTGTGCGCCTTTATACAAACACAGGGTGACGCCTTCGTCACACCCCTCTTGTGTGACGGATGGCGCGGTTGGCACGTATCGGAACGATATATCGTGCCGGGTCATGAGCGACCTCACTCCCACCGCCCGCGTGATCCTCGGGATGATCCGGCTGGGCAAGCGGACGGGCTACGAGATCAAGCAGCTCGTCGACATCTCGACGCGCTTCTTCTGGACCGCCAGCTACGGCCAGATCTACCCCGAGCTGAAGCGGCTCGAGGAGGGCGGGCTGATCACCGGCGAGCCCGACCCGGCGGGCGGCCGCGCGCGCACGGTCTACACACTCACGCCGGCTGGCGAGGCCGCGCTCGAGGCGTGGCTCGACTCGCGCGACCAGCTCGTCTGGGAGCTGCGCGACGAGTCGCTGCTGAAGCTCTTCTTCTCAGGTGAGCGCGACCGCGACGCGCTGCGCGAGCACATGCGCGAGGCGGGCCGGCGCAGCGCCGAGATGGCCGAGCGCCTGCGTGCGCTCGCCCCCGACCTGGACGATCCCGACCCGGGGCCGATGATGACGCTCCGCTTCGGGATCGAGTTGAACGAATGGATGGCCGACTGGTGGGCCCGTGCCGAGGAGCGCGCGGGACGGCCGGCCGACCCGAGGAGGAGGTAGGGACATGCTCGACGCCATTGCAGGGCTCGCCCAGCGCCGCGCGCGCACCGTCGTGGTGGTGGCGCTGCTCGCGGCCGTCCTCGCCGGCGCCGCTGGCGGCTCGGTGGCCGACCGCCTCGGCCCGTTCAGCGCGGAGGACCCCGGCACCGAGAGCATCGAGGTGGCCGAGCGCCTCGAGGCCGCGACGGGCGTCGCCTCCGACGGCAACGTCGTAGCGATCGTGACGCCGGGCGGGCCGGTCCGCTCCGACGCGGGGCGCGCGCGGGTCGCGCAGGTCGCGCGCAAGCTGGCCGCCGACCCCGGCATCGGAGCCGTGCGCTCGCCGTTCGGGCGCGGAGGCTCGGAGTCGATGGTCGCGCGCGACGGACGCTCGGCGTTCGTGGTCGCGTCCCTGCGCTCCGCGGCGAAGGAGGAGGACGTCGCCGACCGTGTCGAGCGGACGCTCGGCGATGCGCGCGGAGTGAGGCTCGGCGGTGGCGCGCTGGCCGCCCGGGCCGCGAACGCCACGGTTGAGGAGGACCTGCGGCGCGCGGAGATGCTCGCTTTCCCGATCCTGTTCCTGCTCTCGTTCTGGTTCTTCCGGAGCCTCGTCGCCGCGCTACTCCCGCTGCTGGTCGGCGGACTGTCGATCGTCCTCACGTTCCTCGTGCTGCGCGTGGTCAGCGAGGGCGTCGACCTGTCGGTCTTCGCGCTGAACCTGGTGACCGGTCTGGGACTCGGCCTCGCGATCGACTACAGCCTGTTCATGGTCTCGCGCTACCGCGAGGAGATCGCCGTGTCCGGCCCGGGGCCGGAGGCGCTGGCTCGGACGGTGCGCAGCGCGGGGCGGACGGTCCTGTTCAGCTCGCTCACGGTGGCCGCCGCGCTCGCCTCGCTGCTCGTGTTCCCGCAGCGCTTCCTCTACTCCATGGGGGTCGGCGGCGCGGCCGTTGCGCTGATCGCCGCGGTCGTCGCGATCGTGGTGCTGCCGGCGGTCCTCGCGCTCCTGGGCGAGCGCGTGAACTCGCTCTCGCCGCGCTGGCTTCGCCGCGCGGCCGAGGCCGAGGCGGGCGACAACCGCAGCGGCGGCTGGTACCGGCTCTCGCGGTTCGTACAGCGCCGGCCGGGGCGGATCGCGCTCGTGGCGTCGATCGTGCTGCTCGCCGCCGGCACTCCATTCCTCGGGGCGAGCTTCACGACGGTCGGGCCGGAGACGCTTCCGAAGAGCTCCGAGCCGCGCCAGGTCTTCGACGAGCTGAACGTGCGCTTCCCCGCCAACCAGGACGCGCCGCTCGTCGTCGCCGCGGAGACCCGCGACCCGAAGCAGGCCGCGGCGCTCGCGCGCCGGATCCGCTCGGTCGACGGCATCGCATCGGTCGCGGCGCCTCGGCCGGTCGAGCCAGGGCTGTGGCAGATCGACGCGGTCTCGCGCACGCACTACACGGCGCCCGCGAGCGAGGATCTCGTTCGCGACGTGCGGTCGCTCCCGGGCCCGGTCGAGTTCGGGGTGACCGGGCAGGCCGCCCGCTTCGTCGACCTGAAGAGCAGCCTCGGCGACCACATCCCGTACGCGGTCGGGCTGCTCGCGCTCACCACGATCCTGATCCTGTTCGTGATGACCGGCTCGGTGGTGCTGCCGATCAAGTCGCTCGCGATGAACCTGCTCACGGTGAGCGCGGCGTTCGGCTTCCTCGTGCTCGTGTTCCAGGACGGCCGCTTCGAGGGGCTGCTCGGGTTCACGAGCCCGGGCGCGCTCGACGCGACGCAGCCGCTGGTCCTGTTCGCGACGGCGTTCGGCCTATCGACCGACTACGGGGTGTTCCTGCTGGCCCGCATCAAGGAGGCGCGCGACGCGGGTGCCTCCGACTCCGACGCGGTCGCCATCGGCCTCCAGCGCACCGGGCGAATCGTCACCGCGGCGTCGCTGCTGTTCGCCGTTGCGATCGGCGCCTTCGCGACCTCGCAGATGATCTTCATCAAGGAGCTCGGCCTGGGCACCGCCGTGGCCGTGCTGGTCGACGCCACGATCATCCGCGCGCTGCTCGTGCCCGCGCTGATGCAGCTGCTCGGCCACCGCAACTGGTGGGCGCCGCGGCCGCTGCGCCGCCTGCACGCGCGTTTCGGGATCGACGAGGGGCCGGCCGCTCCGCCGCCCGCCGGCGCCGCGGCGGGCTAGCGCCCGCTACGGGAGCGGGAGCCTCGGCAGCTTCGGGCCCTTGCCGCCGCGCGCGCCCTTCGGCTCCTTGGGCGCCTTGTCGGCACCGTTGCCCCCGCTGGGAGCGGCTGCGGGCGGTGGCGTCGTGGGCGGGGCCGGCTGGCCCGCGTTGGGCGAGCGCGAGGAGCGCGGCGGGACCGGGCGGGAGCCGTAGCCGTTACCGCGCGCGTTGCCGTTGCCGCGCGCGCGGGCGCGCGTGCCGTTCGCGCCGTGCGAGTTGCCGCGCGAGGCCGAGCGCCCGGGTCCGTCCACGAAGTAGTAGCCGTCGTCCTTCGAGTCCTTGCCGCGGGCGTTCCCGCGCGGCTCGCCCGGCGTCGGGTTGGCGTTGTTCCCGATGAACACGCCGGCCGCGGGCGACTCCTTGGAGGGATCGTGACGCTTGACCGTGGCGACCTCGCCCTTGGGAGTCGCGATGCCGACCGAGCTGAACTTGCTGGGCCTGGCGATGTCGCCGGGCTGACGGTGGGCCATCGGCGTGCCGGAGCCGTGGTCACCGCCGCCGGAGGAGGAGGAGCCCGCGTCGCTCACGACCGCGACGCCGCCCGCCGCCGCGCCGGTCGCGAGGACCGCGGCCACCGCGACCTTCGTGACGCCGCTGCCGGCGATGATCGAGACGATGCCGCCGAGACCGGCCGTCCCGCCCGCAGCCGCGCCCGTCCCCGCGAGGGCGCTGCCACCGGCGCCGAGGCCGAGCGCACCGCCGCCCGCCGCGCCGCCGCCGCCAAGGCCGATCGCTCCCATGACGCCGCCCTTGAGGCCCGCGCTCGGCACGACCGGGAGCAGTGCGGCGAGCGCGGCGCGCTGGCGGCGCACGTCCTCGCGGAACTCGCGGCAGCCCGGGCAGGCGTTGAGGTGCTTGCGGATCGGACCGCGCCGGAGCGCGCCGCCGCGCAGGGTGGCGAGCTGCTCGCGGATCTCCTGGCAGGGGATGTCGCGCGCCTGGCGGCTCTCGAGCAGCGAGGAGCGCGCCTGGAAGACGAGTGACTTCACCTTCATGGTCTCGCACCCCACGACGCCGGCGATCTCAGCGTGCGAGAGGTCGCCGAGCTCCGAGAGCACGAGGGCCGCGCGCTGCTCCTCGGGCAGCTCGCGCAGGTCGGCGAGCATCCGGCGCAGGTCGTCGCGCTCCTGTACCTGCTGGGAGAGCCCGGCAGTGGGGATGTCGTCGAGCTCGGCGGCCTGCTCGCGGCGGGCGCGGAGGATCGACAGGCAGCGGTTGCGGGCGATCGTGAAGAGCCATGCCTTGACCTTGAGCTGCTTGTCGCTGCCCGCAAGGTCGTTGTAGGCCGAGATGAAGGTCTGCTGCACGGCGTCCTCGGCCTCGTCGCGGGAGGAGAGCATGTGCCGGCAGAACGAGAGGATCGCCCGGTGGTGGCGGTCGTAGAGGACCTCGAAGGCGACCTCGTTGCCGCGCCGGAGCTGGTCCACGAGCCGTTCGTCGCCGAACGCCGCGAGCACCCGCCTCGATCGCGGGAGGAGACCGCTGCCTGGGTGGGGCAGCGAAGAGACTTCCATAGATGGATTATGCGCGCTCTCATGGCCAGTTGAAACACTTGTCTGCATCGGGCCCCTCGGATACCCGTCCGCTCCAACGCGTGAGGTGTCCCCAGGTTGGGTAGTTATGCTGCCGCTGCCGTGGTGAGCGTGCGTACAGGCGAGTTCGTGCACGACGGGCACCGGCTCGTCTACGACGAGTACGGGAGCGGCCCGCGTCCTTTCCTCCTCCTCCCGGGCCTGATGCTGCCGCGGCTGATGCATCGCCCGCTCGCCCAGGCGCTCGCGGAGCGCGGGCACAGGGTGATAACGCTCGACCTTCTGGGGCATGGCGAGTCCGACCAGCCGCGGGACATGTGGCGCTACTCCATGTCGATCTTCGGGGAGCAGGCGATCGCGCTGCTCGACCACCTCGAGATCGAGCGCGCGGTGGTCGGCGGCACCTCGCTCGGCGCCAACGTGACGCTGGAGGCCGCGGTGCGCGAGCCGGACCGGATGCAGGGGCTCGTGATCGAGATGCCGGTGCTCGACAACGCGCTGCTCGGCTGCGCGCTCGCGTTCACGCCGCTGCTCGTGGGGCTCACGTTCGGCGCGCCGGTCGCCCGCGTGCTCAGCCAGGTGGCGCGGCGCGTGCCGCGCGGCCTCGCGAACCTCACCGACGTCGGGCTCGACTGGGCCAGCCGCGACCCCGCACCGGGGTCGGCGATCCTCCAGGGGCTCTTCTTCGGACGGATAGCGCCGCCGCGCCACGAACGAGCAGGGATCGAGACTCGTTCGCTGGTGATCGGGCACGGCCGCGACCCGATCCACCCGTTCTCCGACTCCGACATGCTGGTCCGCGAGCTGCGCAACGGCCGGCTGATCGAGGCGAACTCGATCCTCGAGCTGCGGCTGGCGCCAGAGCGGCTCACGGGCGAGATCGCGCGCTTCCTCGACGAGTGCTGGCGCCGCCCGGCCGGAGCCGTCGGCGAGCCGCCCGGCCGCGCCGCGACCGCCTAGGCGCCAGTCCGCGGGCGGACACGCCCCTCGCAACAGGATTTTCAGCCCCGCAACGCTCCGCTGGCTAGCGTGTTCCGACCACGTGATGCGGCGAACCCTCCTTCTCGCCGTGGGCGTCCTCGGCGTGCTGCTCGTCGTCGTGGGGCCCGCGCTGTCCGTCCGGCCCTACCAGCCGCGCGCCCTCGACTTCGAGCTCGCGCCACCGGCGCTCTCGGCCGCCGGCGCGGGACCGGTCGAGTCTCCGGTCGTGCGCGCGCCGAAGCGGTTCAACCTCGTCGGCATGCGCTGGAACGGCTCGGCCGAGCCGCGGATCTCCATGCGCGTGCGCCGCGCGGGCGGCGGATGGAGCCACTGGGTGAAGGTCGGCGCGGACGGCGAGCACGGTCCCGACCCGGGCAGCGCGGAGGACCACCCGGGGGGCACCTCGGACCCGGTGTGGGCCGGCGACGCGGACGAGCTCCAGTACCGGCTCTCGCGCCCGGTGAGCGGCCTGCGGCTGCACTTCGTGAACACCATGGGCAGCGCGACCGCCGCGGACCGCGCCAAGACGGCGCTGCGCCGGGCGGCGAACGCCGGGCTGCGCACGGCCGCGCGGATCGCCGGAGTGGCCGACGCGGACGCGCAGGACCCGCAGCCCGAGATCGCCCCGCGCTCGACCTGGGAGAACGGGCAGTGCACGCCGCGCTCGGCACCCGCCTACCGCGAGGTGAAGGTCGCGTTCGTTCACCACACGGTGAGCGCCAACGAGTACACCGCCGAGCAGGTGCCGGCGATGCTGCTGTCGATCTGCCGCTACCACCGCAACTCGAACGGCTGGAACGACATGGGCTACAACTTCCTCGTCGACAAGTACGGGCGGCTCTGGGAGGGCCGTGCCGGCGGCATCGACCGTCCCGTGGTGGGCGCCCACACCGAGGGGATGAACACGCAGTCGTTCGCGGTCTCGAACATCGGCGACCACAGCACGCTGCCGGCGGGCGAGCCCGCGATGGAGGCGATGACGCGCCTGATCCGCTGGAAGCTGCCGCTGCACGGCCAGCCCACGAGCGGCACGGTGACCGTCGTCTCGAACGGCGGCGGCGGAAGCCGCTTCGCGGCCGGCGAGGAGGCGACCCTCGAGCGCGTCTCCGGCCACCGCGACGCGAACAGCACGGCGTGCCCGGGGCAGGCGCTCTACGACCAGCTCCCGCAGCTGCGCGAGCGCGTGGCCGGCGCGCCGGTGGCGGCGCGCCCAGCGCCAGCCGTCTCGATGACGC
>DASVPL010000035.1:0-29601 GCA_036382905.1 Thermoleophilaceae bacterium | reverse complement strand
CCCGCCGCCCGCGCGCGCGCCTGGACGAGGCAGCCGCTATATCCGCCGGCGCCGGCGCCGCCGCGGGTGGCCGCGAGCCGCAGCAGGCAGACGACCGCCATGGTCGCCGCCACGAGCAGGCGGCCCGCCCGCGCGAAGTGCGTCTCGGCGTAGAGGAGCATCCCGTAGTAGGTGCGGCGGTGCATCTCGGGAAGCGACCAGCGGGTGGTGCTGGCGCCCCCGAGATGCCTGAACGGAGCGCTGGGGACGTACAGCGTGGCCCCGCCGGTGTCGGCGAGCCGTCGCGAGAAGTCCACGTCCTCGTACCAGAACCAGTAGCGCGCGTCCCAGCCGCCCACCGCCTCCACCGCCTCGCGGCGCACGAGCAGGCAGGCGCCGGCGGGCTGGTCGGCCTCGACCGTGGTCTCGTCGTCGAGCGGGTGGCGCAGGTGCCGGCCCGTGAACGGGTTGCGCGGCCAGAGGCGGTCGAGCCCGAGCAGCCGCAGCGAGATCGTGACCGGGCCCGGGAAGTCGCGCGGGCGGTACTGGTCCTGCGTCGTCAGGTCCTCGTTCACCAGCCGCCCTCCCGCCGCGACCGCTCCGGGCCGGCCCTCGAGCGCCGCCAGCAGTGTGGCCACGGCTCCGGGGGCGGCGAAGACGTCGTCGTTCAGGTAGAGGACGTACGGGTTCGACCCCGCCTCGGCGCCGCGGTTCAGCGCGGCCGCGAGTCCCGTGTGCTCGGCCAGGGCGATCACCTCGGCCTCGGGGTGCTCGGCGCGGACGGCCGCCACGGTGTCGTCGGACGAGGCGTTGTCCACCAGGAACACGCGGTCCACGGTTGGGTCCGCCTTCGTGTGGGCCACGCAGCGCAACGCCATGTCGCGCGAGTTGGAGGTGAGGATCACCGCGTCGATCATCGTGATCCCGCGGTCGGTCGCGGACCGGCGCCGCGCGTTCGCAGGACCCCCACGAGCGGCCGGGCGCCGCCCCACCCGACCGCGACGGCGACCGCGGCGAGCACGACCCCCGCCGGGACGGCCGCGTCGGTGACG
Organism: Thermoleophilaceae bacterium; assembly: GCA_036382905.1. Classification (GTDB taxonomy): domain Bacteria; phylum Actinomycetota; class Thermoleophilia; order Solirubrobacterales; family Thermoleophilaceae; genus AC-37. Next base: position 28,570 of record DASVPL010000035.1, on the reverse strand, counting down.
ACGGCGGTCACGGCCACCGCCGCCAGCGCGACCGCGCCCGCCAGGGCCGCGCGCGCCGGGCCGCGGTAGTCCGGCAGGCTCCGCGCGACCGGCAGCACCAGGCCGGCCGCGGTCGTGAGCTGACCGGCCACGAGCAGCGCGGCGATCGTGTCCACGCGCTCGCCGCCGCTCGCCACCACCAGCGTCACGCCCGCGAGTGTCACACCCGCGCCGGCCGCGTAGGCGGGCAGGACGCGCCGCTCCCCGCTGGCAGCCACGAGCAGGTAGGTCAGCATCACGATCGTCCCCATGCCCGCCGCGCCGGCGGTGGTCAGGACGAGCGCCGACTCGATCGCGTCCGAGGTCCGGTCGAGCAGGGTCTGCGCCAGAGGCTTGGCGACCAGGCAGACGGCCGCCGTCGCCGCGAACGCCACCGCGGTCGTCATCCGCAGCCCGAGCACGACGCGTCGTACGCCCGCCCCGAGGCCTCCGCGCTCGGCGAGCGAGGGGAACATCGCCGTCGCCACGATCCCGTTGAGCGCGTTGAGCCCGGTCAGCAGGCGCACGCAGGCCGCGAGCGCGCCCGCGGCACGCGGCGCGCCGCCCGCGCTCAGCCCGATGGTCCCCGCGGCCACGCTGGCCTGCTGGAGCATCGCCGGCACGCCGATCGAGAGCACCGGCCGCCACGGCATGCCGCGGCTGCGCAGCGCCAGGCGCAGCTCGCGGAGCGGCCGCTGGCCGGTCGCGGCGATCAGCACCACCAGCACCACGCACTCGAGCCCCCCGGCGAGCTCCACGGGGAACGAGCCGCCGGAGAGCGCGTACGCGGACGCGACCGCCGCCGGAAGCACGGAGCGGCCGAACATGTAGCCGGCCCACGGCCGCGGGTCGCCCTGGCCGTAGGGCCGCCAGACGTTGACGAGGGCGAACAGGAGCAGCGCGGCCATGAACGGGGCGGTGGCCGCGAGCCCGGCCGACGCCGCCCCGATCGCGAGCCCGGCGGGGACGGCGACCGCGGTGAGCGCCAGCCGCAGGCGCACGAGCCGGCCGAGGTCGAGGTCCGTCATCGCGCCGCGTGCCGCCTCGCGCGCTCCGAGTTGCGCCGTGCCGTTGTCGATCGCGATCTGGAGGACCGCGTACAGGACCTGGGCCGCGAGCACGGCGCCGAAGTCGTCGTGCGACATCGCCCGGCTGCCGGCCGCCAGCCAGACGAACTGGGAGAGGTGCGAGATCGTCGTGGCGGCGAGGAAGACGCCCGCGGAGCGGGGCACCGACAGCCGCGGCGGAGGCGTCTCGCGCGCGCTCATCCGCCTGAGCCGAGCCGCCAGGCGCGGTTGCGGCGCAGCGCGGCGCGCAGGCCCAGGACGGGGGCGAGCTCGACCTCCACCTCCCCCCGCGCGGCGCGGCGGTCCGCCCGCCAGTGACGCAGGCCCTCGAGCCGGCCGTGCAGTGGCGCCAGCGTGCGGTTCGCCAGGGCCGCGTACGCGACGTACGCGAGGTCGTAGCCGATCATCGGAAGGGCATAACGCAGCAACTGCCGCCTGGTCGCGTTCTTCGCCACGAGCCGCACCCGGTTTCGACCCACGTACCGGTACTTGCCGGGCGAGCGGTGCCCGGTCGTGGCCGAGTGGTGGTGGTAGACGATCGCCTCCGGCACGTACAGGCAGCGCCAGCCCGCCCGGCGGGCGCGCCAGGCAACGTCGGCGTCCTCCAGGTAGAGCCCGAAGCTCGCATCGAACGAGCCGATCGCGTCGAGCATCGCCGCCCGGTACAGGGCCCCGCCGCCGCTCGTCCCGAACACCTCCGTCACGTCGCGCTCGCCGGCGTCGGCCGGCTGCCCTACGAGGCGGTCGGCCGCGATCCCCAGCCGGTCGATCTCGAGGCCGGCGGAGTTGATCACGGCACCGCCCGCGGCCTCCGCGAACAGCATCTTGGCCGCGACCGATCCGACGTCGGGCGCGCTGCGGCCCGCCGCCAGCAGGGCCACCACGGCCCCTGCGTCCACGGTCGAGTCGTCGCCGACGGTCAGGATCCACTCCCCGCGGGCGCGCCGGATTCCCTCCACGATCCCGCCCGCGTAGCCGCGGTTCTCGGTCAGCACGACGATCTTCGCGTCCGGGCACCACTCACGGACCCGTCCGGTTGCCACGTTCCCGGGGGACCCGTTGTCCACCACCACGATCTCGGTCGGCTCGGGCACCTCCGCGAGCGCCGTCGCCAGCGAGCTCAGGCAGTCGGGGAGCAGGTCCTGGCGGCTGTAGGTCAGCACGACCGCCGACACGGCGGGGCCGGTGGCGGTCAGGGCTCCACGCACGATCCGCCGGGCATCCGGCGAAAGGATAAGCGCGCTTCTCTAACCTGCGGGGCGTGGGGGATTCGTCCACGGGGACGTCGGTGACCACTGAAGGAGTCTCCATCGCCGGGGTTGGCTCCACGACCTGCCGTTTCTGCGGGGCGGTGGCGCGCACGAGCTTCGCGGACCTCGGGATGTCGCCGATCGCGAACGACTACCTGTCGCCCGAGCAGCTCAACGGCATGGAGCCGTTCTACCCGCTCCGGGCGCTGGTCTGCCCGGACTGCTTCCTCGTCCAGCTCCAGGACTTCGAGACCCCGGAGGCGATCTTCGCCGACGACTACGCCTACTTCTCGTCGTACTCAACCTCCTGGCTCGACCACTGCCAGCGCTACGTGGACTACGCGATCGAGCGCTTCCGGATCGGCTCGGGCTCGACGGTCGTGGAGGTCGCCTCGAACGACGGCTACCTGCTCCAGTTCTTCGCCAGGCGGGGCGTGCGGGTGCTGGGGGTCGAGCCGGCGGCGAGCGTCGCCCAGGTCGCGCAGGTCAAGGGCGTTCCGACCGTGCAGCGGTTCTTCGGCGTCAATACCGCGCGCGACCTGCTGCCGGATGCCCAGGCGGACCTGCTGATTGGCAACAACGTGCTCGCGCACGTGCCCGACCTGAACGACTTCGTGGCGGGGATGAAGGTGCTGCTCGCGCCGCAGGGCGTGATCACCATGGAGTTCCCCCACCTCCAGCAGCTCGTGGACCACGTCCAGTTCGACACGATCTACCACGAGCACTTCTCGTACTTCTCGTTCCTCACCGTGCGGCGGGTGTTCGCCGCGCACGGGCTGGAGCTCTTCGACGTGGACGAGCTGCCCACGCACGGCGGCTCGCTGCGGATCTACGCCCGGCACGCCGAGTCCGACCACGAGCCGGTCACGCGGCGGGTGACCGAGCTGGTCGAGCGCGAGCGCGAGGCCGGCTACGAGGACCTCGAGGTCTACCGGACGTTCGCCGAGCGCGTGAAGGCCACGAAGCGCGAGGTGCTGCGGTTCTTCGTCGACGCGAAGGAGCAGGGCGCCTCGATAGCCGGCTACGGCGCCCCTGCAAAGGGCAACACGCTCCTGAACTACTGCGGGATCGGACCCGACATGCTCGACTACACCGTCGACCTGAGCCCGCACAAGCAGGGCAAGTTCCTGCCCGGCACGCGGATCCCGATCCACGCGCCCGAGGAGATCGCCCGGACGCGGCCGGACTTCGTGTTCATCCTCCCGTGGAACCTGCGCGACGAGATCGTCGAGCAGATGGCGCACGTTCGCGAGTGGGGCGGCCGGTTCGTAGTGCGCACGCCCAGCTTCGAGGTCATCGAGTGACGTTCGAGCCATCCGCGGTGTCCGGCGCCGTGGTGGTCGTGCCAGAGCCGGTCGAGGACGAGCGCGGGCTCTTCGCACGCACGGTCGACCGCGACCTGTTCGCCGAGCACGGGCTCCCGACCGAGTGGGTGCAGTGCTCGGCCTCGTACACGCGGCACGCCGGCACGCTGCGCGGGATGCACCTCCAGCTTGCTCCACACGAGGAGGCCAAGCTCGTGCGCTGCGTGCGCGGGGCGGTCTACGACGTCGCACTCGACCTGAGGCCGGACTCGCCGAGCTTCCGCGCGTGGGCCGGGGTGGAGCTCTCGGAGGCGAACCGCCGTGCCCTGCACGTGCCCCCGGGCTGCGCTCACGGCTTCCTGACGCTGACCGACGACGTCGAGCTCCTCTACATGATGGACGCGCCGCACGTGCCCGGGGCGGCCCGCGGCGTGCGCTGGGACGACCCGGCGTTCGCCATCGAGTGGCCCGGCCGCGTGCGGCCGGAGCTCATGGCCGATCGCGACGCCGGCTACCCGGACTGGACCGGGTCGCCGAGCTGAGCCGGCGGGTCCTCCTCACGGGCGCCGCCGGCTTCATCGGCCGCCCGGCGCTCGCGGCTCTGCTCGACGGCGGCGCGGACGTGCACGCGGTGGGTCGTGGCCCCGCTCCGGACTGGGCGCTGCGCCCCGCGGAGTGGCACCGGCGCGACCTGCTGGCGCCCGGGGCCGCCGCCGCCCTCGTGGCGGAGGTGGCGCCCGAGGCTGTGCTGCACCTCGCGTGGGAGACCACGCCCGGCGCCTACTGGACCTCGCCCGCGAACGAGGCCTGGCTGAGGGCGAGCCTCGAGCTGGCCGAGGCGGCGGCGGCGCGAGGCGCCCGCGTGGTCACGGCCGGCACCTGCGCCGAGTACGACTGGAGCGCGGGCTGGTTGAGCGAGGCGGGCACCCCGCTCGCGCCAGCGACGCTCTACGGCCGCACCAAGCAGGCGCTCGGCTCGAGCCTGGAGGAGCTCGGACGGGCGAGCGGAGCCTCGGTCGCGCACGGCCGGGTGTTCTTCCTGTACGGGCCGCACGAGGCACCCGCGCGGCTGGTCCCGTCGGTCACGACGGCTCTTCTGCGCGGCGAGCGCGCGCCGACGACGGACGGCGTCCAGCGGCGCGACTTCATGCACGTGGACGACGTGGCGGCCGCGCTGGTGGCGCTGCTCGACGCCGATGCGGTGACCGGCCCGGTGAACATCGCGTCGGCGAACCCGGTCGCCGTGCGCGACGTGGTGGCGGCGATCGCGGACGAGGTCGGGCGCCCCGATCTCGTCGGCTGGGGGGAGGTGGAGCGCGGAGCGAGCGAGCCCGACCTCGTGGCCGGCGACGCCGCCCGGCTGCGCGACGAGGTCGGCTTCAGCCCCCGCTACGGGCTGCGCGACGGGATCCGCGCCACGGTGGGCTGGTGGCGGGGACGGATGGGCGTCAGGTGAGCCGCCGGCGCGCCACGGTGCTGCGCGCGACCGAGACCGCCAGCTTGACCCCGATCGCGAGGTAGACCGCCCAGTCGAGCACCGGCCGCTCGCCGGCGTAGAACTTGCGGTAGAAGCGTCCCATCCCGCGGTGGAAGGCCGTGTTGTGGCGCAGCCCGCGGTGGCGCTTGACCTTCGTGGTCCCGCCCTTGACGTGCATGACGGTGACCCGCCCGTCGTACCAGACCTTCCAGCCAGCCTGCTTGAAGCGGTAGCACCAGTCGAGGTCCTCCATGTAGAGCCAGTACTGCTCGTCGAGCAGCCCCACGGCCTCGATCGCCTCCCGCCGGCAGAGCATGAACGCGCCGTTGACGGCGTCCACCTCGCCCTCCTCGTACTCGCCGATGTCGTGGGCCCGGTAGTCGGCCACGCCCTCGAGGGTGCCCGGCATGCGTCCGCCGCGCCCGACCCCCACGAACTCGGCCAGGGCTCCCAGCGGGGAGGGGAACGAGCGCTTCGCGGCGTGGTCGAACGTGCCGTCCGGCTGGGCGAGGCGGCAGCTCGACATGCCCACGTCGGGGCGCTCCTCCATGACGCGGATCATGTGGTCGAGCGCTCCCTCGTAGACCTCGGTGTCGGGGTTCAGCAGCAGCACGTATGGCGCGCTCGCCTCCCGCATCCCGACGTTGTTGCCGATGCAGAAGCCCGCGTTCCAGTCGAGCGCCGTCAGCTTGACCCACGGGAACTCCTCCCGCACCACGGCCGGCGTGCCGTCCGGGCTCGCGTTGTCCACGACGTGGACGAGCATCGAGCCGCTCGTGAGGGGGTTGAGCTCGAGAGAACGGAGGCAGGCGCGGATGTGCTGCTTCGCCCCATTCGAGGTCACGATGATGATCTCGAGTGTCGGTTTCGTGCCGTTTTGGTCCATGGAAAAGTCGTTAGCGAAAAAACTGGCGCTGGGCGGCCCACGCGGTTAGTGTGTGCCTATGCGCCTACCCCTACATACCCTCAAGCTGTCTCCAGTGCTGGTGCTGATCGCACTCGCACTCCCCGCCTCGGCCTCGGCCCAGGCTACTCGAACATGGGTCTCCGGAGTCGGTGACGACGCCAACCCATGCAGCCGGACCGCGCCCTGCAAGACCTTTGCGGGTGCGATCTCGAAGACCGCCGCGAAGGGCGAGATCAACTGCCTCGACCCGGGCGGCTTCGGCGGAGTGACGATCACCAAGTCGCTCGCCATCAAGTGCCACTACACCGAGGGCGGTGTCCTCGTGAGCGGCACGAACGCGATCGTCGTCAACGCGGCCGCGACGGACAACGTCACGCTCCGCGGGCTCGACATCAACGGAATCGGCACCGGACTGAACGGCGTCAGGGTCCTTCAGGCGAAGAGCGTGAAGGTCCTCGACTCCGAGATCTTCGGCTTCGTCCGTAACGCAATCGACTTCGAGCCGGCCAACAACACCGCGCGGCTCGTGGTGTCGAACGTGGACGTCCATCACAACCTCGGCAACGGGGTGTTCGTTCACCCGCAGAGCATTGCCGGCGGTGCGAAGGCGACGGTGCGCAAGAGCGACTTCGACTCGAACGGCTGCGGCCTGACGGTCTCGTCGCAGGGCTTCGATGCCGGGTTCAACTACGCCGTGAACTGCGGTACCGCAGGCCCGGGCGCGTTCAACGTGGGCGCCCAGCTCTCGGGCTTCCGCAACAGCATCACCGACAGCAACGGCGTCGGGGTGTTCGTGCGCGGCAGCAACGCCCTCCAGCGGATGTCCCAGACCGAGGTCACCGGCAACCAGGTCGGGCTCCAGCAGCTCGACTCGGGCCAGCTGAAGTCGTGGGGTGACAACCGTGTGGACGGCAACGTCACCAACGCGACCGCAGGTACGCCGACCGGGCCGAACCTGACGTTCACGAAGCGCAAGCGCTGATCCCGAGATAGTCGGGTCCCCGCCCTGGCTGGGGCGTGGCGCAATGACTGGAGGCCGAGCACCCCGCACCGCGGGGTGCTCGGTCGTTCTAGGGCCGGGCGGGGGAGCCCGCGGCCCGCGCCTTTGCGTCGCGGAAGGCGCGGTACACCGCGCTCACGTTCTCGTGCACCTCGTCCTGGACGGCGGGACCCGGCGGGGCGTCCACGTCCAGGACGGCGAGCGCCAGCCCCTCCCAGATCTCGCCCGCGCGCTCGTGTCGCGCGCCGACCAGGTAGCCGGGGACGAAGTCCGGCATCCAGACGCGCACCTTCGGGTGGTCGGGGAGGCCGAGCGCCTCGAGGCCGTCCCGCACCGCCTCGTTCGCCGAGTCGTGCAGGATCACCACGGTCCGCGAGCAGGCCGGGGAGGCGAGCAGGGCCCGCACGTCGCGCTGCACGCCCGCGGCGCTGTGGTCTCCGTCGACGAGCGCGAAGTCGACGTTGTGGCCGGCGGCCGCGAGCTCGGCGAGCACGGGCGGGAGGGTCGCCGCGGAGTCGCCCACGTGGGCGATGGCGTTCGGGACCGCGCGCACGACCTCCGCAACGGCCGGATCGACGTCGAACGCGTGCACCGCGCCCGAGTGCGCCGCGATGCGCCGCAGGCTGCCGCCCTGGGCGGTCCCGATCTCGATCGACAGGCGCGGCCTCAGTGCCGACAGGACTCCCTCGAGCGCCGCGCGCTCGCCGGCCCACATCTGCCAGTCGGGATCGTCGAGGAACGGAAGCCGCCACGACCTGTCCCGCCGGCCCGGCGCTTCCGTCACGCCCCGAGGCCGATCCGCTCCACCGGGATCTCCTCCCAGCCCTCCGCCTCGAGCGCGGCCTGGCGGCCCGTGTGGCGGAGGCAGAGCGTGCCGATGAATACCCCGCGCAGTCGCTTGCGCATGACGGCGTACCACATCATGGAGGCGTCGCCGGGCCCCTGGACGGGGTGCCACGGGCGCGGCGGAGGACCGGCCACGTCGGCGGACACGACCCCGGCCGCCTCGAGCTGGGTCCTGGTGGCCACGCGCCCGTCCTGCACGTCGATGAAGAACGATCCCACGAGGATCGGGAGCTTAGGTCGTTGACCTCGTCCGCGAAGGGGAGTACTTTTGATCGCCGGTTGCGCCGTTACCCCATGCCTGGCACCCTCCGAATAGCTCTCCTCGCCGCCCTGGTCGCGGCGTGGCTGGCGGTCCCCGCCGGCGCCGGGTCGCTCCTCGACCAGCCCCTTCTGCGGACGGACGTGGCCATGGCCGTCACGGGCGACGCCGACAACGACGGGATCCCGGACGCGCAGGACAACTGCCCGAACGCGGCCAACACCGAGCAGGAGAACAACGACGAGGACGCCCAGGGCGACGCGTGCGACGCCGATGACGACAACGACGGCGTCCTCGACGCGGGGCAGCCGAGCGACAACTGCCGGTTCGTCGCCAACCCGAACCAGACGGACAACGACCAGGACTCGCTCGGCGACGCCTGCGACCCCGACGACGACAACGACGGCGTCGACGACTTCGGCGAGGTTGGCGAGCCGATCGACAACTGCCAGTTCGTCTTCAACCCGGGCCAGCAGGACGGGGACGGGGACGGCATCGGCGACGCCTGCGACAGCGGCGCGAACCCCTCGGACTCGGACGGTGACGGGGTCACCAACACGGCCGACAACTGCCAGTTCGTGCCCAATGCCGACCAGGCCAACAACGACGCCGACCAGGCCGGCGACGCGTGCGACGCCGACGACGACAACGACGGGGTCGACGACTTCGGCGATCCGAGCGACAACTGCCGGTTCGCCGCCAATCCCGAGCAGGAGGACACCGACGGGGACGGCCTCGGGGACGCCTGCGACAACACGCAGGACGACCCGGACGGCGACGGGATCCCCAACGCGAGGGACAACTGCCCGAACGTGCCCAACGCCGCCCAGGAAAACACCGACGGCGTGAACGACGGCGGCGACGCGTGCGACAACGACGACGACAACGACGGCTTCGGGGACGGGGCGGACGACTGCCCTGCGGGCTCGACCTTCGGAGGGGACACCGACGGCGACGGGTGCAAGGACATCGAGGACGAGGACGACGACAACGACGGCGTCCCCGATGGCGGGACGAGCGCCGACAACTGCCAGCTCGTCGCGAACCCGAACCAGGAGAACCTCGACAAGGACTCGCTCGGCGACGCGTGCGATCCGGACCGCGACGGCGACGGGGTGAACGCCGGCCCCGCCCCGGGCGACTGCAACGACGGCAACGCCGCGATCAAGCCCGGCGCGACCGACGTGCCGGACAACGGCGTGGACGAGGACTGCTCCGGCGCCGACGCGAAGTCCGCGCCGCTGGACTCCGACGGGGACGGCGTGCCCGACGCCCAGGACCAGTGCAAGACCGAGAAGGGGACCCTGGCCAACGGCTGCAACCCCGCGCCCGGGCCCGGACCCGCGCCGCCGGACTCCGACGGGGACGGGGTGCCCGACTCGAGCGACCCCGAGCCCAACGACCCGACGATCCCGACGAAGTTCGGCGCCGACAACGGCAACAACACGGTCGACGGGACCGCGGCCGGAGAGATCATCTGCGCCCTGCTCGGCAACGACGTGGTGCATGCGCAGGGCGGCAACGACACGGTCTTCGGCGACCTCTGCAACGTCAAGGCGAGGATCGCCTCCGCGCAGGCCGGCGCGGGCGGCAGCGACACGCTCTTCGGCGGGACCGGCAACGACACCCTCTACGGGGCCGGCGGCAACGACAAGCTGTTCGGCGAGGACGGCGCCGACAAGCTGTTCGGCGGCGGCGGCGACGACTCCCTGAACGGCGGCAAGGGCAAGGACTCGCTGGACGGGGGCAAAGGCAACGACAAGCTCACCGGCTCGGGCGACGTCAACAAGTACGCAGGCGGCTCGGGCGACGACTCGATCAACGCCCGAAACGGCAAGAAGGAGACCGTCGACTGCGGGGCCGGGAAGAAGGACTCCGCCTCGGTCGACCGGGCCGACAAGGTCAAGGGCTGCGAGAAGGTCAAGCGGGCCAAGAAGTAGAACCTCGGGGCGTGGCCCCGAGCGCCCCCCGTGACTACGAGCCGACGCCGCGCTGGTCCAGCGCTCTGGCCGCCTTCGACGGTTCGATGCGGGCCCGGGGCATGGCCGAGAAGACCCGGCGCGCCTACGGCGTGGACCTCGGGCAGTTCGCCGAGTGGGCGAGCGCCCAGGGGCACGAGCCGGACGCGATGGACCACCGCACGCTGCGCCGCTTCGCCGGAGTCCTCTCGGAGCGCGGCAACTCGCGCAGCACGGTCGCGCGCAAGCTGGCGGCGATCCGTGCCTTCTACCGGCACCTGGTCGAGCGCGGCGAGCTCGCGGGGAGCCCGGCCGACCTGGTCTCGAGCCCGAAGCGCGACAGCTACCTCCCGCGCGTCCTCCGCGCGGACGAGGTGGCGGCCATCCTCGACGCGATGCCGGCGTCCGAGCCGCTCGAGCTCCGTGACCGCGCCATGTTCGAGTTGACCTACTCGGCCGGCCTGCGCGCCGAGGAGGTCGTGAACCTCGACGCCGGCGACCTCGACCCCGACGGCGAGGAGCTGCGCGTGACCGGCAAGGGCGACCGCACGCGCGTGATACCCGCCGGCGAGCCCGCCTGGCGCGCCGTCGAGCGCTATCTCGCCCGCGCCCGCCCGCGGCTTGCCAACCGGGCGGACCCCGACCCGGCGCTGTTCCTGTCGAAGTCGGGCCGCCGTCTCAGCACCTCGGACGTCCGGCGCCGGCTGGCCGTGGCAACCCGGCGTGCGGCGGCCGGGGCGGGGGTGTCGCCCCACACGCTGCGCCACTCGTTCGCCACGCACCTGCTCGAGGGCGGCGCCGACCTCCGCACGATCCAGGAGCTGCTCGGCCACGCCACCCTCAGCACGACCCAGACCTACACGCGGGTGGAGTCGAAGCGACTCAGGAGGGTCTACGCCGAAACCCATCCGCGCGCGTAGGGCGCGGCGGATGGGTCAGGCGCGGGGCGCGGGTCAGAGCCTGGCGGACGGGTCAGGGCGCGGGTGGCGGGGCGGCGACCAGGGCGACGCCCTTCGTTGCGGTCGCGGAGTCGTCGCGACCGTCGTTCACCTGGAACTCGAGCGTCCGCGTCCCCGCCTCGGTGGCGGTCGTGTTGCGGAAGCGCACGGACCGAAGCGCCGTCTCGTAGTCGGCGGCGGAGGCCGTGCCGGTCAGGATCAGGAAGCCCGTCTCGTCGATGGTGCCCGTGATCCCGGCCTGGTCGGTGAAGACGAGCTCGTCGCCCGGCTCGCCGCCCTGGATCCGCACCACCGCGCTCTCCAGGTTCGTGTCGTCGCCGTCGGTGACGGTCAGCAGGTCGTCCACCACCACGCCGGCGGAGTCGCCCAGCGTGTAGGTGGAGTCGCCCGTCGTGGTCGTGACCACCGGCGCGTCGTTCGCCTCGACGAGGTCGATCGCCCTGGAGGCCGCGGCCGAGCCGGCGTCGCCGTCGTTCACCGTGAACCCGATCGAGCGTGACGCCGAGGGCGTCTCGTTGGTGGTCCCGAACTCGATCGAGCGCAGCGCGGCCTCGTAGTCGCCCACGGAGGCCGTGCCGGTGAGCGAGAGGACCCCGGTCTCGGTGTCGTAAGTGCCCGTGATGCCGAGTTGGTCCACGAACACGAGCTCGTCGCCGGCCTCGAAGCCCGAGATCGTGACCTCGGCGCTCGCGATCGACGTGTCGTCGGGGTCCGAGACCGTGAGCTGCGGATCCACCGCCACGCCCGGGCCGCCGATCTCGTACTCGGTCGAGCCATCGGAGGTTGAGACGACCGGCGGGTCGTTCACCGGCGTGACCGCGATCTCCCTGGAGGCTGCGGCCGAGTCGTCGTCGCCGTCGTTCACCGTGAACTCGACCGTCTTCGACGCGACCGGGTCGTCGTCGAAGCTCGAGAAGCCGACCGAGCGCAGTGCCGTCTCGTAATCGCCGATCGGCGCCGTGCCCGTCAGGGTCAGCACGCCGGTGGTGGTGTCGTACTCGCCCGTGATGCCGAGCTGGTCCACGAACGCGAGCTCGTCACCCGGCTGGAAGCCCGAGGCGATCTTCACCTGGGCGCCCTCGAGCTGGTCGTCGTCCACGTCGGAGAGCGCCACGGCCGTGTCGATCGTCGTGGCCGGGTCGTTCTCGGTGTAGGCGGTCGAGCCGGCGCCGGTCGTCGCGACCGGCGCGTCGTTCACGGGCGTCACCGCGATCTCCTTCGTGGCCGTCGCCGAGTCGAGCTCGCCGTCGTTGACCACGATCTCCACGCTCCGCGCGGGGTCCGGGTCGTCACCGACGTGACGGAACGTGACCGAGCGCAGCGCGGTCTCGTAGTCGTCGACCGAGGCGGTCCCGGTCAGCGTCAGCACCGTGGTCTCGGCGTCGTAGCTGCCCGTGATGCCGAGCTGGTCCTCGAACGCGAGCTCGTCACCAGACTGGAGGCCCGAGGCGATCTTCACCTGGGCGCCTTGGAGCTGGTCATTGTCCACGTCGCCGATGTCGAGCTGCGAGTCGACCGCGCTGGCCGGCTCGTCCTCGGTGTAGGAGGACGCGCCCTCGCTGGGCGTGGCCGTCGGAGCGTCGTTGACCGGCGTGACCAGGACGCCGCGGTTGCTCGCCACCGAGTTCAGCCCGCTGGCGTCCTTCACCTGGAACCGCAGCGTGCGCGGCGCCGGGGAGGGATCCTCGGACGAGTTCTCGTAGGTGACCGAGCGCATCGCGGCCTCGTAGTCGGCCACCGAGGCCAGGCCGCTCAGCGTCAGCACGCCCGTGCTGTCGTCGTAGGCGCCCGTGATCCCGTTCTGGTCGGTGAAGGCCAGATCGTCCTCGTCCGGTGCGAAGTTGTTCACCGGGCTGCCGATCGGGTTGCCGTTGTCGTCCTCGGGCGGCTGGCTTACGGTGAACCTCACCGTGGCGCCGGAGAGCTGGCTCGAGTCTGGATCGAGGACGAAGAACCCGGGATCGACCGAGACGGCGCCGTCGTTCTCGATGTAGTCGAGCACGCCCTCGCTCGTCTCGCCGACCGGCCGGTTGTTCGGACCGCCGGCCTCGGTGATGCAGACCTCCTTGGTCGCGGGGGCCGAGTCGCTGCCGGCGTCGTTGACCGTGAATGCGATCCCCTTCGAGGCCGCGGGCGTGCCGCTGGAGAGGTTCTGGTAGCGGACGGTGCGCAGTGCGGCCTGGTACGTCGCGACGCTCGCCGTCCCGACCAGGTCCAGCTGGCCCGTGCGCTCGTCGTACGCGCCCGTGATCCCGTTCTGATCGGTGAAGAGCAGGTTGTCGCCGCCCTCCAGGCCGCTCGCGATGCGGACGACTGCGCTGTCGAGCACCGTGTCGTCGGGGTCGGACGCCGTGAGCTGGCCGTCGATCGCCACGCCCGCGGTCTGCTCCAGGTACTCGGTGCAGCCGGTCGACGTGGTCACGACCGGCGGGGCGCCAAGCGCCACGACGTTGATCGAGACCTTCCCTTCCTTGCTGTCGAGATCGCCGTCGTTGACCTTGAAGAAGAAGTGGTCGGGGCCGGACCAGCCGGGGTCAGGCGTGTAGGTGAGGCTTGGCGGCTGGCCCGAGAGCGAGCCGTGGTTCGGCAGCTTGGTCACCGCGAACGTCAGCAGCGTGCCCTCGCTGTCGCCGCCGGGTGCCGTGTCGGGGTCCGAGCCCGTCAGGATTATGTGCTTGGGGCTGTTCAGCTTCGCGGCCACGTTCTGGTCGAAAGCCGTCGGCCGGCGGTTCACCCCGACCGGCTCGATCGGGAACGGATCCTGCTGCGTGGTGGTCTCGGACCCCACCGGGGGCGCCTGTGGCGCCGGTGCGCTCAGCTTCGTCGAGCTGTCGTAGACCACGTATCCCTCGTTCTTGTACGCACGTACGCTCTTGAGGAACGCCGGCAGCCGGCCGTTCAGGAGCGGCCTGCGCGTGAGGGCGCGCGTGAGCCTGACCTTGCCGCTCTTGACGCCGACGAGCGCGACGCGCCCGGCGTGCGGGAACGGCTGGAGCGGCGCGGCGTCCTCGTAGTAGAAGAACGCGCGCTCACGACCGACCCGCGCGACGACCTTCTTCTTCCCCTGCTGCGTGACGAGGGTGCCGGCCCGAAGCGGCTTCGGCAGGCCGAGGACCACGACAGCGCCGCTGGCGTGGGACGAGCCGAGGGCGGCGACGGCCTTCTTGGCGGCGCGCTTGTGCGTGACCGCGGATGCGGGCGCGGCGATCGCCAGAAGCAGGGCGAGGCAGAGGGCGGAGGCGAGCGTGAGGATGCCTCCCCGCCCACCCCCGAGGGTGTGGGTGAGGGGTGTAGGGGCCATGTGTCTATCTGTAACCGAAATGGCGCGTTGAAGCAAGTACGGATTTCGACGCGGCCGTGCGGGCGCGGTCGCCGGGCGCGCTACGCGAGTCTCGGACCCAGACTCGGATAGAGTCGAAACGCCTCAGAAGGGTCTACGCGGAAGCGCACCCGCGCGCGTAGCGGCGGCAGGGAGAGACCGGCCTCATGGCGATGCAGACCAACGTCAAAGCAGTCGAGCTCAAGGAGCTCTGGCGCAAATACAAGGAGAACGGCGACGAGCGCGCGCGCGAGCAGCTCGTGCTGGCCTTCTCGCCGCTCGTCAAGTACGTCGCCGGGCGCATGTCCACCGGCCTCCCCGCGCACGTCGAGGAGGCCGACCTCATCTCCTACGGACTGCTCGGTTTGATCTCCGCCATCGAGCGCTTCGACCCGGGTCGCGAGATCAAGTTCGAGACGTTCGCGATGACCCGCATCAAGGGCTCGATCATCGACGAGCTGCGCTCGCTCGACTGGGTGCCGCGCTCGGTCCGGGCCAAGGCGCGCGAGATCGAGCGCGCGAACTCGAAGCTCGAGCACCAGCTCCACCGAGCACCGACCGACCAGGAGGTCGCCGACGAGCTCGAGATGAGCATGGACGACTTCCAGGACGCGCTCACGCGGATCTCGAACTCGTCGGTGATCGCGCTCGACGAGCTCTGGACGCTCTCGGACGCCTCCGGCGACCAGGTCTCGCTGCTCGACACGATCCAGGACCCGGACGCGGTCGACCCCGCGCACGCGATGGACCTCACCGAGACGAAGGACCGCCTCGCCGAGTCGATCGCCCGCCTGCCCGAGCGCGAGAAGCTGGTTGTGGCGCTCTACTACTACGAGAACCTGACGCTGCGCGAGATCGGCGAGGTGCTGGGCGTGACCGAGTCGCGCGTCTCGCAGCTCCACACGAAGGCCGTCCTGCGGCTGAAGTCCGCGCTGCAGGCCGACTCCGACTGACGCGGCTCCTCGTAGACACCGCGGCAGCGGCAGGCGGCGCGAGCGGGCTGAGCGCCTACTCGCGCGGGCTCGTGGAGGCGCTGCGCGAGGTCGCCGAGGTCGAGCTGGCCGAGCCGCCCCGAGCCTCGCTCCCGGCGCGGGCGCTGTGGCGCGAGCGCGAGCTGCCGCGGCTCGCGGCGCGCGCGGACGCGCTCCTCGCCACCGGTCCGGAGCTGCCGTTCCGGCGGCTCGCCACGCCGTCGATCGTGGTCGTGCACGACCTCTTCCCGCTCACGCACCCCGAGCTGACCGGGCGGGCGAAGCGGCTCCGCTTCCGCGCGGCGCTCCCGTTCGTCTGCTCACGGGCAACCGCGATCGTGTGCGTCAGCGAGGCCACGCGCGCGTCGCTCGAGGAGCACGTGGCCGCCGCGCGCGGGAAGACGACGGTGATGGGGGAGGGGCCGTCGGAGCTGTCGCCGGCCGACCCGGTGGCTGCCGAGCGGCCCTACCTGCTCTACGCCGGGGAGCTCTACAGGCGCAAGAACCTCCACACGCTGCTCGCGGCGCTGGGCGCGCTGCCGGACGTCGACCTGGTGGTCGTCGGTCGCGCGCGGGCGCAGACCGCCGCGGCGTTCGGTCGGCAGGTGCGCGACTGGGGCCTCACGGACCGCGTGCGCCACGAGGGATTCGTGCCCGCCGAGCGGCTTGCGGGGCTCCAGGCGGGTGCGCTCGCGGTGGTGCTCCCGTCGCTGGTCGAGGGCTTCGGCCGGCCGCTGCTGGACGCGATGGCGGCGGGTACTCCCGCCCTCGTGAGCGACATCCCGGCGCTGCGCGAGCTCGCCGGCGGCGCAGCCCTGCTGGTGCCCGACCCGCTCGACGTGCGCGCCTGGCGCGAGGCGATCGAACGGCTGTGCGGCGAACCCGAGCTGCGCCGCGAGCTGTCCGAGCGCGGCCGCGAACGGGCGCGCGAGTTCGCCTGGCCGCGGCTCGCCGAATCCATGGTGGAGTTGGCGCGCACGCTCGGGTAACTTGCGCCCTTCAGCGAGGAAGGGGAGAGAGACATGCCCAGACAGGAGGCCGACAAGATCCGCAACGTGGCCTTGGTCGGCCACCGGGGGAGCGGGAAGACGTCGCTGAACGAGGCGATCCTCTTCGAGGCCGGGGCGGTCAACCGGCTCGGCTCGGTGGCTGACGGAACCACGGTCTCGGACGCGGCGCCCGACGAGAAGTCGCGGCAGATGTCGATCTCCTCGAGCCTGGCCTCCTTCACCTGGCAGGACCGCAAGATCAACCTGATCGACACGCCCGGCGAGCCGAGCTTCATCGCCGACGCGCTGGCCGGCCTGCGCGTCGCCGACGGCGCGGTGTTCGTCGTCAATGCCGTGATGGGCGTCGAGGTCAACACCGACCGCCTCTGGCAGCGCGCCGCCGAGCTCGGCCTCGCGCGCCTGATCTTCATCAACATGCTCGACCGCGAGCGCGCGGACTTCTTCCGCAGCCTCGAGTCGCTGAAGGACGCCTTCGGCGTGCACGTCGTGGCCACCGAGATCCCGATCGGCTCCGAGCACGAGGTGCGCGGGGTGATCGACCTGGTCGACATGACCGCCTTCGAGTACGAGGGCGCGGGGCGCGAGAACTGCCGCGAGATCCCGATCCCCGACGAGCTGCGCGAGCAGGCCGAGCAGTACCGCGAGAACCTGATGGACGAGGTGGCGGAGAACTCCGACGAGCTGATGGAGCGCTACCTCGAGGGCGAGGAGATCGCGCACGACGAGATCGTGGCGGCGCTCAAGAAGGGCGTCACCGAGGGCCACCTGTTCCCGGTCACGTGCGGTGTGGCGACGCAGAACCTCGCCACCAACCGCCTGCTCGACGCGCTGGTCGAGGACCTGCCCTCGCCCGCGATGAAGGGCAGCATCGAGGCCGGCAACGAGGTGCTCGAGCCCGACCCGTCCAAGGAGATCGTCGCGTACGTCTTCAAGACGCTCGCCGACCCGTTCGCCGGGCGGATCAACCTGTTCCGCGTCTACCAGGGCACGCTGACCGCGGACACGCAGGTCACCAACTGCCGCGCGCACGTGAAGGAGCGCGTCGGCCAGCTACTAGTCCCGCAGGGCAAGGAGATGGGCCAGACCGACGAGTTCGGTCCCGGCGACATCGGCGCGGTGGCGAAGCTGAAGGAGACCCACGCGGGCGACTTCCTCGCGGCGGTGGACCACGAGGTCGACCTGCCGCGGCCGGACCTCCCGGCTCCGGTCATGGCGTTCGCGATGGAGCCGAAGACGCGCGGGGACGAGGACAAGGTCTTCACCGCGCTGCGCCGGCTCCAGGAGGAGGACCCGACGATCGACCTGCACCGCGATCCGCAGACCGGCGAGCAGATCGTCGCCGGGCTCTCGCAGATCCACGTCGAGGTGATCGTCGAGCGGATGCGCGACCGCTTCGGCGCGGAGGTGACCCTCAAGCCGCCGCGGGTGCCCTACCAGGAGACCATCAAGGGCAGGGGCAAGGCACAGGGGCGCTACAAGAAGCAGACCGGCGGCCGCGGCCAGTTCGGCGACTGCCACATCGAGATCGAGCCGCTGCCGCACGGCGAGGGGTTCGTGTTCGAGAACGCCATCAAGGGCGGCGCGATCCCGCACAGCTTCATCCCGGCGGTCGAGAAGGGGATCGTCGAGACGATGCAACAGGGGATCGTCGCCGGCTACCCGGTCAAGGATGTGAAGGTCAGGCTCTACGACGGCTCCTACCACACGGTCGACTCGTCGGAGATGGCCTTCAAGATGGCCGGCTCGATGGCGTTCCGCGAGGCCGCGTCGCAGGCGAGCCCGGCTCTGCTCGAGCCGATCATGACGGTGACCGTCACGGTTCCGGAGGAGTCCGTCGGCGATGTCATCGGCGACCTCAGCTCGCGCCGCGGCCACCCGCTCGGGATGGAGCCGAAGGGGTCGATGACGGCCGTGAAGGCCGAGGTGCCGATGGCGGAGATGCTGACCTACGCGCCGGACCTGCGCTCGATCACCGGCGGGCAGGGCGACTACACGATGGACTTCGCCCGCTACGAGGAGGTTCCAGCGCACCTCGCACAAAAGGTGATCGACGCGGCGAACGAGGAGTCCGAGGCGGTCAAGGCCTGACCCTGCAAGACGGCGCCCGCGCGCCCGCGGGCTCGCGTTAGCATCGGCGGCGGCCCATGAAGAAGGAGCTTCGACCCGTCCACGAGGACGTCGCCTGCGACATCTGCGGGCGGACGATCCTGAAGGGGGAGAGGACCGAGCCGTACCTCGCCCCCGGTGGCCAGCGGATGCTGGTCTGCGACCTGTGCACCGATCGTGCCTACGCCGAGGGGTGGATCCGCGAGTCGGCCCACGGGGAGACGCCGGCGTCGCTCAGCCGCCGGGAGCCGCGGCGTTCGATCCTCGGGCGCCTGCGGCGGCGCGGGCCGGCCGCGCCGGCAGCGCCCGCCGTCGAGGCCGGCCCGGGGTCCGATGGCGCCTCGGATGGCCTGCACGACGCCGACGGCCTGCCGCCCCTGCGCGACCTCGAGCCGGAGCCGGAGCCATACGCCGAGGCCGCTCCTCCAGATGCGCCGCCCCCTCCGCCGCCGCCCTCGCGTCCGAAGGACCCGCGCCACGTGCGCGCCGTCCCGACGAACGCGCAGGTGAAGGTCGAGCGGGCCGTCGAGGTGTTCAACGCCTCCGAGCACCCGCGGACCATCGCCGGGATCGCGCGCAGCCTGGGCGAGCCGTGGGTCACGGCCACGCCGCTCGAGGCCTCGCCGAGCGAGGTGTCGATCGTCGTCGCCTGGGAGCTGTCCTGGTACCACTACCGCGTGGACCTCGGCACCGAGCACGATCCCGTCACGCTGATCGGCAAGGGGGAGGAGCTCGACGAGCTCGAGCCCTGGGCGAAGGAGTGGAACGCGTCCGCCTCGGGCGACGGTTCGCTCGCGATCGGGATACGCTCGCAGGGATGACGATCTACTGCGTGATCCCCGAGGCGCTCGAGGCGGAGCTCTACGACCGGATGGTCGAGCACTACAAGGACGACCCCGACGTGGAGGTCATCATCGACCGCCGGAAGGGTCGCGACCGCCGCAAGATGATGGGCAACACGGGGCCCGACGAGCGCCGCGAGATCCGCGACCGTCGCCAGCGCCGCCCCGGCGGCTCGTTTCCGAAGCTGCACGGCGAGTAGGGGTGGCCATCGAGTCGGTCGTGGTCCACGTGGACGGCGGCTCCCGCGGCAACCCCGGGCCGTCGGCCGTCGCCGCCGTTGCCTCCAGCCCGGACGGCGACCCGCTCCTGGAGCGCAGCCGCTACATCGGCGAGACGACCAACAACGTGGCCGAGTACAAGGCCGTGCAGCTCGGCCTCGAGCTCGCGCGGGAGCTGGGAGCTTCGGCGGTCGAGGTCGTGAACGACTCGCAGCTCATAGCCCGCCAGATCGGCGGTCAGTACAAGGTCAAGCACGCCGGGCTGAAGCCGCTGTTCCTGGAGACGATGCGCGCCCTGCGCGAGTTCGACAAGTGGTCGGTGCGCGACGTGCGCCGCGAGCACAACAAGCGCGCGGACGAGCTCGTGAACGAGGAGCTCGACCGGGCCGGCCGCTGAGGCGCGGCGCTCCGCCCCGGGCGGCTTCGCACGCGCACCATTCAAGCCCGACGGCGCCGGGGTCGAGGTCTATACTCGCCGCGCCGTGCGGATGTAGCTCAGCTGGCTAGAGCGTCGCCTTGCCATGGCGAAGGTCGTGGGTTCGAATCCCATCATCCGCTCCTATCGAGGGCCCGCTGCGGCGGGCTCTCGGCGTTCTGGGGACGCGCTGGCCTCCGGCCCCGCCGCTAGCCTTCCGCGCGCCACACCGGCGCCGTGGCGGAGTGGTTACGCAGCGGCCTGCAAAGCCGTTCACACCGGTTCGATTCCGGTCGGCGCCTCTGCTTCCTGCCCTGAACTGAGTCACCCGGTTCGAGACGATGCGACGACCGCGGCGAGCTCGCGTACGCCCGCGGCCATGGCGGCCTCCGAGACCTGCGCGTAGCCGACGAGCAGTACGGGGTCGCGGGAGAACGCTCCGGGGGTGTAGTCGCTGAGCGTGCTGAGCTCGACGCGCCGCGCGCGTGCGGCTTCGCGCAAAGCCAGTTCGTCGAAGGTGCCGCGGAGCCGGACGGTCACGTGCAGACCCGCCGCGATGCCCTGGACCTGTGCATCGGGAAGCTGGTCGGCGAGGGCGTCGATGAGGAGGTCACGCCGCGCGCGATAGCGAAGGCGCATCCGGCGCAGGTGCCGGTCGAGCTCGCCGCGCGCGATGAAGTCGGCGAGGGCGTGCTGCTCGATGCGAGCGCTGCCCTGGTCGGCGAGGAACTTCTCCTCGGCGACCGCGTCCAAGAGGCGCCCCGGGACGACGAGCCAGCCCATGCGCAGCGCCGGCGCGAGCGTCTTGCTTGTCGAGCCCGCGTAGACCACGCGGCCGGGATCGAGGCCCTGGAACGCCTTGACCGCGGCACGGTCGTACCGGTACTCGGCGTCGTAGTCGTCCTCGATGGCGAACGCGTCGGTGCGCCGAAGCCAGTCGACCAGGGCGGTGCGGCGCTCGGGCGCGAGCACCACGCCGGTCGGATGCTGGTGCGCGGGCGTGACGACGACCGCGTCCACACCGGCCGCATCGAGTGCGTCGACGCGCAGGCCGGACGCGTCGACGGGCACGGGTACCGGCTCGAGGCCGGCCCGGCGTGCGATCGGGCCCTGCTCCGGCGCGCTGGGGTCCTCGAGCGCGATGCGCCGCGCGCCGCCGGCGGCAAGCGCACGGCAGGCAAGGCCGAGACCCTGGAGGTAGCCGCTCGTGACGACGACGTTCCCCGGAGCGCCGACGACGCCGCGGACCCGTCCGAGGTACTCGGAGAGCGTCGTGCGCAGCGGATCGACGCCGCACGGGTTGCCGTAGATCAGCTCGGCGTCGGCGATCGAGGCCACGGCGGTCCTCAGCGACCGGCTCCAGGCCTGCCGCGGGAACGCCGAGACGTCCGGGCGGCTGGGCCGGAAGTCGAACCGGGGGAGCACCTCGGGCGCCAGCTCCGGGCCGTCGCGCCGCTCCCGATCGGTCGCGATCGCGCCGTCGGCGACCTGCGGGTGCGCCCCCTGGCGAAGGACGAGGTAGCCCTCGGCGGCGAGTTGCGCGTACGCGTCCACGGTCACGCGCCGAGACACCGAGAGCTGGCGGGCGAGGTCGCGCGTCGACGGGATCCGCGTGCCGGCCCGCAGCTGCCCGTCGCGAACCGCGCGCCGGAAGTGCGACTCGATCTGCGCGCCGAGCGTCGCCGGCGCATCGCGGTCGATGGCGATGACGAGGTCGATCGGCCGGCTCGCCTCCTGCCGTCCAACTGGTCTCACCTTTGGTGCCATTCCTGGATCTTCCCACGTGTCCAGCGGTCGGGCACACTGCCGCGAGCGCCGTGCTCGTGCTCGCGGCGGTCGCCGGTTCGAAACGACACGAGAGGATCACCAGATGAGCGCTCCCGCCCCAGTCACCGTCACGCCGATCCGCGTGGCCGACCTGCTCGCCGAGGACGAGCGGATGCCCGTCAACGTGCACGTCATCGACCATCCCGATGGTCGCGTGCTGGTCGACACCGGCATGACGGAGCTCCACCCCGCGGTGGCCGACATGGATCCCCGCCTCCAGCCGCTCGGCGAGCAGGACCTCGATCTCGGCAGCATCGATCTGGTCGTCAGCACGCACCTGCACTTCGACCACTGCGGCGGCAACCACCTCTTCGCCGGCAGGCCGATCTACGTCCAGCGTCAGGAGCTGGACGACGCGCTCAGCCAGGACGACTACACCATTCGCGAGTGGGTCGAGGCGCCCGGAGTGCGGTACGAGCCGGTCGACGGCGAGCTTGAGCTGCTTCCCGGGCTCAGGCTCGTCCCGGCGCCGGGCCACACCCGCGGCATGCAGATGGTCGTGATCGAGACCGGCGAACGTCCGGTCATCGTCGGCGGCGACGTGGCGATCCGGCTCGGTGAGCTCGACGAGCCGCAGTCCGAGGGCCAGCTGAAGGTGCATGCGCTCCAGCCCGAGCTGGTCTGGCTCGCGCACGTGGACGAGCCGTGGATGCCGACCTCGGCGGCGGCCGCGCATTGAACCGACGGTAAAACTGCGGCGGCGACATCCTGCCGCCACCGACCGGGACCGATCCCGTTCCGGCGCCTCCGGACGAGGACGAGGCTCTCACGGATGTGAGCAACGCGGCCCGGCCGGTGCGCGAGTGCATCGACCGCAACGTCGAGGTGCCGGGCTCCTGCACGACGCCGTAGGCGGCCGGAGGCCGCCGCCCGTCACTCCATCTTCATCCCGCCGTGCCCGCCATCGCCCGGCTTCTCGGGCACTGGGCCGCCGTACTCCTTGGTCCGGAAGTCGTTCATCGTCGCGATCTCACGCCGCTGTGCGTCGATGATCGCCTGGGCGAGCCGCTTCAGCTCGGCGTCGTCGGTGCGCTCCAGCAGCACCTCGGCCATCGCGACCGCGCCCTGGTGGTGCGGGACCATGTCGTCCACGTAGGCGCGGTCGAACGGCTTCGCATCCGCCAGCTTCCGCATCATCTCCCCGCCGTGGCTCATGCCGGCCATACCGGCCTCCTCCGCTGACAGCCCGAGGGCCATGTGGGCGTCGCCGTCCGGCTCGAGCGGCTCGCCGAAGAGGCGTTCGTGCATCTTCCGCATCTGCTCTATCTCGCGGGCCTGGGTGTCGACGATCGCCTGACTCAACCGCCTGATCACCGGCGCCTGGGAGTGCTCGAGGGCCATCTGGGCCATCTCGATCCCCGACTCGTGGTGGGGGACCATCGCCTGGAGGAAGCCGCGCTCCACGTCGCGATCGTCCTCCGCCGCCGACGCCGGAGCCCCCGTGTCGTGCGACTCCATCTCGTCCATGTCGCTGCTCGCCCCGATGGCCCAGCCACCGCCGACCGCGGCTGCCATCAGAACGGTGATCAGCAGCGCGCGCGCCTTGCTCCCCAGCCTGGCCACAGGGTGAGTGAATCACACCCGCGACACGAGGTCCTGAGCGCTCCAAACCGATCGACCCCCAATCCCTTGGGCCCGGGGGGCTGCCCAAAGATTGGGGGGATCCTTGGGGATCGGCCCCGATGTGGGGGCTCCCGGCGGCGCTTAGCGTGGCGGCATGAACTCGCATCGACTCATCCCGCTTGCCCTGATCCTCCTCGTCGCCGCCGTCGCGCCCGCCGCGAATGCGGCCACCAAGCCGATCGCCGGCCAGGCGCCGCGTGCGGAGGCGCCCGCCCCGGCCGACGCCGTGCGCGGACTCCTCGAGGCAACGCGCGGCCAGAAGGCCCGGACGGGCCTCGGGCTACCGCACTACAAGGCCCTGCTCGGCAGCAGGTGGGAGTCGAAGGTCAGGAAGGCCGACAGCGCGTTCGCGGCCGCCATCGCCGCCCCCGCGGCCGGCGGGCTGCGCAAGTCGGCCGCGGGCTTCGGCGGCGACCCCCTCGGTGCCGCCGACTCGATCAAGGGCAAGAACGCCAAGCAGCACCGCCGGCTGAGGATCGAGACCGCTCTCGACTCCCTCTGCCCGACCCACAACCCGGGCGTGGACGCGGACGGCTACTGGGAGATCAAGGGCAGGGCGCGCGGGGAGCACGTCGTCACGACGGTCGAGCGCGTCGGCCGCTACGACGTGACGACCAGCGTGATCCTCGACGTCCAGTTCGAGGTCCACTCGCAGACCGGCGGCGCCAGCATGGTGGGCATCTTCGCCGAGGCCGGGAAGGTCTCGATCACGCGCAGCCAGACCGCCCGCGACCGCCGCACCGGCAAGACCCGCAAGACCGGGCCGACCCAGCGCTTCAGCGAGTCGCTGTCGCCGCTGCTGATCCTCGACGGTGGCTTCGACGAGTTCGTCGAGCAGCAGGACCGCGACGAGTCGCCGGCCCCCCGCCGGCCCCTGCGCAGCGGCGTCTGGTCCGACCTCGCGCAGCGCTTCGTGAGCGTCGTCTACCTCGCCATCGAGCGCGACTTCGCAGGCGCCGAGCGGCACTTCCAGACGCCGAACACGTGCGTCGACATGACGATCCCCGCCCCCGAGTTCCTCGCTCCGGGCGGGAAGGTCAACCTGCACGGGGTCCCGCGCCTCAAGCAGGGATCGGCGACCGTCGACCACCTGATCGCCAACTCGCCCGTGTTGGCCCAGGAGCTGACGACCCAGGGTGAGAGCTACCGCTCGCTCGCCGGCGCCACGCCCTGGAAGGCGGGGGAGGACTGGATCGAGTTCACCGCCCCGCCGCAGACGTGGCCGGCGTCGAACCCCGCCGGCGTGCGGCTCATCCTGAAGTCGGGGGCCGGCGTGGCCGAGGCGGTCGCGAGCTTCAAGCCGATCGAGGGCACGGTCTACTTCAAGGTGCTCGAGGTGAGCGGCGGGGTCGACGCGACCGACGTCAAGACCACCAGCGGCCAGTGCACCTTCACGGGCGGCCCTCAGCACGTCGAGATCAGCCCACCGGCCCAGCCGGGCACGGTCCCGCACGGAAAGCTCGAGGAGCAGTTCGGCACGATCTGGACGCCGATCACCTACAGGCGGGGCGCCTACTCCACGCTCCACACCTGCCCGACCTCGCAGACGCCGTGCAACTACGCGCCCGAGTCGATCCCGAACCAGAACCTCGGGATCAACCTGCGCAACACCGGCGACGGGCGCGTGAAGCTGAGCTGGTCGTTCGTCGCGGTGCAGCTCGGGAACAGCGCGTGCAGCCTCCAGGTGCCGGACCTGTACGTGAACCGCGACCTCCTGGAGACGACCCATCCGCTGGGCGACTTCACGGGCAGCAAGCCGTTCGTGGTCGAGACCTCCAACAGCCAGACCTACTCGGTCCAGCAGGGAATCTCGACGATGACGGGCAAGCTGAGCTGGAACTTCCGCATGGTCATCCAGCGAGTGCGCCAGGACGGGAGCGCGCTGTGAGCTAATCGGCGGCCTCGCGCGCTAAAAGCTGCGCAGCCGCGGTTACTTCAAAGTGGTGTCCCCGGCCTGGGGTAGCGTGCTGCCGATGCGGAAGCTGCTCCTGCCCGCCGTCCTGGTCCTGCCCCTGCTCTTCGCGAGCGAGGCGAGCGCCGTCAAGACCGTCTGCGCCGCCGGCTGCGACGCGACCACTGTGCAGGGTGGCGTCGACCTCGCCGCGGCCGGCGAGACGGTGACGGTCGGGGCGGGCACCTACACCGAGCAGGTCGACGTCGCGAAGAACGGCCTCGTCCTCCAGGGAGCAGGCGTCGGGCAGACGATAATCCGCTCGCCCGCCGGCCCGGTCAGCAAGTTCACCACCGACACGCTCGCGCCCGACAACGCGCCGGTGGTCTGGGTGCACGACGTGGCCGGCGCGACGGTCGAGGACATGACGATCGACGGCGCCGGGCGCGGCGGGCCCACCTGCACGCTCAACTTCCATGGCCTCGCGTTCCGCCGGGCGGGCGGGACCGCCGACGATCTCGCCATCACCGGCTTCCGCCACACCCCGCTCGACGGCTGCCAGGTCGGCAACGGCGTCTACGTCTTCAACGACGACGCGGCGCCGCCGGCACGCACGCTCACGCTGTCCGACATCGCGGTCTCGGACTTCCAGAAGAACGGGGTGAGCATCAGCAGCACGAACCTCGCCATGTCGCTCTCGAACGTGGACGTGACCGGCGCGGGCGCGCAGACCGACATCGCGCAGAACGGCATCGTCGTGAGCAGCGCGATCGTGCCGCAGGGCAGCCCCGGGGGCACACAGCCGACCGGCCCGGTCCCCACCGGCACGATCAGCGCGAGTGAGGTGAAGAACCACCTCTGCAACCAGGCCTCGTGCGGCCCGGACCCGCAGACCCAGTCGCAGTCGTCGGGCATCGCCCTGATCGACTCGAACGTCGACCTCACCGGCAACGTCGTGTCGAACAACGACAACGGGATCAGGCCGCGGTCCAGCGTCCTCACTCGCGCGGGCACGTCGAGCATCAGCGGCAACACGATCGCGGGCAACCGGTTCGCCGGCGTGTACGCCACCGCCGGCGTCGCCACGCTGACGAGCAACGTCATCCTCGGTCCCGGCAACGCCGGCGTGCGCGCCGGAGCGTTCCTTCAGGGTGGGAACCAGTTCCTCCCGACGCTCACCCTCGTGGCCAACCACATCGGCTCGACGAGCGCCGGCATCGACCTCTTCCGCAACAGCTCGAGCTCGGCCTCGCCCGCGATCGTCGCCGCACGCAACCGGATCCTCGGCAACACCGCCGGCGTCAACAACACCACGCCGGGCTCCGTGGGTGCCGAGAACAACTGGTGGGGCTGCAACGCCGGCCCGGGGGCGGCGGGCTGCGACCCGACCACGGGCACCGTCGACAGCGATCCGCGGCTCGTGCTCGGCGCGAGCGCCAGCCCGGCCACGATCGAGACCGGCGGCAAGACCTCGTCGATCGTCGCCAGCGTGCGCCGCAACTCGGCCGGTGCGGTTCAGCCGTCGCCGTTCTTCCCGGCGGTGCCGTCGACCTTTGCGGCCACGCTCGGCTCGATCGCGCCTACCGCCACCACCATCGCTGACGGCCAGGCGACCGGCACGCTCACCTCGGGCACACAGACGGGCACGAGCACGGTCACGTCCACGCTCGACAACCAGTCGGCGACGACGGACGTCGCGTTCGTGGACCCGCCCGTCGATCCCGGTCCCGGACCTGGTCCCGGACCCGGACCCGGCCCTGATCCCGGCCCCGGACCCGGCCCGGTCACCGCGCCCGAGGCCAAGCTCGTGATCTCGCACCGGCGCGTTCCCTACGCGGGCGGGCGTATCAAGCTGAAGCTGATCTGCCGCGGCGGCGCGGGTGCGCGCTGCACGGGGCGCGTGAACCTGATCGCCACGTCGGCGACCAGGCGCGTCAGCGGAGCGGCGTCGTCGTCGGCGCGGTTCGACGTGGCGGCCGGCAGCAGCCAGACGGTTCGCGTGCAGCCGCCGCGGCGGATGGTGCAGCAGATCCGGCAGCGCCGGCGCGCAATCGGCAAGGCCATCGCTCGTCTCGACGCGATCTCCGGGCAGACGCTCGCAGCCCGGCTCGTCAAGCGCCTGATCACCGTCCAGGCGCGCCGCAGCAAGCGGCGCTAGCGAGGGCCCTAGCGCGGGAGCGGCTGGCGGTCCCGCCGGCGCTCGAACCGCCGTTCGCCTCGCGCGGGCGCCGCAGCCGGCTCCGCGAGCGCTGCCTTCGACTCGTCGCTCACCGGTCGCGCCGCCACCGCCTCGAGCGCGCTCGCGAACGACGTCCTGACGAAGTACGCGGTCCAGGCCACGATCCCCACGAACTTCGCCCCGTCCTCGAACAGGTGGCGCTGATGGGACTCGAAGACGCGGTCGAGGCCAACCGAAGTACCGAGCATCAGGCCCGCGAAGCCGAGGAGTGGCCAGGGGGTGCGGCGGACGAAGTCGCGGAAGAACCAGAGCCATGCGCCGAAGGCGACGGCGTACAGGGCGTATGTCCCGATCTTCGGCAACCCGAGCTTGCCCGGAAGGAGGTCCTCGTGGATGCGCAGCGCGTCATCGAGGGCGAGCACCGTGCTGAGCAGCCCGGCGGCAAGCAGAGGAGCGGCCGCCCGGCGTCCGCGCAGCGCGGCGACAAGGCAGCCGCCGAACAGGCACGCGACGGCGCTCGCGAACCACACGAGCAGCCCGACGTGGAAGAGGAAGCCCGTGTAGAACGGAGCGCCCAGCACCTCCGACGGCTCGCGGCTGAAGAAACCGAACGGACGGTCGAGCGACTCGGCCGCCACCGCCACCCCTGCGACGACAAGCCCCGCGAGCAACACCATCGCGAGGACGTGCGGCGGGAATGCCCGCCTGATGTGCGCCCCGTGCACTCTTCTGCCTCTCTGCGTGGGGAGTTACCCCCAGTCGGGTGGCTGGAAACTGGAAGGGGGAGACGGGCGGCGATCCCGGGGACCGCCGCCCGCTCCAAGCCCTCGGTACTAGGAGCAGCCCTGCGCTGCCGTCAGCTCACGCCTGCTGCGGCACGTGATGATCGTCGGCGCGGCCAGCTCGATCAGCCCGCCCGGTGTCATCCCCTGGGCGGCGCGTGGCGAGACGCCGAGTGCCGAGAGGGTCCGGCCGACGCGCAGCAGGCTGCGCTCGGCCGCCTGCGCGGCCGCGAGGCCCTGCCGCGGATCTCCGGGCGAGGCCGACGGCGACCAGCCGTTCCCGGCCCACCTCCGCACCGCATCGCACGGGCGCGGTGCGTCGACCATCTCCTGCCGGATCA
>DASVPL010000034.1:0-6995 GCA_036382905.1 Thermoleophilaceae bacterium | reverse complement strand
GCCCGAGCTGCGCGAGCTGGGGCTGCCGGTGCTCGAGGACGCGGCGCAGGCCGCGGGCGCGACGCTCGACGGCCGCTGCGCGGGCAGCCTGGGGGATGCCGCCACGTTCTCGTTCTTCCCCTCGAAGAACCTGCCCTGCCTCGGCGACGGCGGCGCCATCGTGACCGACGACGACGCGGTGGCGGAAACGGCCCGCACCCTGCGCTTCCACGGCTCGGCCGACAAGGAGACCTTCACCGAGGTCGGCTACAACTCGCGCCTCGACGAGGCCCAGGCCGCCGCTCTGCGGGTCCTGCTGCCCGAGCTCGACGGCTGGAACGAGGCCCGCCGCGCCGCCGCGGCCGCCTACGACGAGGCCGGCCTCCGCGAGGTCGAGGGCCTGCGGGTGCTCGACTCGGCGCCCGGAGCCGTGCACCACCTCTTCGTGATCGCCCACGAGCGGCCCGACGAGCTGGCCGCGGCGCTGGCCGAGCGCGGGGTCCAGGCACGCGGCTACTACCGCCGCCCCGTCCACGAGCAGCCGGCGATGGCGCCCTACGCGACCAGCGCTGACCTGCCGGGGACCGACGAGCTGGCCCGGACGAACCTCGCGCTGCCGATGGGCCCGCTGCTCACGACCGAGCAGGCCCGTGAAGTCGTCGCCGCGCTGCGCGGAGCCGCCGCGAGCTAGACCGCGCGCGCCGGCACGCCCACCACGAGCACACCGGGCGGCACGTCGCGCGTGACCACGGCGCCGGCTCCGACGAACGCGTCGGCGCCGACCTCCACGCCCGGCAGCACCACCGACCCGCCGCCGATGCGGCAACCGCGCCGCAGGACCACGCCGCGCAGCGGCTCGCCCTCCGGCCGGCGCCCCGCCGCGCGGTCGTTGAGCGTGCTCACACCGGGGCCGACGAACACGTCGTCCTCGACCTCGCTCAACGCCGTGATGTAGCAGTTGGTCTGGATCCGGACCCCGGCGCCGATCGTCACGTCGCAGTCCACGGCGGACCCGCGGCCCACGAGCGACTCATGCCCGATGCGCGCGCGCTCGCGCACGTGCGCCTGATCTGCCACGGTCACCCCGTCGGCCAGCTCGGCGCCCGCCACGATCACCGCGCCCGCCCCGATCTGCACGTTCCGGCCGATCCTGAGCGGCGGCACAGGCTCGCGCGACCCACTCGACCGCGCCCCGAGCGCCACCGGCTTGCCCAGCACCGCCCCGTCCTGGATCCGCGCGAACTCGCCGATCTCCGTGCCGTCGTGGATCACCACGTGCGCGCCCACCTCGGCCGACTGCGGCAGCAGCGCCCCGTCGCCGAGCACCAGGCCCGGCGCGCGATCAGACTCGCGCAGCACGCGACGACTCCTCGAGCGACCGCTGCAGCTCCTGGAGCACCCTGACCACGCGAACGCCGCTGCGACCGCCGGAGCGCGGCTCCGCCCCGTCGCGGACGCGCTCGAGGAAGTGCCGGCACTCGATCCGCAGCGGCTCCTCGTTCGAGATCTTCGGGCTCCACACGTCGCCCGAGCGCGCGATGTACTCGCCGTACGACGAGTAGTCCTGGTCGAACCCCTTGTCGTAGACGGTCAGCTTTCGCTCGAGCTCCATGTCGTCGAACGTGGCCATCCGGCGCGAGCCGACCACGGTGAAGCGCCGGTCCTTGTGCGGGTCGAGCCACGACAGGTGCAGGTGCGCCGCGAGCCCGGACGGGAAGCGCAGGTAGCAGAACACCACGTCCTCGACCCCGGGCCGCATGTAGCTCTCGCCGACCGCGCGGCATTCGCTCGGCTCCTCGCCTGCGAGCCGCAGCACCACCGACACATCGTGCGCGCCCAGCGACCAGAGCGCGTTCTCGTCCGCTCGCAGCTTCCCGAGGTTCAGCCTGTTCGAGTAGAGGTAGTGGATCTCGCCGAGCTCGCCGGCGTCGGCGATCTCCTTGAGCCGCTCGAACCCCGGGTGGTACTCGAGCAGGTGGCCCACCATCAGCACGACGCCCGCGCGCTCGGCCGCGGCCGTGACCTCCTCCGCGGCCTCCACCGACTGCGCCAGCGGCTTCTCCACGAAGCAGTGCTTGCCGGCCTCGATCACCCGCAGGGCGAGTTCCGCGTGGGTCGGCACCGGGGTGGTGATCGCCACGGCGTCGAGCTCCGGGTCCTCGAGCAGGTCCTCCAGGCGGGTACTCGCCCGCGAGCCCGGAAGCTGCGGCGCGAACCGCTCCACCGCCTCCTCGCGCGAGTCGCATATCCAGCGCAGCTCCGACTCCGCCAGCCGATCGAAGTTGCGCGCGATGTTCGGGCCCCAGTAGCCGAGGCCCACGACGCCGACTTGGACGGGCCCGTCGCTCACGGAGGAAGGAATAACAGGCGCGCCAGACCTCGCCGCGCCGACTGCGCTTTGGGGTCGGCTCCCGGGACTAAACTCGACCCATGGCGACTACGGATCGCTCCACCGCCGTCCGGCCGCAGGTCGAGCTGGATCAGTTCGAGCGCAACCTGCTGGCCGATCTGTTCGCCGTCATCGAGGAGCACGAGGAGAGCGGCTTCCCGCACCTCGAGCGCGAGCCCATCGAGCGCGCCTTCGTGTTCGCCTGCGAGCGCCACGCCGACCAGCGCCGGCGCTCCGGCGAAGACTTCATCGTCCACCCCGTCGCGGTGGCGAAGATCTGCTCCGAGATGCGGCTCGACACGGCCACCGTGTGCGCCGCGCTGCTGCACGACACAGTCGAGGACACGAGCGCCTCGCTGGACGAGGTGCGCGAGGAGTTCGGCGAGGAGATCGCGACCCTGGTGGACGGCGTCACGAAGCTCACCGGGATCACCTTCCAGAGCCGGGACGAGAAGCAGGCCGAGAACTACCGGAAGATGATCGTCGCGATGGCGCACGACATCCGCGTCGTGCTCATCAAGCTCGCCGACCGCCTCCACAACATGCGCACGCTCGAGGCGATGCCCAAGCAGAAGCAGCAGGAGACGGCCAAGGAGACGCTCGAGATCTTCGCGCCGCTGGCCCACCGGCTCGGCATCCACGCGATCAAGTCCGAGCTCGAGGACCTCGCCTTCGTCACGCTCCACCCGCGCAAGTTCAAGGAGATCAAGGGCCTCGTGAACCAGCAGCGCACCGAGCGCGAGCGCTACGTCTCGCGGGCCGGCGACTACCTGCGCAAGGAGCTCGAGGAGGTCGGGATCGAGGCCGAGATCTCAGGCCGCGCCAAGCACTTCTACTCGATCTACTCGAAGATGACCAAGAAGGGCCGCGAGTTCAACGAGATCTACGACCTCACGGCCATGCGGGTGCTCGTCGGGTCGGTGAAGGACTGCTACGGCGCGATCGGCGTGATCCACTCGCTCTGGAAGCCGCTGCCGGGGCGCTTCAAGGACTGGGTAGCGATGCCCAAGTTCAACATGTACCAGGCGCTCCACACCACCGTGATCGGGCCCGAGGGGCGCCCGCTCGAGATCCAGATCCGCACGGGCGACATGCACGAGACCGCCGAGTACGGCATCGCCGCGCATTGGACCTACAAGGACGGCAACGGCGGCAAGGGATCCGGGGGGACCGAGCGGATCCAGTGGATCGAGCAGCTCATCGACTGGCAGAAGGACCTGAAGGACCCGCAGGACTTTGTGGAGGGGCTGAAGGTGGACCTGTTCGAGGACGAGGTCTTCGTCTTCACGCCCAAGGGCGAGGTCAAGTCGCTCGCCGCGGGCGCCACGCCGCTCGACTTCGCCTACGAGATCCACACCGACGTCGGGCACCGCTGCGTCGGCGCGAAGGTGAACGGGAAGATCGTCCCGCTGCACTACGAGCTGAAGTCCGGCGACATCTGCGAGGTGCTCACCTCGAAGAAGGAGCGCGGCCCCTCACGCGATTGGCTGTCGCTCGCCAAGACCACGCGCGCCCAGTCGAAGATCCGCGCGTGGTTCAAGCGCGAGCGCCGCGAGGACGCCGAGCGAACTGGCCGCGAGATCCTCGCCGAGAGCCTCAAGCGCGCCGGGCTCCCGGCGCAGAAGATGTCCGGCTCCCCGCTGCTGGCGGACGTGATCCGCGAGATGGGCTTCAAGAAGGGCGAGGACTTCTACATCGCGCTCGGCCAGGCGAAGGTCTCGGCAAAGGTCGTCACGAGCAAGCTGCTCACGCGCCTCAAGCAGGGCGAGGCGGCCGTCGAGGCCCCGCCCGGCGACGAGCTGATCACGCACCGCCGCAAGGAGGTCGCGAAGCCGGTCCAGAGCTCGTCGAACTACGGCATCCGCGTGCAGGGGATCGACGACGTGCCGCTGCGGCTGGCGAAGTGCTGCCGGCCGGTGCCCGGCGACGACGTGGTCGGCTACATCTCGCTCGGCAAGGGCATCACGATCCACCGCGGTGACTGCCCCAACGCGCGGGCGCTCAAGCGCAACCCGGAGCGCTTCACGCCGGTGGAGTGGGAGGGGGAGGGCGCGACCTCGTTCCGGGTCGAGCTCCAGATCGACGGCTGGGACCGCACCCGCATGCTCGAGGACCTCTCGCGCACGTTCGCCGAGAGCGGCATCAACATCCTCGAGGCGCGCTGCACCGTCGACCACCCGATGGTGAAGAACCGCTTCGTGGTCGAGGTGGGGGACACCCACGCGCTGAAGACCTGCATCCAGCGCCTGCGTAACGTGGACTCGGTGTTCGACGCCTACCGCGTCACGCCGGCCGGCTAGGAGACGACAGGCAGCGCCAGGTGGCGCACACCGAGCTCGACCTCGGTGACGTCGCCCACGTGGTCGCCGTCGAGCTGGAGCGGGAAGCGGCGGCCGTCCTTCGACACGATCCGCAGCTCGCGCAGGTCGGTCAGCGGCTCCACCTGGGCGTGCTTCGAGACCGAGTCGGGCCCCCCGGCGAAGATCCGCGCGATGATCGTGGGGACCTCGAACGGCGTGGCGCGCTTCAGCACCGCGGCGGACAGCGTTCCGGTCCGGTTGCCGGCGCCGATGCACACGCGGATCGGGTGGCTCGAGAAGTACGTGTAGGGGTCGGAGTTCTGCACGATCACCGTGACACCCTCGATCTCGTGCCCGCCCGCCTCGACGGTCACCCGCGGCGCGCGGATCAGGTACTTCTGCGCGAAGGTCGTGAGCGCGGTGCCGGTGAAGTACCACTCGCTGAGGCGCGCCTTCATGGCCGGGTGGCGGTCCACCTGCTCGACCACGCTGGCGTCGAGGCCCACGCCCGCGGCGAAGGTGAAGAAGCGGTCGTTCGCCACCCCGAGGTCCACGCGCGAGGGCTCGAAGCGGTCCGCCATGCCGAGCAGGTGCTCGGTGGCGTCGACCACGTCGTTGGGGATCCCGAGGCTGCGGCAGAAGACGTTCGTGGAGCCCCCGGGCAGGGCCGACAGCGGCGTATCCGAGCCGGCGAGGCCGTTGGCGGCCTCGTTGACGGTGCCGTCGCCGCCGAAGGCGACCACCACGTCGTAGCCCTCGTCGGCGGCCTCCCGGCACAGCTCGGTGGCGTGGGCCTTGGCCTGGGTGTCGATGGCGTCGACCTCGTAGCGGCCCTGGAGTGCGTAGACCACGAGGTTCTTCAGGCGGTCCGACACCGTGCTCGCGTACGGGTTCACGATCACGAGCATGCGCCGCTTGGGCGGGCGGGTCGGAAGGATGCTCTCGGCGAGCTCCTCAGCCCGGTCGAGCGCCGTCTCGGGCGCGGGGGCCGTCGGGGGCATGGGAGGTGACAACCCCGCCGCGCCCAAGTCGTTACTGGCCGTTCAGGAACGCCGCCGACTGCCGAGGACACTAGTCTGGCGATGATGCGCATCGGGGTGATAGGGCTCGGTTATGTGGGGCTCCCGCTGGGGGTCGCGTTCGCCGAGGCGGGGCACGAGGTGATGGGGCTCGACACCGATCCCCGCCGCATCGACGCCGTGACCAACGGCGAGAGCTACATCGAGGACATCGCCTCGCACCGGCTGAAGGCGCTCGACGGGCGCCTGCGCGCCACCGCCCGCTACGCCGACCTCTCCAAGTGCGACGCGGTGATCATCGCCGTGCCCACCCCGCTCACCGAGAACCGCGAGCCGGACCTCGGCGCCCTCATGGCCTCCGGCGAGTCGCTCGCCGGCGTCCTCCAGGAGGGCCAGCTGGTCGTGCTCGAGTCGACGACCTACCCCGGCACCACGCGCGAGCGGCTCGTACCGCTCCTCGAGAAGTCGGGCCTGAAGGCCGGCCGCGACTTCAACGTCGCGTTCTCGCCGGAGCGTGTGGACCCCGGCCGGACCGACTACACGCTGCGCACGACCCCGAAGGTGCTCGGCGGCCTCACGCCGGACTGCCTCGAGCGCGCCCGCGCCATGTACCGCGAGGTGTGCGACAAGCTCGTCGAGGTCTCGACGCTCGAGGCCGCGGAGCTCAGCAAGCTCCTCGAGAACGTCTTCCGCTCGGTCAACATCGCCCTGGTCAACGAGCTGGCGATGCTCTGCGACCGCATGGAGATCGACATCTGGGAGGTCGTCGACGCGGCCGCGACCAAGCCGTACGGCTTCATGCGGTTCGACCCCGGCCCCGGCATGGGCGGCCACTGCCTGCCGGTCGACCCGTTCTACCTCGCCTGGAAGGCGCGCGAGTACGACACGCCGACCGAGTTCATCGAGCTCGCCGGCGAGGTCAACCAGCGGATGCCCTACTTCTGCGTCGAGAAGATCTCGCGCGCGCTGAACGACCACTCGAAGCCGGTGCGCGGCTCGCGGATCGCGATCCTCGGCGTGTCCTACAAGGCCGGCGTCGGCGACGTGCGCGAGTCGCCGGGGCTGAAGATCGTGACGTTGCTGGCCGCGCTCGGCGCCGACCTGCGCTACCACGACCCGTTCGTGCCCGACCTGCCGGAGCTCGGCCTGTCCAGCCGCCCGTTCGACGAGGTGATCGCCGACGCCGACCTCGCGCTGATCGTCACCGCGCACCCCGGCGTCGACCATGACGCGGTCGTCGCACAGGTGCCGCTCGCGCTCGACCTGCGCGGGGTCACGCGCCGCTCGGGTGGCCGCGCGGTGCTGCTG
>DASVPL010000033.1:0-7413 GCA_036382905.1 Thermoleophilaceae bacterium | reverse complement strand
GCAGGACCTACCCGTCGGCGCCTGCGCCTCCGCCGTTGCCGCCGTCGGCCCCGCCGTTACCGCCGCCGTCGTTGCCACCGCCATTGCCGTTGCCGCCGCCCTTGTTGCCACCGCCGCTCGGGGGCGGGGTCGTGCGCGGGGGCGCCTGCGGCGGCTCCGTGTACAGACGCGGGTCGTAGCCGCGGTAGTTGCCGCCGCCGGCCGAGTTGCTGCCGCCGCCACCGCCGTAGGTCGGCGCGCGGTACCCGCCGCCGGCGCGGCCCGAGGCCGAGTTGCGGCCGAAGAAGGTGCTGAAGCGAGCGGGCTCCTTCGGCGGCGGGAACGAGCGGCAGTCGCGCTTGACGCCGCGGATGAAGTCGCCCCAGATCTCGGTCGGGAACGTGCCACCCGCCACCTGGATGCCGTGCACGTTGCGCATCTCCTTCAGCGCGTTCGGGTAGCCGACCCACACGGCCGCGGCCAACGACGGCGTGTAGCCCGCGAACCAGGCGTCGTTGTAGTTGTCGGTCGTGCCGGTCTTGCCGGCGGCGGGGCAGCCGATCTGCGCGCGCGTGCCGGTGCCGCGCTGCACGTTCTGCTGGAGGATCTTCGTGACCTCGTACGCCACGCCGTCGCTGATCACGCGCTTGCGCTTGGGCTTGCCGAGGTCGTCGGACTTCCCGTCGGGGAACTCGACCCGTCTGATCGCCTTCGGCTCGCTGTACATGCCGCCCGCGGCGAGGGTGGCGTAGGCGCTCGACATCTCGAGCGGCGACACGCCGAGGCGCAGGCCGCCGAGCCCCTCGGACGGGATGCCGTCGAGCTTCGTGCGGATGCCAAGCATGTGCGCCGTTTCGGCGACCTCCTTCGGCCCGACGTCGATGTCGAGCTGCGCGTAAACCGTGTTGTCGGACTTGATCGTCGCCTGGACGAGGTTCATCGCGCCGCCGTAGCTGCCGTCGTAGGTCTTCACCTTCCACGGGCCGTAGCCCGGCACGTTGAGCTGAAGCGGCTTCGAGACGTACACGGTCGAGTTGGGGTCGATCCCCTTGCGCAGCGCCGTGACGAGCACCATCGTCTTGAACGCCGAGCCCGGCTGGCGGTGGCCCTGCGCGGCGAGGTTGAAGGTGCGGTCGTTGTACGTGCCACTCGACGCCATCGCGCGGATGTAGCCGGTCTTCGGGTCGATCGCCACGATCGCCGAGCTCGGGTCGCCGGGCTGGCCGAGCCGGCCGTTGATCGCGGCGCGCCCCTGCTCCTGCGCGCGCGGGTCGATCGTCGTGTGGATCTTCAGGCCGCCGCGGCGATAGACGCCCACGCCGTAGCGCTCGATGAGCTTGTCCTGCACGTAGTCGAAGAAGTACGGCTCGCGGCGCTTGTCGAAGATCGTGCTGCGCTTGAGCCCGAGCGGCTCGGACGAGGCGGTCGTGGCCTCGGCCTGGGTGATGTAGCCGTGCTCGGCCATCTTCTCGAGCACCCGGTTGCG
Organism: Thermoleophilaceae bacterium; assembly: GCA_036382905.1. Taxonomy (GTDB): domain Bacteria; phylum Actinomycetota; class Thermoleophilia; order Solirubrobacterales; family Thermoleophilaceae; genus AC-37. Next base: position 5,948 of record DASVPL010000033.1, on the reverse strand, counting down.
GCGCTCGAGCGCGTCGGTCGGGTTGCGCAGCGGGTTGTACTGCGACGGCGCCTGCGGCAGCCCGGCAAGCATCGCCGCCTGCGTGAGCGTGAGGTCCTGGGCCTTGCGCGAGAAGAAGAGCTGCGCGGCGGCCTGGATGCCGATCGCGGTCTTGCCGTTGACGGTGCCATACGGGATGACGTTCAGGTACTCGCGCAGGATCCACTGCTTGCTGCGCTCCTGCTCGAGGTCGGCGGCCATCTTGGCCTCCTTGATCTTGCGCTGGATGTTGCGATCCGGACGCTCGATGTAGAGCTGGCGGACGAGCTGCTGGGTGATCGTCGAACCGCCCTGCTTGGAGCGCTGCGCGACCACGTCCTCGAACGCCGCGCGTCCGACCGCCTGCACGTCCACGCCCTTGTGGCGGTAGAAGCGCTCGTCCTCGATGGCGACCGTCGCCTGCCGCACGATCGGCGGGATCTTCGACCACCCGACCGGCGTGCGGATCGTGTCCGACTGGACGTATCCGAGCCGCGAGCCGTCCGCCGCGTAGATGATCGAGCTGGCGCCCTTGTCGATCGGCTTGAGGCCGTCGATGTCGGGGGCCGAGGCGGCCACCGCGAACACGTAGCCGACGCCGGAGAGCCCGGCGATCAGGATTGCGCTCAGGACGATCAGGACGGCCAGGAACGCGCCGTTGCGGCCGGTCCGGCTACGACGCCGGCGAAGCTTTCTTTGGCGATGGGTCATGGCGCGAGGGGGCCCGCGGGGGCCCGGTCGAGGATAGTCCCTCGCGCATCAGTCGTTCGAGGCAACCGACTCGTAGTCCTGCCTCGAGAGCGGCCCGCTCGGCGCGGCTCGGGGCGGTCGCGCCGGCCACGATCCGTATCGCGTCCTTCTCCACCTCGTCGACGCGCACGTCCACGCCCTCCTCGCGACCGAGCACCGCGAGCGCGCGGATCGGGTCCGCGTCGGGAGCCAGGTAGAGCGCCACCTCCACGCGCGCGGGGCCCGACCCGATCGTGTGGTTGGCCACCGTGTTCTGCGCGAGCCGCTCGTTCGGAACGATCACGCGCGTGCCGTCGTCCATCGCGATGTGGGTGTAGGTCAGGCGAATGTCCTCGACGGTGCCGGTGCTGCCCTCGAACGTGACCGAGTCGCCGATGCGGATCGGCTGGGTGATCGCGAGCAGCACCCCGGCGACGACGTTCGCGAGCGTCGCGCGCGCGGCGAAGCCGACGACGAGGCCGAGCACCGCGGACGACGCGAGCACGCCCGTGGCCACGCGCCGGACGCCCTCGAACTGGCTGAGCGCCAGCGCGATCCCGATCACGAGGATCAGCGCGTAGACCAGCCGCCTCAGGAGCCGCAGGCGGGTGCCGGCCGCCGCCGAGCCGCCGCCGGGGACCGCCGCCGCGAGCGGCTCCTCGCGGCGCGCGACCGCGCGATCGACGAGCTGAGCGGCCCCGAACGCGAGGGCGACCGTGACGAGAGCCGTGATCTCCGCCCGCACGCCGCGCAGGGTACGGTGGGGTCCGGATGCGCGCCGTACTGCTCGACTCGCTCGGCACGCTCGTCGAGCTCGAGCCGCCCGTGCCGCGTCTGCACGAGCGCCTGCGCGACCTCGGCTTCAGGGTGGACGAGGAGCTCGTGGCGCACGCGTTCGGCGCCGAGGTGGCGTACTACGTCGAGCACCACGTCGAGGGTCGCGACCAGAGCACGCTCGCCGAGCTGCGCAACCGCTGTGCCGCGGTGCTGCTCGACGCGCTCGGGATCCCCGAGCTGCCGCTGCCCGATGCGCGCGACGCGCTCCTGGCGTCGCTCTCGTTCCGGGCCTTCCCGGACGCCGCGCCGGCGCTGCGCGACCTGCGCGAGCGCGGGCTGCGGCTCGTGGTCGTGAGCAACTGGGATTGCTCGCTGCGCGAGGTGCTGGACTCGGCCGGCCTGCTCGAGCTCGTGGACGACGCCGTCTCGTCGGCAGAGGCCGGCGCGGCCAAGCCCGACCCGGCGCCGTTCCACGCGGCGCTCGCGGCGGCCGGTTGCGAGCCCGGCGAGGCCGTGCACGTGGGCGACTCCGAGGAGAACGACGTCGCCGGCGCGCGGGCCGCCGGAGTCCGCGCCGTCCTGCTGCGCCGCGCCGAAACGCCCGGGGAACCGGGCGCGATCGCGAGCCTGAGCGAGCTCGCGGCCGTACTCTAGGTCCGACGATGGGTCATCCCGCGCCTCCGTACGGCCCGCAGTACGGCCACGGCTACGCCTTCCCGCACCCGCCGCCGCCGGACCCGCCCGAGCTGCCCGCGGGCGCGCGCGCCTGGCCGCGCTGGCCGTGGTGGTACGGGCCGACAGCCATGGCGGTCGGCTTCGTGGTCACGCTGATCACGGTCGGGATCCTCGGCGCGATCCTGGTCGCGGCGGGCACCGAGGACATCGAGGACGCCAAGGGCTTCCTCCAGATCGCGACGGTCCTCCAGCAGATCATCTTCGTGAGCGTCGCCGTCTTCTTCGCGTCGCTCACCGTGCGCCCGCGCGCGTGGCAGTTCGGCCTGCGGCGCAGCCGCTTCTGGCCCACCCTCGGCTGGGCCGCCCTGGGCTTCGCGACGTACTGGGTCCTGGCGATCGCCTACAGCGCGGCGGTGCAGCCGGACGCCGAGCAGGAGACGCTCGAGAGCCTCGGCACCGACGAGAGCACGCTCTTCCTGGTCGGCGCCGCCGTGCTCGTGATCGTGCTCGCGCCGCTGGCGGAGGAGATCTTCTTCCGCGGCTTCTTCTACCGCGCGCTGCGCACGAGGCTGCCGATCGTGGCCGCCGCGCTCGTCGACGGCGCGATCTTCGGGGCGATCCACTTCGAGAACGCCGACATGGCCGTGATCCTCCCGGTGCTCGCGATCCTCGGGACGATCTTCTGCCTGGTGTACGAGAAGACCGGCACGCTGTTCGCGACGATCGGCCTGCACGCCTTCAACAACTTCATCGCGTTCGGGGTCGAGACCGAGGAGTGGGCCGTCGCGGGCGTCGTCGGCGGTTTGATGATCGCCGCCTGCATGACCGTGCCGCGCCTCCTTCCCGCGCGCACCCCCGCCCCCGCGTGAGTGCCGCGCAAGTGCATCCGCGCCAGGCAGGGGTAGGAGCCAACGACATAGGACAGAATGGAACCCATATGAGAACTCGCTCGCTGCTCTTCACCCTGCTGCTCGCCCTCGCCGTCGCCGCCCCGGCACACGCCCAGGTGCCCGGCGTCGGGGAGCCCTCGACCCAGCCCGCGCCCGCGCCGCCCGCGCCCACCGCGCAGCCCGCCGCGGCCAAGCTGTCGGTCGGCGTGGCATCGATGGGCGACCGCGGCAAGCGCTGGGTGCTCGCCGGCGAGTCGCTCGTCGCGTCCGGCCGGCTCGACCCGTTCGTCGCGGGCGAGAAGGTCAGCGTCGAGCTCTACAAGGGCAAGAAGCGGCTCGGCACCCGCGTCGTCGAGGTCAAGGACGACAAGGGCCACGGGGCGTTCACCGCCAGCTTCGGCGCGGTCAAGACAGCCGGTTCCTACTTCGTTATCGCCAAGCACGCGGCCAGCGCCGGCCAGGCCGGCGCCACCTCCGAGCGCGCGCGCTTCGGAGCGGTGCGCGCCGCCTCCGGGTCCGGGTCGAGCGGTCAGCACGTGCGGCTGATGCAGCTCGGGCTGCGCCGGCTCGCGTACGTCACGCCCGTCAACGGCAGGCACGACGGTGCCACCGGGCGCGCGGTCATGGCGTTCCGCAAGGTCAACGGGATGGCCCGGACGTTCTCGGCCAACCGCGCGATCTTCCGCGCGCTGTTCGCCAGGCGCGGCGGCTACAAGCTGCGCTTCCCCAAGGCGGGCCGGCACGCCGAGGCCGATCTCTCGCGCGCGGTGCTCGTCCTCGCGGAGGGCGGAAAGCCGGTGCGGATCTACCACACCTCGCCGGGCAAGCCGTCGACGCCGACGGTGCGCGGCTCGTTCCGCGTCTACCGCCGCCAGCCGGGCACGAACTCGCACGGGATGGTCCACTCGGCGTACTTCATCCGCGGCTACGCGGTGCACGGCTACAACTCGGTGCCCGCCTACCCGGCGAGCCACGGGTGCCTGCGCGTCCCGATCCCCGACGCCCGCTCGATCTACAACTGGTTCACGATGGGGACTCGGATCGACGTCTACGCGTAACGGCGTAGCCGTCGCGGATGTGGTCCGGCCAGCGGCGCCGGTCGAGGAAGAGGTCGTAGAAGCCGCCCCCGCCGGCGGGCAGCTCGACCACGTCCTCGATGCCTGACGCGGTCAGCTTCGCTCGGGCGGCCAGCGGATCGAGCGCGCCGCCGTCGGCGTAGTAGCGGCCCTCGATGCGCACCGCGTCGGCGCGGCGCGGTGGCGTGATCGCCACGCGCGCCAGCTCCCCCAGCGTCAGCTCCGGTGTCGCCTCGCTTCCCAGGGGGACGAGCCGGTCGCGGTCGAGGTCGTACGCGATCGCGTGCAGGGGGACCTCCGTGGCGCCCGCCTCCATGTGCCAGACGTGACGGGGGAAGAGCTGCTCGAGCGCGGCGCCGCGCGCGAGGCCGCCGAAGCCCCGCACCGCGGACACCGCGAGTCGCGGGAGGCCGGTCCACTGCACGCCGAGCGCCGCCTCCGGACGCCAGCCGAGCGAGTAGTCGGCCATCTCCTCCGCGCTCATGCCCGCGGCCCACATCGCACCCCAGAGCACCGCGGCCGAGGACACCGAGATCGCCGCCGGCCGCACGCCCGCGTCCTCGAACGCGCGCGCGGTGCCGGTGAGCGCGACCGCCGCGCCGCCGGAGGTCGCGGCCGCCACCCCGAGGCCGCTGGTCAGGGCGGGCCGCTGCGCGGGCGGGGGGAAGAGGTCGCGCGGGATCGGCCCCGGCCGGTCCACCAGCGGCAACGGGAGGAGGCTCCGCCGGGCGTTGGCCAGCGCGCCGGCGCCGCGCGCGATGTTGAACGGGTCGGGGGGCATGGGCGCGGGTAGATTACGCGCGCCGTGTCGTTCCTCGTCGATCCTCCCTGGCTGTTCGCGAACGGCCGCGCGTACGCGCGGCTGGCGCCCGAGGAGGCGCAGGGCGGCCTCGCCCGCGCGGCCGGCGCCGCCTGCCTCGCGGCCTACTGGGGCGCGGGCGTCTCGCTCTACCTGAACGCGCCGTACACCAAGCCGCTCTGGCCCCTGCTCCCCGGCCGCGACGGGCGCGACTTCATGGTCAACTGGCCCGGGCTGCGGGTGCCGACCAGGCGGCGCACGCGACGGCTCGACGCGGCGGCGGCCGCGGTCATGCTCGGCGTCTACCCGCTCGCGCTGTGGCTCGGGTGGGACCACGGGCGGCGCGCGCGCCCGCGCACGCCGTGAGTGCACGCGCGGATCTCGTCGCGGAGCTGCGCGAGCACGCCCTGGTGCTCGGCGAGTTCACGCTGACGAGCGGCGCGACGTCCACCTACCTGATCGACGCCAAGCGCGCGATCCTCCGGCCGGCCGGCTTCCGCGCGCTCGCCCAGCTCGTGGCGGCGGAGGCGACGGCGGTCGGCGCCGAGGCCGTCGGCGGGATGACCATGGGCGCCGACCCGATCGCATGCGCCGCTATCGCCGGCGGCGCCGAGCTGCCGGCCTTCTTCGTCCGCAAGGAGCGCAAGGAGCACGGCCTGTCGCGCTGGATCGAGGGGCCGCCGCTCGAGCCGGGCACGCGCTGCCTGATCGTGGAGGACGTGGTCACGACCGGCGGCTCGACCATCCGCGCGATCGAGCGGGTGCGCGACGAGGGCCACGAGATCTGCGGCGTGCTCGTGATCCTCGACCGGCTCGCGGGCGGCGACGAGGCGATCCGCGAGGCGGCCGGGCGCGAGGTCCCGTACACGGCGCTGGCGACGATCGACGACGTGTATCCGGACCGTCCGGATAAGTAGCGCGTCCGCTAGAGCAGCGGCCGCCTACCGCGCAGGCTCGTCAGCAGCGTGTTGAGGCTCGCCGCGT
>DASVPL010000032.1:0-5367 GCA_036382905.1 Thermoleophilaceae bacterium | reverse complement strand
CGCCTCGGGAAGGATGCCCGCGTTGTTGACGAGGAGGTCGAGCCGGCCGTAGCGGCGGTCGATCGCGGCGGCCGCGCGCGCCAGCGACTCCGTCGACAGGACGTCGAGCTCCACCGCGACGGCGTCGTTGCCGTCGGCACGGATCGCCGCGGCGGCGCGCTCGCCGCTGTGGATGTCGCGGGCACCCACGAGCACCGTGGTGTCGGATGCGGCCAGCCGCCGCACGGTCGCCAGCCCGAGCCCTCTGTTGGCGCCGGTCACGAGCACTGTCTTCATCATCGGTGTGGCCTCCTGCTGGGGTTTATTGCCCCCTAAACGCGCGCCGCCGTGGATATGTGAGGTTCGCCGCCGCCCGCGCGTCGCGGCCCGCGCGGCGTCTCCAGTACCGCGCGGGCACGCGAAGTAATCTAACCATCGAAATGCGTAACGGTGGTCAGATTGACATCGACTACGACGCCGGTCCGCAACCGGGCGGGCGCGAACCGGCGCCGGGGCGCCTCGCGCTCGTCCAGGCCTTCGTCAACTCGCGCTACGACCTCGAGCTCGACCACGGCGCGGACCTCCTCGGAGATCCGGCCGGGCTGAGGGCCTGGCTCGCGCGACGCGGCCTGCTCGACGGTCGCGCGACCGTGACGCGCCGGGACCTCGCGCGCGCGCTCGCGGTTCGCGAGGGGCTGCACGCGATGGTCGTGTCGAACAACGGCGGTGTGCTCGACGAGGACGCCGTCCAGCGGCTCAACGAAACCGCCGCCCGAGCTCCCTTCGGAGCCCGCTTCGAGCTCGCGGGCCCGGTGCTGGTGCCCAGTGCGCGGGGCGTCGACGGTGCGCTCGCGGTGATCCTCGCGGCCACCACCGAGGCGATGCTCGCCGAGACATGGTGGCGCCTGAAGGCGTGCCAGCACCACGATTGCCAGTGGGCCTTCTTCGACCACTCGCGCAACGCCGCGGGCAACTGGTGCTCGATGAAGGTCTGCGGCGGCCGCGCGAAGCAGCGCGCGCATTACCGCCGGACGCGCCGGTGACGAGCGCGGCTATCGGGGCGCTCCGTGACCTGCGCCTCCGACGCAGCACGGCCCTCCACCACGGGCGCATCGTGCTCCGGCTCTCGTGAAGGGAGCCGCCGGAGAGCGCTGGGCGTAGCCGCCGGCCGGCCGAGCGTTAGGCCGCGCGCAGCGCCGCCGGGGGGTGGAACGCGTCGATGGCTTCGATCCGCGCGCCGCGAAGCGTGAGGATCGCGGTGTGGTGCAGCACGAAGCGGCCCTCGTCGTCGTTCCAGATGCTGGCCGCGGCCGCGGCCTGGCCGTTGGCGTAGGTCGCGCTCAGGCTCCAGCGCCGCACGCCGTCGAGCGGTCCTCTCCTGAGGCCGGTCTCGATGGCGGCGCGGCCGCGGTACCAGGTCGGCGTCGGCGGCATCGCGAGCGTTGCGCCGTCGGTCAGCATCGAGGTGATCGCGTCGACGTCGTGCTGCTCCCAGGCGGTGACGTAGCGGTCGACGATCTCGCGCAGCTCGCCGTCGCCGAGGCTGCGCAGCGTGGCCTGCTGGCTCAGCTCCGGCAGGCGGCGATCGACGGCGTCGTGCGCGCGCTGGAGGATGCTGTACACCGACGCCGGGGTCGTCTCGAGTGCCTCGGCGACCTCCGCGCCCGAGAACCCGAGCACGTCGCGCAGGATCAGGACGGCCCGCTGGCGGGGCGGTAGATGCTGAAGCGCGGCGATGAAGGCCAGCTCGATGCTCTCGCGCTGCTCGTAGCGGGCCTCAGGCCCGGCGAGCCCGTCCTCGAGCACGAACCGCTCCTCGGGGTACGGCTCGATCCAGGTGGTTTCCGAGAGCGGCGCTCCGAGCCGGTCGTGCGGGTCGGCCGGCGCGCCGTAGTCGACCGGGAGCACCCGCCGCTGGCGCCGCTCGACCGTGCGCAGGCACACGTTGGTGGCGATCGTGTAGAGCCACGAGCGGAACGAGCTGCGCCCCTCGAACGACCCCAGGCTGCGCCAGGCCCTCAGCAGCGTCTCCTGCACGGCGTCCTCGGCGTCCTGAACCGAGCCGAGCATCCGGTAGCAATGCGCGTGGAGCGGACGGCGGTGCGGCTCGACCAGCTCGGCGTAGGCGGTCTCGTCCCCGGCCGCGGCGGCCGCGAGCAGGCGTTCCTCGGTCATACCGCCTCCAGCCTCGGTCCGCGCTTCGGCTGCCAGAGCGCGATGTCGCCCGCGTCGCGGGTGGCCAGCACGCTGCGCCAGCCCGTCGGGCCCTCGCGCGGCTCGAGCAGCACCGACGCGCCGAGCCGGCGCCCCCGCTCGGTCATCGCCTCGATCTCCTCGACCTGCACGTACGGAAGCCACGTCCCGTATGGAGCACCGCATTCGACGATCCCGCCGTCGAGGTCGCCGCCGAGCGTGAGTGCGTGGTAGGAGCGGCAGCGAACGGTGATCTCCTCGGTCCGCCAGTGCAGCAGCTCGCCGTAGAACGCGCTGGCGGCGGCCAGGTCGCGAGTGTGCAGTTCGAGGTGCACCACCGGTCTCATATTGCCGGTCCCGTGTGCCGCAGGGCGACGGCGGCGCTCATGCGCCGCCGTCCGCCTCGAACGCGGGGATCGGCCGGACCGCGTCGAACGCGGCGGTCGAGCGCCGGCCGGGCAGCGCCATGCTCGCCATCGCGCCGAGCGCCGACAGGCCGGCGATGACGCCGAACGCCGGGCCGAAGCCGTCGAAGAAGGCGTCCGCCGACACGTAGCTCCCCGCCCCGGCGAACACCGCCACGGCGACGGCGATGCCGAAGACGCCTCCGAGCTCGCGCATCATGCTGTTGACGCCCGCGGCCTTGCCGATCGCGTCCATCGCCGACGAGCCGAGGACCGAGTTCTGCGCGGCGGGGATCGCCAGCGAGACCCCGACGCCCGCGACGAGCAGCGGCCAGAGCAGCGACCCGTACGCGACCCCGGGCTCGGCGACGAGCGCGAGCCAGGCCATTCCGACCGACTGCAGGACCAGGCCGCTGACCATCAGCGGCCGCTCGCCGATCCGATCGGCCATCGCGCCCGCGATCGGTGCGATCGTCATGAACGTCCCGGTCCACGGCAGCAGTCGCAGGCCGGCGCCCCAGGCGTCGTAGCCGAGCCCGGTCTGCATCAGCTGAGCGGCGAAGAACACCGCTCCGAACAGGGCCGCGAAGGTGAAGAAGATCGCGGCGTTGCCGGCCGAGAACGGCCGTGAGCGGAAGAGCTCGAGCGGCAGCATCGGCGCGGGCGCGCGCCGCTCCCAGGCGACGAACGCCGCGACGAGAAGCACGCCCACGGCGATCGTCGCGATCACCTCGACGCTGTCCCAGCCGGCGGAGTTGCCACGAACGAGGCCCCACACGATTCCGAGCGCCGCCGCGGTGATCAGCCCGAGTCCCGTGAGGTCGAGAGCGGTGTCCGGGCCGAAGCTCTCCTTCATCTTGGTCAGCACGAGCGGGACGGCGATCACCCCGATCGGCACGTTGATCCAGAAGATCCACTCCCAGCTGATTCCCTGGATCACGGCGCCGCCGACGAGCGGGCCGCTCGCGACCGCCAGGCCCGTGATCCCACTGAAGATCCCGATCGCGGCGCCTCGCTTCTCCGGCGGGAACGCAGCGCTCAGCAACGCCAGTCCCAGCGGCATCAGCAGAGCGGACCCGGCTCCCTGCACCGCCCGCGCGGCGATCAGCCAGCCCACGGAGGGAGCGAGCGCGCACGCCGCGGACGCAACCGCGAACAGGCCGAGGCCCGCGGCGAACAGCCGCCGGCGCCCGAAGCGGTCGCCGAGCGCCGCGCCCGTGATCAGCAGCACCGCGAAGCTCAGGTTGTAGGCATTGACCGTCCATTCCAGCTGTTCGATCGAGGCGCCCAGGTCGGCCCGGATCGTGCTCAGCGCCGTCGACATCACCAGCGTGTCCAGTGCCGCCATCAGGGATCCGATGCCGGTCAGCACCACGATCCACCGCGTTGTCGCCTTCATCGCCCCGCCCTTCGCTCGCCGTCCGTTGTCCTGAACTGAGATACGGGCGGGCGGCGAAATCCATCGGTCGGGTGCGCGGGTGGGTCAGGACCTCGCCGGCGCGTAGAGCTTCAGGAGGCGGGTCGCGAGCGCGCGGTCGCCCGCGAGGCGCAACTCCCCGGAGCGCTCCGCCTCGGCCGCGTCACCGCCGTCGAAGATCACTCGCTCGAGCGTCCGCGGGTCGGTCTCGATGACGCTGTCCGGCTCGTCCGGCTCGCCGCGCTGGACCTCCATCCGCCCGTCCGCGACGCCGATCCGGAAGCCGTCCCCGGCCATGCGCAACCCGTAGGTGGCGCTCAGATCGCCGGCGGCCTCGGGATTGAATCGCCACTTCAGGGCGAGGACGAGCGAGTCGATGCCGTGCGCGGCGCCGGTCGGCATCGGCAGGCGCCTGCCCCAGCGGCCGAGCGCGATCACGACCGGCTCGAGCTCCCTGCCCATATCGGTGAGCTCGTAGACCGACACGCGCGCGGGCGGCCCGAGCGTGCGGCGCTGTACGACGCCGCCCTGCTCGAGCTCCCGCAGGCGCTGCGACAGCACGCTCGGCTTGGCGTTGGGCATCCCTTCCGCCAGGTCCGTGAAGCGCTTGGCGCCGAGCAGCAGCTCGCGCACCACGAGGAGCGCCCAGCGCTGCCCGACCAGGTCGAGCGCACGCGCGGCAGCGCACCGATCGCCGTATGTGCGGGGTGTCGCCATGGTCCGACTCTAGCGTCGTGCTATCACCTACTTGTTAATTACTATCGATCGCTAGTGTTGCGCAACCAAGCGATGACGAAGGGGACCGGATGAACAGGAAGAGGACGCCGACTCCGGCTTGGACGCTGACGCTGACCGCGATCGCCTCGCTGATGGTCGTGCTCGATGCGCTGGTCGTGTCGACGGCACTCGACTCGGTGCGGGCTGATCTCGGCGCCTCCATCGAGGACCTCGAGTGGACGGTCAACGCCTACGTCCTCACCTTCGCGGTGCTGCTGATGACGGGCTCCGCGATCGGCGACCGCTTCGGACGCCGGCGGACGTTCGCGGGGGGTCTCGCCCTGTTCGCGGCGGCGTCCGCGGCCTGCGCGCTGGCGCCGACCGTCGGCTGGCTGATCGCGGCGCGTGTGCTCCAGGGCGTCGGTGCGGCCTTCGTGATGCCGCTCGCCCTGGCGCTCGTGAGCGCCGCGTACCCGCCCGCGGCGCGCCCCCGGGCGCTCGGTGTGTTCGCGAGCGTGGGCGGCCTGGCGGTGGCGCTCGGCCCGCTGCTCGGGGGCGCCGTCATCGAGGGGATCTCATGGCCGTGGATCTTCTGGCTCAACGTGCCGGCGGCGCTGGTCCTCATCCCGCTGAGCCTCACCCGGATCGAGGAGAGCC
>DASVPL010000031.1:0-14213 GCA_036382905.1 Thermoleophilaceae bacterium | reverse complement strand
GACCCTCGCGCCCGGCGCCAACATCCGCCGTGCCGGCGAGGACGTGCGGGCCGGCGAGGTCGTGCTGCGCCGGGGCGCGCAGATCGGCCCGTCCGAGCTGGCGATGCTCGCTGCGCTCGGGCGCACCGAGGTCCGCTGCGGCGCGGTGCCGCGCGTGGCCGTCGTGGTCGCGGGCGACGAGCTGGTCGATCCCGGCGCGCCGCTTGGCCCCGGCCAGATCCGCGACTCGAACGGACCGGCGCTCGTGGCCCTCGCCACCGCCTCCGGCGCACGCGTGGACGGCCACCGGCGGGTCGGCGACAGCCACGCCGCCACCGTCGCGGCGCTGCGCGCCGCGCTCGACAAGGCGGACGTGGTGTGTGGGTCCGGCGGCGTCTCGGTCGGCGAGCACGACCACGTGAAGCCGGCTCTCGCGGAGCTCGGCGTCGAGCAAATCTTCTGGGGCGTCGCGCTCAAGCCGGGCAAGCCGACCTGGTTCGGGGCAACCCCAACCGGCGCGCTCGTGTTCGGTCTGCCCGGCAACCCGGTCTCCGCGATGGTCACGTTCCAGCTCTTCGCCCACCCGGCCATCCGCGCGCTGGCCGGCGCCGACCCCGCCCCCGCACGCGTGCGCGCGCGACTCACGGCTCCCGTGACCCGGAGCGAGCGGCGCGAGCAGGCCATCCGCTGCCGCCTGACCGCGAGCGACGACGGCTGGAGCGCCGAGCCCACCGGCGCCCAGGGATCCCACCGGATCAGCTCGATGCTCGGCGCCGGCGCCCTGGCCCTCATCCCCCGCGGCACGGGCGAGCTCGCACCCGGCGCCCTCGTGGACGCCGAGCCGTTCCCGCTGGGTACGTTTCAGGGGTGAGACCGAGAGACCCGAGACGACTGCTCGAGCGCCGCCGCCGCGCGGTCGCGCGCGTGAACATCGTCGCGACGCCGCAGGGCTCCTCGACCGAGGACGGCAGCGTGACCACGAAGCAGGTGGCCGACGTCACCCTCCCGCGCGCGGAGCTCGACAAGCTCTGGCGGGCCGAGTACCTCGAGCGCCTCGCGCGCACCTACTGGGTCTTCCTCAGCCGCTTCACGCTCGGCCTGATCCGCGTGCTCTACACGCCCGAGGGTCGCGAGGTCGTGCTCGTCGCGAGGCCCCTGCGGCTCCTCACCTTCCGCCCGCCCGAGTACGAGACCCTCCCCCACCGCGGCACCGTCACCTGGCGGATCGAGAAGGGAATCCTGGTCGCACCGCAGGGGCGCAACAAGGGCCACCTGCGCGTCTGCGTCGAGCGGCCACAGCCCGACCCGGGCGGCGACGAGATCAACGCGCGCGTGAGCTCGGAGGTGGCGAACTTCTACCCCGCCATCGCGCAGAGCTGGGTACCGCGCAAGCTCGCGCGCCTGGGCGCCTGGCTCTACCAGCAGACCCAGCTGCGCATCCACGTGATCGTGACCAACGCGTTCCTGCGCTCGCTGGCTCGGCTCGAGCTGCCGGAGTCTGTAGTCGGCTCGCTGCGCGAGGAGGCGCGGAAGGCGCTGGCGGGTGAGAACCCGGCCGCGGACCCCGTGGCCGAGCAGCGCGCCGAGCAGGTCCAGAGCGCCTGAGAGCTAGCCGGCGCGCTGCCCGCTGATCTCGCGCAGCTTGGCGCGATCGTGCACCGCCGAGACCCGCCGCACCGTCCCCGAGCGCGTGCGCATGACGAGCGACTCCGTCGTCGCGCCCGTGGTCGTGTAGTGCACGCCCTCGAGCACGTCGCCGTCGGTCACGCCCGTGGCGGAGAAGAACACGTCGTCGCCCGCGATCAGGCGGTCCACGTCGAGCACCTCGTCGAGGTCGAGCCCGAAGTCGGCGATCGCCTGGCGCTCCTCGTCGCTGCGCGGCCAGACCCGCCCGAGCATCTGCCCGCCGAGGCACTTGATCGCGGCCGCCGAGATCACGCCCTCGGGCGTGCCGCCGATCCCCCAGAGCAGGTCGATCGGCGACTCGTCCTGGACCGCGAGCAGCGAGGCCGAGACGTCCCCGTGCGAGATGAACCGGATCCGCGCGCCCGCGCGGCGGATCTCCTCGACGGCCTCGTTGTGGCGGTCGCGCTTGAGCATCATCACGGTCACGTCGCGGACGTCGGTGCCCTTCTCGCGCGCGATCAGCTCGAGCGTCTCGCTCAGCGGCCGGTCGAGGTCGAGCAGGTGCGCGAACGCCGGCTGCGCGGCGATCTTCAGCATGTACACGGCGGGCCCCGGGTTGAACATCGACCCGCGCTCGGACATCGCCATGACCGCGAGCGCGCGCGGCGATCCCTCCGCGGCGAGCGTCGTGCCCTCGAGCGGATCGACCGCGATGTCCACCTGCGGCGGCGAGCCGTCGCCGATCTGCTCGCCGTTGTAGAGCATCGGCGCCTCGTCCTTCTCGCCCTCGCCGATGACGACGACGCCGTCCATCCGCACGGTGTCGAGCATCAGGCGCATCGCGTCCACGGCCGCGCCGTCGGCCTTCTCCTTCTCCCCCAGTCCGACCCAGCGCGCCGCGGCCAGGGCCCCGTACTCGGTGACCCTGACGAGCTCCATCGCCAGGTTGCGGTCGGGACGCGCGCCCGTGGGATCGGGCACGGCTAGAGCGTTCCGGGCGGTTTGCGCGTGCGCCCGCCGAGGGCCTGGCGTATGAGCCCGCCGGCGAGGATCATGTTCGCCCCGATCAGCCCGATCCAGTAGCCGATCTCGATCCCGATGTCGACGCTGTCGCCCGGCCGGCCGAGGATGATCCCGTTCAGCCAGATCAGCGCCGCGGCGACCATCCCGACGATCATCGTGACCTCGCCCGGGCGCCACGAGAGCTGCGACTCGCGGATGACCAGGTAGGCGAGCACGAACGGCGCGATGCACGCCAGGACGAGCAGGATGTCCATGATCTTGTAGGTCTCGAAGGCGTTGAAGTCGCCGCGCAGCCCGTTGAGGGTCGAGTTCGGGTTGCAGCCGTCCGGCGTCGCCGGCCTCAGGCTGTCGCAGCTCGTGGAGAACCACGGCAGGAACATCGATGCGAGCAGGACGCCCACACCCGCGAAGCCGATGAACTCGGCCCAATGCAGTCGCTTGAAGTTCACGGCCTCCTTCTCCCCCTTGTCCTTGGGCCCCTCGGCCTCATGCCTGTGACGGCGCCGGCCGCCGAGCGCACCGGCGCCCACGCTGAACGCGATCGTGACCGCGATGAGAAGGATCTCGGGATCGGGCAGCTCCGCCTTCGCCTCTTCCCCGGTCGCGTTGTGCACGATGAGGATGAAGCCACCGAACAGCGCGCCGCCGAGGGCTCCGCGCAGCGCGGCCTCGCCCGCGCCGTCGTGCTCCAGCCCGGCCGCGTACGCACCGGCGAGAGCGAGGAGCGAGAGCACGAGGTAGCCGATCTCGCTGAGCCCGAGCACCCAGCCCGTGAGCGCGCCGAACAGCGCGGGGACGATCCCCGCGAGAACAACCTGCAATCCGACCGGTCGCGACCTGAATAGATGCGGCATCCTCTCCCTCTCCCCCGCCCGGGGCGGCACCCTATCTCAACGCAGCGGGAGGTCGCTCGACCAGCGTCGTGAGCACCACGTCGTGCGCCGCGGGTTTCACGCGCCGCGCGCAGGGTTACACTCCGGGCGTGCCGAGTCCCCGCCGTCGGTGGTGGGGAACGGGGGAACCAGGACGTTTGGGGCGAATCGCCGTCTGAGAGCGGCGTAGCGCACAGCGCAAGCCCGTCAGCTCACCTCGTAGGCGCAGAAGACGAGAGGGGATTTCGCTGAAGGTCGCAGCCCGCATGGGTCGTCTCGCCACAGCCGCCGCCGTCGTGCTGACGCTGGCGCTGGCCGCCCCTGCCGCCGCTCAGGAGGAGCAGCCGACCGGCGGAGCCGCTCCGCCCGGGCAGCCCTCCGGCGCGCAGGCGCCGGTCGAGGGGATGCCGGCCGTCCCGTTCGCGAACGAGATCGCCACGGCCGCCGACGCCAACGGCGTGGACCGCCTGCTGCTGGCCGCGCTCGTCCACGCCGAGTCGAACTTCGACCCCGAGGCCACGAGCCGCTCCGGCGCGCGCGGGCTCGCGCAGCTCATGCCGTCGACGGCGCGCTCCCTCGGCCTGAGGGTGGACCTCAAGAGGGGCGTCGACGACCGGATCGTGCCCGCCCGCTCGCTGGACGCCGGCGCGCGCTACCTGCGCTCGCAGCTCGACCGCTTCCGGGGGAAGATCCAGCTCTCGCTCGCCGCCTACAACGCCGGCCCGCGGGCGGTGATCCGGTACCGCGGCATCCCGCCCTACCGCGAGACGCGCGCGTACGTCCGCAAGGTCGTGGGGTACCGGAACGAGTACCGCGCGGAGCTCGCGGCCGCACGCGACTCCGGCTGAAACACTCGTAACCCTCCCGTAACGTCCGGCCGCACGGCGTGGCGGCCCCGGGGCTACTGGGCCATGTTTGGGTCGCTATACGACGACAACATGGCCCAGATCGAGCCTGAGGCGAACGCAGCGTTACAGGTCTGACACACCGCTTGCGGGGTAGACCGCTAGGAGCGGCTCGAGCGGCCGATCATGCGCCTCCCGCCTCGCCCGCCGCGCGCGCGACCACCCGCTCCACCAGCGCCGGGAAGTCGAGTCCCGCGGCCTCGGCGGCGAAGCGCGCGGGGCCCGTCTCCGTCAGGCCCGGGATCGTGTTGATCTCCAGGATCTGGGGCTCGTTCTCTGTGTCGAGGATGATGTCCACGCGCGCGAAGTCGCGGCAGCCGGCCGCGGTGTATGCCTTGCGGGCGGCGCTCTCGACGGACTCCTGGACGCCCGGCTCGAGCGACGCCACCTCCAGCTCCGCCACGCCAGCGTCGTAGTGCGCGCGGAACGTGTAGAAGGGCTCGTCGGTCTTGATCTCGACCACCGGCAGCACCTCGGGGGCGTCGGGCGGGCCGAGCACGGTGGCCGCCAGCTCGCGGCCCTCCACGAAGTGCTCGATCACCACGCGGTCGTCGTAGCTGAGCGCGCCGACCACGGCCTGCGAGAACTCCTCGCTCGAGTTCACGAACTTGATCCCGAGCGACGATCCCTCGCGCGCAGGCTTGACCACGAGGGGGAAGCCGAGCTGCGCGATCAGCTCGGGCAGCGTGTCGGCGGCGCCGAAGGCGGCGAACGCGTCGCGGTTGAACGAGTGCCAGACCGGCGTGGCCAGGCCGATCCCGACCATCAGCTCCTTGAACGCGTGCTTGTCGAGGCAGCGCGCGGACGCGTGCACGTCCGACCCCGTGTACGGCACGTGGAGGATCTCGAGCAGGTCCTGGAGCGTGCCGTCCTCGCCGCCGCGACCGTGCATCGCCACGAACACGAACTCCGGCCTCAGGCGCTTGATCTCGCCGACGAAGCCGTGGTCGGGGTCGATCGGGATCGCGTCGTAGCCGAGCGCCTCGAGCGCGTCGGTCGCGCGGCGCCCGGAGCGCAGGCTGATCTCGCGCTCGAGCGAGCGGCCGCCGCTCGCCACCACGACCCGGCCCGGCATCAGCCGCCGCCCTGGTGCCGGCTGAGCAGCACCGACTCGAAGGTGCGGGTGGTGGCGCGGCGCTCCGCGGCCTCGGCCAGCGCGATCTCGACCAGCGCGTCGGCGAGGTCGGGGAAGGTCAGGCCATCCGGCTCGTAGAGGTAGAACGCGAACGAGCCGGGGACCGTGTTCGCCTCGTTCAGGATCACGCGGTCCTCGTGCACGAAGAAGTCGTAGCGCACCACGCCGGCGAAGCCGAGCGCGCGGTGCGCGGCCAGCGCGGCCTGGCGGATCCGGTCGGCCAGCTCCTCGTCGATCGGCGCGGGGATGATCCGGTCGGCGCTGGCCATGCCGGCGCCGTCGCCGCCGCCGGCCTTGGCGCCCGCGGAGGAGCCCGCCTTCGGTCCGGAGGGCGCGGAGCCGGGCGCGCCGTCCTTCGCGCCGCCCTTCCCGCCGGCGCGCAGGTACTTGTCCTCGAACGAGAGTGCGGCGTCGCCCTTCACGGGCTGCTCCAGCACCGACACGCGCAGCTCGCCGCCGGGGCGGCCGAGCACGGCGGCGTTGATCTCGATCGCCTCCTCGAGCGACGGCTCCACCAGCGCGCGGCGGTCGAGCTCGAAGCAGAGCTCCAGCGCCTCCTCGAGCTCGGCGGCGTCGGCGCAGCGCGTGACGCCGATCGAGGAGCCGAGCGTGGACGGCTTCGCGAAGCAGGGCAGCCCCACGGCCTCGACGGCCTCGGCCGCGGCGCCCGCCGGATCGCCCGCGAAGCGCTCGCGCGTGACCTGGAGGTGCGGGTTCACGTCCACGCCGGCGTCGCGGAACACGAGCTTCGCCAGGGCCTTGTCCATTGCGGCCGCCGCGGGCCCGACCCCGCCGCCGGCGTAGGGCACGTCGGTCTGCTCCAGCGCGCCCAGCAGGGCGCCGTCCTCGCCGCCGGTGCCGTGGACGGCGTTGATCGCCACGTCCACCGGCACGTCGCGGCCACCGCGGAAGCGCGAGGCCGCCGGCACCGCGAACGGCGCGCCCGAGCTGCCCAGACGCAGCTCCACCGGCTCGGCGCCGGTCGGCCGGTCGGACCCGTACGACCCGATCTCGCGCAGCGAATCGCCCGTCCACCAGCGACCGTCGCGGGCGAGGTAGATGGGGACCGGCTCGTGGCGGTCCTCGAGCGCCGCCATCAGCTGCTGGGCGCTGATGATCGAGACGTCGTGCTCCACCGACGGGCCGCCGAAGCAGACGGCGACTCTCATGCGCGGCACTGTACTCAGCCGCCGGACCCGTTCCCGGACGCGTAGAGGTCGGGCAGGTCGTTCTCGAACAGCACCACGTCGCCGCGGCGCGTGGTGCGCGCCAGCAGCTCCTGGGCCGCGCCCGCGTCGGGCACCACGTGGAGGGCGGAGTCGGCGAACCCGGCGGCCTCGAGGCCCGCGCGCACCGGCCGCGTCTGCTCCGGGCCGACCAGCACGACGAGGTCGCAGACGGCCGCGGCGCGCTCGCCAAAGCGGCGGTTCTCCTCCTCCTGCCGATCGCCCAGCTCGACCATCCCCGGCGTGACGAGCAGGCGCCGGTCGGCCGGGTGGGAGGCGAGCACGTCGAGCGCGGCCGCCGCGCCCTGCGGGTTCGAGTTGTAGGCGTCGTCGATCACGACCACGCCGGCGCTCGCGTTGACGATCGGGGCGAGCCGGTGCGCCGGCGGCTGCACCTTGGCGAGCGCGCGGCCGATCGCGTCGAGCCCGAGGCCCATCTCGAGCCCGGCCGCGGCGGCGGCCACGAGATTGGCCACGTTGTGCTCGCCGAGCAGCCGCGCCTTGACCGTGACGGCGTCGGCGTCGCGCGCGCAGAGCCGGAACACGGTGCGGCCGTCGCGCAGCTCGACGTCCTCGGCCCACACGTCCGCGTCCACGTGCGGGAACGGTGCGAACAGGCGAACGGGCGCCGGGGACCGCTGCGCCGCCCGGCGGCAGCGCTCGTCGTCCGCGCGCGTGATCAGCGCGCCGTCGGCCGGGAGCGACTCGCCCAGCTCCCCCTTCGCGCGCTCGGTCTCGTCGAGCGACCCGAAGCGCTCCAGGTGCGCGGGGCCGATCGCGGTGAGGATCCCGATCTTCGGCCCCGCGAGCTCGCACAGCTCGGCCACGTCGCCGCGGCGGTAGGCGCCCATCTCGACCACGAACGTCCGGTGGCGCGACTGGAGTCCCTCGTTGATCGCGCGCACCACGCCCAGGAAGCTGTTGAACGAGGCGGGCGTGGGGTAAGCCGGCCCGCGCAGCTCGGCGACGGCGGCCACGCAGCTCTTCGTGGTGGTCTTCCCGTACGAGCCGGTGATGCCGACCACGAGTGGGTCCACCTCGGCGAGCTTCCTGCGCGCACGCGCGACGAAGCGGCGGTTGTCGAGCGCCTGGACCGGCTTGACGAGCAGGTTCGCGAGGATCAGGAGCTCGGGCGCGAGAACGTACGAGCCCAGCGCGAGCAGCAGGCCCAGGTTCGCGGCGAGGCTCTCGCGGTCGCCCACGATCGCGCCGACCGAGATCGCGATCGCCGCGAGCAGGAGGAGGCCGAGTGCGGTCGCGTACATGCGCCGCGCGCGCGGCGTGAAGACCAGCGGCTTGATCTGGTCGCGCCGCAGCACGCTCGCTCCATGCCGCACGCCCACGATCGCGGCGAGCGCGCCGAGCCCCAGGACCACGCCTGGCAGGTCGAACCCGGTGGCGGCCACCATCAGCCCGGCGAACCCGGTCAGGTATCCGAGCTCGTTCGGGTCGAGCCGCAGGCCGCGGCGCTTCACCCACACGCGCAGGCGCGCGGGCTCGTAGTGCTCGAGCTGGAACAGGTGCAGCAGCACGTGGAGGCGGCCCGCCATCAGGCCGAACAGTCCGGCGAACGCGAGGTCGAACCCGGTGGCGATCACGCGGCCGGCGCCCCCGCCGCGAGCGCGCGTGGCTGCTCGCACAGGAACAGGCGCGCGACGCTGCCGAAGCGCGCAGGGTCGTCCGCGTAGGAGTAGTGGCCGGCGCCCTCGAACACGGCGAGCCCGGCGTCCGGGATCAGCTCCTCCATCCGGTGGGCCATCCAGAGCGGCGTGTCGTCGTCCTGGTCGCCCCAGACGAGCAGCGTCGTGGCCCCGATGCGCGGCAGGCGCTCGGTCATGTCCTGGCCGATCACGAGCCGGAACGTCGCGCGCATCTCCTCGGAGGCGTTCAGGTAGTCGGTCGAGCCGACGCGCGCGCGGAGCCTGTCCTGGAGGCCGGAGGCGCCGACCCTCCCCGCCACCTTGCCCGCCTTCGCGACCGACACCTTCGCGCGGTACTTCATGCCGCGCTTGGGTGGCACCCCGGCGGCG
Source organism: Thermoleophilaceae bacterium (assembly GCA_036382905.1). GTDB lineage: Bacteria > Actinomycetota > Thermoleophilia > Solirubrobacterales > Thermoleophilaceae > AC-37. The sequence continues at coordinate 5,417 of DASVPL010000031.1, read as the reverse complement.
TCCACGAGCAGCAGGCGCGCGACGCGCTCGGGGTGCTCGGCCGCCATGCAGATGGCCACGCGGCCGCCGTGCGAGTGGCCCACCACGTGCACGCGCTCGACGCCCAGCTCGTCGAGGAAGCGCAGCACGAAGCGCATGTAGCCGTCGGCGTCCCACGGCTCGGGCGGCGGGTCGCTCTGGCCGAAGCCCGGGAGGTCGAGCGCGAGCACGCGCGTCTCGCCCGCCAGGGCCGCGACGATCGGCTCGATGGCCTCCAGATGCGCTCCCCAGCCGTGCAGGACGAGCACGGGCAGATCGCCCTCGACGCGCGCGGCGCCGCGGTCCGCGTGGCGCACGGAGATGCCATCGACGATCACGCGGAAAACGGTACCCGGCCGACTGGCGGCTTCCTCCATGCGAGGTGCGCGACCTTCCTCTCCCCGAGGTGCGCGACAATCGGGGCGTGGAGAACCTGGGTCCGTCGATCGGCTGGGGCCTCGCGATCGCGGCGAGCCTGCTCGCGGGCGCCGTGGCGGCCGCCGCGCTCCGCCTCCCGGAGCGCGTGGCCGCGCTGCTCACCGCGTTCGGCGGCGGCACCCTCCTGGCCGCGATCGCCCTCGAGCTGGTGCCCGAGGCAGACGCCGGCGCCGGCCCCGCCCTCACGGCGGCCGGGCTCGTGGCGGGCACGGCGGTCTACGTCGGCGCCGACTACCTGCTGACTCGCAACAGCGGCATGAGGGCGCACCGCCGCGCCGCCCACGCGGTAGCGGCCGGACGCCCGATGAACATGCCCGACCACGGCGAGTCCGCCCGCGGCGAGGCCATCGCCGCCGGGATATTCATCGACGGCGTGCCCGAGTCGATCGCGATCGGGCTGACGGTCGCGGAGGGCGAGATCGGCGTCGCGCTGCTCGCGGGCGTGCTGATCGGCAACGTGGTGGAGGCCTACGGGGCGGCGCAGCCGATCGTGAAAGGCGGTCACACGAGCGGGTTCGCGATCCGCCTGCTCGGCGGCATCGGGCTCACGCTCGCCGCGGCCACCGTGCTCGGCGCGACAGTCCTCGCCGACGCCAGCGAAGAGCTGGTCGGCGGCGCCCAGGCCGTGGCGGCCGGCGCCGTGCTCGCGGTCGTATCGATCGCGATCATCCCGCACGCGTTCTCCGAGGTCAGCCGCCTCACGGCGGCCGCGACGGTCGCCGGCTTCGTGGCGGGCTACCTGCTGAGCTGATGCATCAGATCGCGCAGCTCAACCTCGCGCGCGCGAAGGCGCCGCTCGACTCGCCCGAGCTGGCCGAGTTCATGGCGCTGCTCGAGCCGATCAACGCCCTGGCGGACGGCAGTCCTGGGTTCGTGTGGCGCCTTCAGGACGACGACGGGGCCGGCGCGACCGGCATCCGCATCGCCGACGAGGACCGGGTGATCGTGAACATCTCCGTCTGGGAGACGATCGACGCGCTCTGGGCGTACGTCTACGAGAGTGCGCACCTCGAGGTGATGCGGCGCAGGCGCGAGTGGTTCGTGCACTTCGGCAAGCCGTTCCTGGTCCTCTGGTGGGTCCCGGCGGGGCACGAGCCGACCGTGGCGGAGGCGCTGGAGCGGCTGGCGCTGCTCGAGTCGGAAGGCCCGTCGCCGGACGCGTTCACGTTCAAGGAGCGCTTCGCGCCCGCGGCTCCGGCTCCCGCAGCGTCCTGAACGTGATCGAGTGGCGCAGCCCCTTCTGGGCCGGGATCGAGTGCTGCCACGTCCAGCGCGCGCTGCCCGACAGCAGGTAGCCCGAGCGCGGCTCGAGGTCCAGCTCCTCGACCAGCCGCTCGCCCTCCTTCGTCGTGCGCTGGAAGCGCATCCGCGCGGGCGCTCCGAGCGATACGCCCACCACGCGGCCGAACATCGGGGCGTCGCGGTGCCAGCCGATGCCGGCGCCCGGCGGGTAGCGCGAGACCAGCACCTGCGCCAGCTCGTCCGGGCGCTTCTCGGCCAGCTCGGCGCAGCGCTCGCGCAGCCACTCGACCTCGGCGGGAAGAGGGTCGGCCGGCACGACGTCGCGCGACTGGTAGTCGTAGTCGAGGTCGTAGTGGCGCACGGTGCGCTTCGCCGCGCGGCCGTGCATCACCACCTCGCGGTAGTCGATCGTGTCGAGCCACGCGAGGACCTGCTCCTCCTCCGCGACCGTGACCAGGTCGGGCCTGTAGACGAGCCCCTTCAGGCCAGCGACGGCGCCTCGGGCAGCCGCTCGAGCGCGGCCTCCATGTCGGCCTCCGAGAACTCCACGTCCTCGAGCGAGCCGGACAGGTACGCCTGGTACGCGGACATGTCGAAGTGGCCGTGGCCGGAGAGGTTGAAGAGGATCGCGCGCTGCTCGCCCGCCTCGTCGGCGGCCGCGGCCTCGACCACGGCCGCGCGCACCGCGTGCGCCGCCTCGGGCGCGGGCACGATGCCCTCGGTCCGCGCGAAGCGCAGCGCCGCGTCGAAGCACTCGTTCTGCCGGAAGGCCACCGCCTCGACGAGCCCCGCCTTGACCAGCCCGCAGACGAGCGGGGAGTCCCCGTGGTAGCGCAGGCCGCCGGCGTGCAGCGGCGGCGGCACGAAGTCGTGGCCGAGCGTGTACATCGGGAGCAGCGGCGTCATCCCGGAGGTGTCGCCGAAGTCGTAGCGGTAGGCCCCGCGCGTGAGCGTCGGGCAGGCCGCCGGCTCGGCGGCGACGAAGCGCGTCTTCGCCCCGTCGCGCAGCACGCGCCGCACGAACGGGATCGCGATCCCGGCGAAGTTCGAGCCGCCGCCGACGCAACCGATCACCACGTCGGGCTCCTCCCCCGCCATCCCCATCTGCGCGATCGCCTCCTGCCCGATCACGGTCTGGTGCAGGCACACGTGGTTGAGCACCGACCCGAGCGCGTAGTTCGCGTCCGACCCCGCCGCCACCTCGACGGCCTCCGAGATCGCGATCCCAAGCGAGCCGGTCTCGTGCGAGGCGTTCGCCCGGCCGGACTCGGTGCGGTCACTGGGTGAGCGGTGGACGGTCGCGCCCCAGGTCTCCATCAGCGCGCGCCGGTACGGCTTCTGGTCGTAGCTCGACCCGACCATGTAGACCTCGCACTCGATCCCGAACAGCGCGGACGCGAGCGCGAGCGCCGAGCCCCACTGCCCCGCGCCGGTCTCGGTGACGAGCTTCTCGATCCCCGCCTGCTTGTTCTCGTACGCCTGCGGCACGGCGCTGTTCGGCTTGTGCGAGCCGGCCGGCGACACGCCCTCGTACTTGAAGTAGATGTGCGCCGAGGTGCCCAGCTCGCGCTCGAACGCGCGGGCGCGGTAGAGCGGCGACGGGCGCCAGCGCCGGTAGACGTCGCGGACCTCGTCGGGGATCTCGACCTCCGGCTCGGTCGAGACCTCCTGCTCGATCAGCCCCATCGGGAAGATCGGCGAGAGGTCGTCCGGCCCGGCGGGCTCCTTCGTGCCCGGGTGCAGCGGCGGCGACGGCGGCGGCCCGGGCAGGTCGGGCATGAGGTTGACCCAGTGCGTCGGGATCTCGGACTCGGGCAGGAGGAACTTCAGGGTGGCGTCGCTCATGCGCCGGACGGTACCGGGATACTGGGCGCATGGCCGAATACGACGTGATCATCGTGGGCCAGGGCGCGCCGGGCGAGCACTGCGCGGCGCGACTGGTGGAGGGCGGCGCGAAGGTCGCCGTGGTGGAGCGCGAGCTGATCGGGGGCGAGTGCTCGTTCTGGGCGTGCATCCCGTCGAAGACGCTGCTGCGCCCGGGCGAGGCGCTCCAGGCCGCGCGCGAGGCGCCGGGCGCGATCACGGGCGAGCTGGACGTGGAGCGCGTGCTCGGCTGGCGCGACTTCCAGGTGTCGAGCTACGACGACTCCGGCGGCGCGGATTGGCTCGAGTCGGTCGGCGTCGAGCTCGTGCGCGGCGAGGGCCGGATCGCCGGGCCGGGGCGGGTCGCGGTGGGCGAGCGCGAGCTGACCGCCGACCACGTCATCGTCGCGACGGGCTCCGAGCCGATCATCCCGCCGGTGCCCGGGCTGCGCGAGCTCGACGGCGTGTGGACCAACCGCGAGGCCACGGGCCTGAAGGGGGTCCCGCGGCGCCTGATCGTGCTCGGCGGCGGGCCGGTCGGCGTCGAGATGGCGCAGGCCGTGCGCCGCATGGGCGCGGAGGTGGCGCTCGTGGAGGGCTCCGAGCACGTGCTCGCGCGCGAGCCGAAGCGGCTCGGCGAGGCGCTGGGCGAGCGGCTCGCGGAGGAGGGAATCGAGCTCAGGTTCGGCGTGCACGTGAGCGCGGCCCGCCGCGACGGCGACGATTACGTGCTCGAGCTCGAGGACGGGAGCGAGCTGCGCGGCGACCGGCTGCTCGTGGCGACGGGCCGGCGGCCGCGGTCCGGCGGGATCGGCCTCGAGAACGCCGGAGTGGAGCTGGGCGAGCATGGCGAGGTGCCGGTGGACTCGCGCATGTCCGCGGGCGACGGGATCTGGGCGATCGGCGACGTGACCGGCATCTGGCCGCTCACCTACGTCGGCAAGTACCAGGGCCGCGTGGCCGCCGCGAACATCCTCGGCACGCCGCGCGAGGCCAACTACGACGCGGTGCCGCGCGTGGTGTTCACGGACCCGCAGGCGGCGTCGGTCGGCGCGGCCGAGGGCGAGCGCGAGGTGACCATCGACCTGAGCGGCGTCGCGCGCACGTCCACCTACACCCGCGAGTACGAGCACGCCGGGTTCATGACGCTCGTCTCAGACGGCGAGGTCGTGACCGGCGCCTACGCGCTCGGGCCCGAGGCGGGCGAGTGGCTCCAGCAGGCGACGCTCGCGATCCGCGCGAAGGTGCCGCTCGCGGTGATGGCGGACACGATCCAGCCCTTCCCCACGTTCTCGGAGGCGTTCATGGAGGCGTTCCTGGAGCTGGGGTCGGAGCCCGCGGGCTAGTCGGCGGCCGCCGGGCGCGAGCGGGCCGAGGCGCCGGGCTGGGCGCGAGCGCGCCGAGCGGCGATCGCCGCCAGGCCGGGTACGAGCTGGGCCAGCGCGGGCGGCGTCACGGCATCCAGAAGCGCGCGATCGCCGGACTTCAAGCACGCGTACCCGCGCAGCGCGCCGGCGAGCGCGCCGGCCATCGCGGCGATCGTGTCGGTGTCGCCGCCGATCAACACGCCGGCCCGCACGGCCTCCAACGGATTGCCGCCCGCCGCGGCGAACACGCCCACGGCCGCCGGTACGGACTCGTGCGCGAGCATCGACGTGCCCACTGCGGACTCGATCCGCCCCAGCGCGTCGTCGAGGTCGCGCGCCGCCCGCGCCGCGTCCAGCGCCAGCTCGATCCGCTCGTTCACGGGCGGCAGCGCGACTGCCCGGCCGTGCCGCACGCCGAGCGCGGCTCCCAGCACGCACGCCTCGGCCACCTCGCCCGCTCCGGCACCGGGCCGCAGGCCGGCGGCCACC
>DASVPL010000030.1:0-1971 GCA_036382905.1 Thermoleophilaceae bacterium | reverse complement strand
GCCGGCGACGACCCCGCGCAGTCCGGGCAGACGGCGGTCCCGCGGTCGGACCGCCCGCTGCCGGTGCGCATGCGGCCCACCACGGCGGACGAGCTCGTGGGTCAGCAGCACCTGCTCGGCCCCGAGTCCCCGCTGCGGCGCGCGCTCGACGACGGCGAGCCGCACTCGATGATCCTCTACGGGCCGCCGGGGACCGGCAAGACCACGATCGCGCGCATGCTCGCGGTGAACGCGAACGCGGCCTTCGAGGAGCTCTCGGCGGTGAACGCGGGGCGCGCCGAGGTGCGCACGGTGCTGGCGCGGGCGGAGGAGCGCGTGCGCGCGAGCGGCCGCCACACGATCTTCTTCCTCGACGAGATCCATCGGTTCAACAAGGCGCAGCAGGACGCGCTGCTGCCGGCGGTGGAGGAGGGCCTCGTGTCGCTCGTCGGCGCGACCACCGAGAACCCGTACTTCGAGGTGAACAGCGCGCTGATCTCGCGCACCCGGATCTACGAGCTCCAGCTCCTGTCGGACGACGACATCACCAGGCTGCTGCGGCGGGCGCTGGACGGCTTCATCGACGACCCGCCGGAGATCGACGACGAGGCGCTGGCGTTCCTCGCGGCCCGCTCGGCCGGCGACGCGCGCTCGGCCCTCGTGGGGCTCGAGCTGGCCGCGGAGAACCCGGACGACGGGCGGATCACGATGGCGGTCGCCGAGCAGGCGATGCAGCGCAAGGCCGTGCTCTACGACAAGGGCGGCGACCACCACTACGACACGATCTCGGCCTGGATCAAGGCCACGCGCGGATCGGACCCCGACGCGTCGCTGCTCTACCTCGCGGCGATGATCGAGGGCGGCGAGGACCCGCGCTTCATCGCCCGGCGGATGGTGATCCTCGCGAGCGAGGACGTGGGCAACGCGGACCCGCGCGCGCTCGGCGTCGCGGTCGACACCGCGTACGCCGTCGAGCACGTGGGGATGCCGGAGTGCGCGCACAACCTCGCGCAGTGCTCCGTCTACCTAGCGCTGGCACCCAAGTCGAACGCGTCCTACAAGGCTCTCAAGGCCGCGCGGGAGTGGGTGCGTGAGAACGGTCCCGTGATCCCGCCGGACTCGATGCGCAGCGCCGCGTACCCGGGGGCGAAGGCGCTCGGGCGCGGCAAGGGCTACGACTACCCGCACGATCGACCCGAGGGGGTCTCGCCGCAGGAGCTGATGCCGCAGGAGGCCGAGGGCGAGCGCTTCCTCGACCTCTCCGAGCACGGCGAGGAGCGCGACCTGCGCGAGCGCCAGGCGAAGATCGAGCGCGCCCGCGGGCGCCGCGACTCCTAGCGGGTCAGCCCGCCCTCAGCGGAACGGGCTGGCCGAGGGCCCGAGGAGGATCGTTACCTCGCGCGTCTGCTTCTTCTGCTTGGGGATCGTCGCGGTCACGCCGATCGTGAGCAGCAGCGCGCGCTTCGGCTTCTTGTCCCTGAGGGCCGCGTCGATCGTCTTCGCGGTCGAGGCGGACATCGTCAGCGGGATCTCCACCAGCTTCGGCTTGCCGTTCGAGCTCGTGCGGGCCGTCCCCGTCACGAGCGCCTTGGCCTGGCCCGCGAACGCGATCCGCGCCCGCGCGTCGATCGTGCACGCCGTGCGGCACACCACGACCACGCGCGCGGTGCGCTTGCGCTGACCGGCGCGCGCGGCGCTGATCGCCGGGCTCCCGACCGGCACCGGGTTCGCCGGCGGCGCGCCGCTCCCGCCCGGCCCGGAGTAGGGGTCGTCGTCGAACTCCCACGCGCCGCCGCCGGGACCGCCGTGCGTGCGCGGCAGGTACGGGTCGTCGTCGTAGTACGACGGGTTGTACTCGGGGTAGTAGTCGGGCACGCAGTCGCGCGTGCCGTTGCCGGCGACGTCGGTCACGAGGTACATGCGCCCGTCCTGCTGCACCAGCGCGGCGCCCTGGCCGCCGTCGCCGACGGCGAGGCGGGTGAACTGCACGCC
>DASVPL010000029.1:0-2327 GCA_036382905.1 Thermoleophilaceae bacterium | reverse complement strand
AGCTGGCTCGCCGACAGCGCGACGATCCCCTTCCCGAGCAGCTCGTCCTCGTGCAGCACATCGACGATGGCCTCGCGCCCGAAGCTGCCCCCGACGCGTACGACGCCCACCGGGAGCAGACTGGCTCCCGCCGTGCGCAGCGCCCGTGCGGCGCCCGCGTCCACGTAGATCGAACCCTTGGGACGGCGGCTGCGGATCCAGTCGCGGCGCGGGAAGACCTTCTTCTGCCGGCCAGCGGCCGGAGGGAAGATCGTCCCGACACGCTCCCCCCGGAGCGCCGCGCGCAGGGAATCCGCCTTCACGCCATTCGCGATCGTCACCCGCGTACCCGACGCCGCGGCCATCTCCGCGGCGACCACCTTGGAGTACATGCCCCCGGTGCCGAGCTGGGCGGCCCCCTTCTTGATCCGGTACCGCGTGAGGGCGTCCTTGACGTCGGTGATCTCCTCGATCAGCTCCGCCCCGCTGCTCGCCTGAGGGTTCGCGGTGAAGACGCCGTCGACGTTCGTGAACAACACCAGTCGCGTGGCTCGCAGCATGTTCGCCACCTGCGCAGCGAGGTAATCGTTGTTCTCGAAAGTGATGTCGTCCATCGTGGTCGTGTCGTTCTCGTTGATGATCGGGACCACCCGCCACTCGACGAGCTGCGTGAGCGCCTGCTGGACGTTGCGGAAGTGGTGCAGCTCGGTGATCTCGGCGAACGTGAACAGCACCTGGGCCGTCGCGAGGCGCGGGCGCTGGCGGGCGAAGAGCTGCTCGAAGTGCGAGTACACGTCCGGCTGGCCCACGGCGCTCGCCGCCTGGAGGTCGCGCTTCATGCGCTTCGTCCTGCGGGTGACGTGGAGCGACCGCAAGCCGCGTGCGATGCCGCCGCTGGTCACGAGGGCGACGTCCGCGCCGCCCCGGTGAAGGGCGGCGAGCTCGGTGGCGAGCACGGCGAGGTGCGGGCGGAACCGCCCCGCTCGGTCGAGCACCGTGTTCGACCCCACCTTCACGACTACGCGCTCCTTCACGGTGGCGACGCTACCCGAACGGCGCGCCGGGATCGAGCTCGAACACGACCCCGCCGATCTCCACGTCGTCGCCCGGCTCGAACCCCGCCGCCTCGAGCGCCGCGATCACCCCCATGCCGCGCAGCCGCTCCTCGACGTAGCGCATCGCGTCGTCGTTGTCGGGGTCGTGGCGGGCGAGCAGCCGCTCCACGCGCGGGCCCGCGACGCGGAAAGCCCCCTCCCCCGCGCGCTCGACCTGGAAGCCGTCGCCGGCGGGGCGGTACGTGCGGTGCTCGGCGAGTCCGTCGAGGTCCGGCGCGGCGGCGGGCGCCTCGGGCACCGGCTCCGCCGGCACGCCCTCGAGGATCGCGCGCCTGAGGTCGTCGAGGCCGCGCCCGGTGGCCGCGGAGGTCACGAGCACCTCGCGAACGCGCTCGCCGAGGCGCTCGCGCCACTCCCGCCGCGCCTCCTCGGCGCGCTCCTCGGGCACGAGGTCCGACTTCGACAGCGCGAGGATGCGCGGCAGGCGCTCGAGGCCCGCGCCGTGCGCTGCCAGCTCGGCCTCGACGGTCGCGTGGCTCGCCACCGGGTCCGACCCGTCCACCGGCGCGATGTCGAGCACGTGCACCAGCAGCCGCGTCTTCTCCACGTGCGCGAGGAACTCGTGTCCGAGGCCGGCGCCCTCGCTCGCCCCCTCGATCAGGCCGGGGATGTCGGCGACCACGAGCTGGCGGTCGTCGCTCTCGAGCGTGCCGAGCACCGGCGCGAGCGTCGTGAACGGATAGTTCGCCACCTTCGGCGCAGCGCGGGTGATGCGCGCGAGCAGCGACGACTTGCCCGCGTTCGGCAACCCCACGAGCCCGGCGTCGGCCAGCAGCCGCAGCCGCAGCTCGAGCCAGCCCTCCTCGCCAGGGAGCCCGCGCTCGGCGAACCGCGGCGCCTGCCGCGTGGCGGTCGTGAAGTGGCGGTTGCCGCGCCCGCCGAGCCCGCCGCGCGCAACCACCACGCGCTCGCCCGCTACCGCGAGCTCCCAGCTCAGGCCGCGCTCGCCGTCCTCCACCCGCGTGCCGGGCGGCACGCCCACCACAAGAGCGTCGGGCGAGGCCCCGTGCCTGTTCGACCCCTGGCCGTGCCCCCCGCGCGCGCCCTGGTAGAGCTTGCGGTAGCGGAACTCCTCGAGGTCGCGCAACGACGGGTCGCAGACCAGGACCACGTCGGCCCCGCGGCCGCCGTCGCCGCCGTCAGGACCCCCGCGCGGCACGTGCGCCTCACGGCGGAACGAGACGACGCCGTCTCCCCCGGCCCCCGCCTGCACGCGGACCTTGGCGCGGTCGT